>JBBIMT010000001.1:0-50873 GCA_037444265.1 bacterium
CCAGTTTACCCCCATCAAATCCTCAAGAATTATCAAACTATCCTTCAGAAATAACACTCCCTCCAGCCAAGCAAAATCAATCTTTAGAATATTGGACACAAGAAAAAACAAATGAAGCGCAATTAAAGCCGCTTTTAAAAGAAAATGAAAAAAATTTTAATCCGACTATCAATACCCTGCCTGAAAATTTTGAATTTAAATTAACTATTGATGTTTATCAAAAAAGCTCTTCTGATAAAAACAATATAGAAAAATTAAAAGCAAAAGTTGATTTCCAATCTAAAATAGATTTGGTATCTTTTTTTGAATCTGGTCAGATTTTATTTTTAAATGACAATTTATATTTTAAAATTGACAAAGGGACTTTGCTTAATTCATTTTTACCAGATATTACTCAAAAATGGATAAAAGTTGATTATAAAGACTTTTTTGAAAATCAGGCTGCAACTGATTTTAAACAGGTATTTCCAAAACTCTTCCAGGGTAAAGAAGTTTTAGTAAAAAAACTGGCTTCATTTTTTAGTGGCGCTAAAATACAAGATATATTTTTTATTCAGAAATCAAAAGAAGAACGAATTAATAACATTGATACCTATTATTATAAATTGACCCTCAAAAAAGAATTTATTTTAAAAATGTTAATGGAGGTTGTAAAAATTTTATCTGAAGAAGTAGTTTTACAAAATACTGAATTCGATTCTAGCAAAAATTTAGCAATTTTCATCAATGAATTGAAAAACAATCAAGAAAAAATGGAAAAAACCACTGATAATATTTCTCAAATGCCCTTTGAAGTTTGGTTTGGCAAAAACGATAATTTAATCTATCAATTTAAAGTTGACATTGGAGAGTTCATCTCTAAAATAGAAGAGCCATCTTCGTCAGAGAGGCAATACAATTATATCCAAAATATAGCTCCAAAACCCCAAATAGAAGGCTACTTGCAAATTCAATACAGCGATTTTGGAAAAGATTTTGCTATAGAAGAACCTACTGAATATGAAAATATTGAAGCGATACTATCAAAGATGGGATTAAGCAATCAAGTTGAAGATGAAAGCTTGAAAATAAAAAAAATTCGCAATGATAAACGCCTTGGTGACATAAGCACAATAAATTTAGCTTTAGAGTTATACCACAATGATTACAAAAAATATCCAGTTGCTTCAAAATGGACTCGCTTGGATAAACCTAATAATCCTCTCTGGAGTATTTTATCCAGCAAAAAATATTTTCCAGAGATTCCAAAAGATCCCCTATCGCCTGACTTCTATTATGCTTATAAATCTGATGGCAAGAAATATGAATTAAGCGCCCGGTTAGAATATTATCCTGAAATTCAAAATATGTGCGACCCAAGTAACAATCAAATCTGTCTTTTTATTGTAAAAGGCGGTTCAAATAAATAAAAAATTTCTAAAAATTAGTTTATTTTTTCTTAAGATATTAGCATTTTAGTGCATAAGTAATTGCGATATGGAGAAAAACTATAATCACCAATTAGAATCCCAAATTTATCACAAGTGGGAAATTTCTGGTTTTTTTAATCCGGATTATTTACCAAACGCTAAATCTAAAAAGGGCTTAAAAAAATATTTTTCAATTATAATGCCTCCCCCAAATGCCAACGGCTCTTTGCATATGGGTCATGCGGTTTTTATTACTTTGCAAGATATTTTAATCCGTTATCATCGAATGCTAGGTTATATAACCCTATGGCTTCCTGGGGCTGATCATGCTGGGTTTGAAACTCAGGTTGTTTTTGATAAAAAACTTGAAAAAGAAGGTCGTAATCGTTTTAAAATTCCCAAAGAAAAACTTTATCAAGAAATGCTTAAATTTACCTTAAATAATAAAGAAAAAATGAAAAATCAGCTTAAAATACTTGAAAAAGAAGGTCGTAATCGTTTTAAAATTCCCAAAGAAAAACTTTATCAAGAAATGCTTAAATTTACCTTAAATAATAAAGAAAAAATGAAAAATCAGCTTAAAATACTTGGAGCTTCATGCGACTGGTCGCGAGAAAAATTTACTTTAGATAAGGATATTATAGATATTGTTTATCAAACTTTCGAAAAATTAAAAAAAGACGGCTTGATTTACAAAGGCGAAAGAATAATTAATTGGTGCACCAAACACCAAACTTCTCTTTCAGATTTAGAGATTAAATATGAAGAAAGGACAGATCCTTTGTATTATATAAAATATGGTCCCTTGGAAGTAGCCACAGTAAGACCTGAAACAACATTTGGAGATATTGCTCTTGCAGTCCATCCTGATGATAAAAGGTATAAAAATTTTATTGGTAAAATCATTGATATTGAAACAGTTTTAGGAAAAAAACAAATCAAAGTAATATCTGATAAAGCTGTTAATCAGGAATTTGGCACTGGGATAGTTAAGGTTACACCGGCACATGATTTAGTTGATTTTGAAATTTGGCAAAGGCATAAAAATGAAATTCCTCCACCTCGTCAAGTTATTGATAATTATGGCAAAATGAACGATTTAGCTGGTCCTTATAAGGGATTGAATGTCAAAGAAGCGCGCAAAAAAATTTGTGAAGCAATGATAAAAAAAGGTTTACTTGATCCACAAAAAACAGATAACCAATACAAACATAATGTCGCTCTTTGTTATAAATGTAAAACAATCATTGAACCATTAATTTTAAAAAATCAATACTTTATTAAAATGACTCAAAAGCCAAAAAGTGGTAGCCTATCACTTCGCGATATGGCAATACAAGCTGTGCAAAAAGGAGAAATTAAATTTTATCCAAAAAGATTTACGAAAATTTTTTTAAACTGGATGAAAGATTTGAAAGATTGGAATATATCGCGCCAAATTCCCTGGGGCATTAAAATACCTGAAGCTGACACAGATGATGTTTTTGATACCTGGTTTTCTTCAGCCCAATGGCCTTTTGCGACCTTACTTGCAACAAGCCAATCAAAAACGAAAAATTTTTATCCAAAAATAGATCTTTTTAAAAAGAATAAGCAGATAAAAATATTAAGTGATTTCGAAAAATTTTACCCAACTTCAGTTATGGAAACAGCTTGGGATATTTTATTTTTTTGGGTAGCCAGAATGATAATGTTAGGTTTATATGTTACTAAAAAAGTTCCTTTTAAAGATATAGTTTTACATGGCTTAGTTAGAGATGCTAAAGGGCAAAAAATGTCAAAATCTAAGGGGAATGTTATTGACCCGATAGAAATGGCAAATAAATATGGTGCTGACGCTATTAGAGTTTCGCTTGTTTTGGGAACGGCTCTTGGCAATGATCAAAGCATAAGTGAAGAAAAAATAAAAAGTGCACGAAACTTTGTAAATAAAATTTGGAACATTGGAAGATTTTTAAAATATAAGAATTTAACTATTTTCAATGAAAAAGAAAATTTAATTGATCCTGACAAATTAAGTTTAGCGGATAAATGGATATTAACTTTATTTTATAAAACACTAAAAGATTGCCAAAAATATTTAAAGAATTATAAGTTTAATCAAGCTTTGGAAAAAATGAATAATTTTATATGGCACGAATTCGCTGATTGGTATATTGAAATAAGTAAGTCAGAAAAAGCCAATGTCCGATCTGAAATTTTAAGGTATGTGTTTACTGAGGTAATAAAAATTCTTCATCCTTTTTTACCGTTTGTAACTGAAAAATTATGGGAAGACCTTAACGGTCAAGGATTACTTATAATCGCTCAAATAAGAAAACTCGATAAAAAATTATACTTTAAAAGAGAAACGGCGCAATTTGAAAAAATAAAACAAAAAATTATTGATATTAGAAAAAAAGAGCCAACAAAAAGTATTAAAGTAATTTTTGAAGAATTAAATAAATTGTAAAAAACAACTTACTTTTCAGTATTTTTAATGAAATTAGAAGATATGGTATATCTTAAAATAATTGAAATTGTAATTTTAACCTTGCTACCTACTTTTTTATGGCTGCAATTTTTCAAAAGCAAAGATTATAATCAAGAACCCAATTATATATTGCGTCGTATATTTATTTTAAGTTTTTTGTTTACCCCTTTAGTTGGTTTATTTCAATTTTGTACTAACGAAAATCTAAAGACAGCCTTAGGCTATTTCTCTTTTTTAAATTTCAATTGCTCTTTTATAAACAAATCTTTTTTTTCTTTAGATATGCCCTTTGTAATCATAGTAATGTTTTTTATAGCGGCGGCAATAGAAGAATCTTATAAATTTTTCACTATGAGACTTTCGCTTTGGGGAAAAGCTAAAGAAGAATTTGACGAACCAGTAGACGCGATGGTATATTTAATAACAGCTGCTTTAGGATTTTCGGCAGCTGAAAATTTATTGTATGCATTGGATATTGCTTTTAAAAACGATTTTTTAGTTGAGGACTCTTTTTTAAATTATCAATTTGAAATCATCGGTTTTATTTTTATGCGGTCATTATTTAGCACATTTTTACATATTTTAGCTTCGGGAATTTTTGGTTATTTTTTTGCAAAAGCTTACTTTCACTTTAAAAATACCCGATTTTATTATGCAAAATCTATTTTGGTGGGTCTTATGTTTTCAACCCTAATCCATACAAATTTTAATTTAAACACACAACTGACCTTCTCGCAAGATGAGATTACAAATTACAGCATTAAAATCTTTCTCCTTTTGCTTTTATTATTTTTTTCGTATATAATAGTTGATAAAGAATTTAAAAAACTGCAAAAAAATAATTAGTAAATAAACTTGTTGATTTTAATACGATGTCCTTAAAAAATTTGCCAAAAATTTAAATAAATTCCGCAAAGTAGTATCCTTATTTTATTGGATCACTGCGCGGAGTAAAAAAATATGAACAATAAGAAAAAGCCAACATTTTTTGAATTATTAACCGGGTCTTTCACTTCAGACGCCAAAAAAGAACACACTATAGAAACAAAAAGCGATACCCAAGAAGTCCAAACCAAACAAATTACACAACAAAACCAACAAGAATCTAAATCAAACGAACAAAACATACCGGAAGAAGAAGGACAGCTCACCATAGATGTTTACCAAACTGCTTCAGAAATTGTCATTAAATCTCCGGTAGCTGGCGTAAGACCAGAAGATTTAGATGTTTCCATTTCTAACGATATGATCACAATCAAAGGTCGTCGTTCAAACGATGAGCCGGTCGCTCAAGAAGATTATTATTTCCAAGAGCTTTACTGGGGCCCCTTTTCTCGATCAATTATTTTACCTCAAGAAGTAGAAATTAATAAAATTAGAGCTTCCCTTAAAAACGGAATTTTAACTATTCGTTTGCCTAAAATTAAAAAGGAAACAACCAGAAAAATTGCTATTGAAATTGAGTGATTTAAGAGCTTTTTTAAATTAAAAATCCTCAATATAATAATAAGACCTTAAAAAAAGTCGCGGTTTTTTGAATTTAACGAAATGATGAAAAAGCCAAAGGGTAATCTTATTTTTTTCAACAAAATCAACATTTCACTGATAATCTTTTTTATTTTTTTCATTAGCATTTTTATTTTATTTGAAATTTGGGCAAACAGCCATTTTATTAATGTTTTTTTAGCCGGTGAAAATATTAATTTTTTTAATTTCGCAAAAGCAAAAAAATTATTTTCAAACAAAGTCGATGTTTATTTATCTCAAGATTTCCGTTTTAAAATAAAAGATCAAGAAATTTTATCTAAATTAAAAGATATAGGACTAAATATCAATGTTGAACAAACTTTAGTTAATATTTTAAAAAAACAGAACTTTTCAGAAAAATTTTATCTTAATTTTATAAATCAAATAAAAAGTTTTTTCGTGCCAAAATATTATGATTTAATAGTTTCTTTAAATTTTAACAAATTCAATAAATTTATTGATGAAAAATTAAATGTTTTTATAGACCAGCCCCAAAACGCTTTTGTTGAAAAGATCAACGGTGAATTCATATTACACAAATCAAAAGATGGATCAAAGATAGATGCTGAATCCTTGAAAAAAGAAGTTATATTTGCTTCAGCTAAATTACAAAATAAAGAATTTGATGTCAAAACTTTAAAAACTAAACCTAACATTGAAGATTTTAAGGCACAAAAGGCAATAGATGAGGCTTTGGCTTTAGTAAGAAAAAAAAATTTTAAATTAAAATATAAAGATGAAACCTGGCCAGTACCGAAGGAAGTTATCTATGATATCATTTCCTTTAAAGTCGAAGAATCTTCAATCAATATATCGCCCAGCACAAAAGAAATCGAAAACTTTTTAAATCAAATAGCGCCTCAAATTGCTAAAAAACCAGAAAACGCGATACTTTCTTTCAATGATAACAAAAGTGTTGTTATAAAACAAAAAGACAAAAGCGGTAGAGAAATTGAAATTCAGGAAACTTTAAATGAGTTCGTAAAATCTTTCAATGAACGCAATGAAATAATAGAAATAAAAATCAGAGAAATTCCTGCTGCTTTGCGAGAAGATAATTATTTAGAATTAGGCATAAACTCTCTATTAGCGCAAGGCAAAACAAATTTTTCAGGTTCAGCCGCTTCAAGAGTGCATAATATAAAAGTTGGTGCTGCAAAATTTAACGGGATATTAATTGCTCCCCAGGAAGAATTTTCATTCAATAAAAATTTAGGTGAGATAGGTCCAGAGCAAGGATATTTGCCAGGACTTGTCATCAAGGACAACAAAACTATTCCAGAATATGGTGGGGGTCTATGCCAAGTTTCAACAACTTTATTTCAAGCGGTTGTTAAAGCTGGACTGAAAATCACTGAACGTTCACCCCATGCTTATCCAGTAGCCTTTTATGATCCTCCAGGATTTGACGCCACGATTTATTCGCCATATACTGATTTAAAGTTTGTAAACATTACAAATGGCTACATTTATATTCAAAGCGAAGTTAAAGGGAATGATATAATTTTTAGTGTCTTTGGTTTAAATGAAGGAAGGCAAATCAAATTAAAAGGACCAATCATATACGAAAAAAAGAATGATGGAGCAATGAAGACTGTTTTAACACAAGAAGTTTATGATAAAGACAATAATCTTTTGTTAAAAAAAAGTTTTTATTCAAATTATAAATCGCCAAGTTTATACCCGATATTAAGGAATCCTCTGGAATAAATTAAAATAAACGATTTTGCCTCACTTGGCAAGAGCCAAAAACAATAAAAATTTAGGGGGTTTTCATAATTAAAAATTATAAATCAAGAATGATAAATCAATGAAAATTAAATTTTTAAGTATCGATAGTTGACGCTTGATGGTTCAATTAAAACGCGGATGTGGCGGAATTGGCAGACGCGCAGGGCTTAGGACCCTGTGAGGGATTACCCTCTTGGAGGTTCGACTCCTCTCATCCGCATTCAATAAAAATTAAAAAGGTAGGCAGAACAAACCTACCTTTTTTGGTTTTATAAATTTTTTATTAATCAATATTAATCCAACAGTTGTTGTCCTTCACATTCTAAACTGAAATCTACGCCGGTTAAACTTCCTAAAACTCTAACCAAAGCAAAAGCCAAAGCAACAATAATTATTCCAATTGCGGCAAATCCAATGGTTTTGCCTGCCTGCCCCGCTTTTGCAGAATCACCTCCTGCTGTTAAAAAACTAATCCCACCAAAAATAATCACAACTACTCCAATTAACAAACCGATAATCAAAATCCATTTAATCATATCACTTAAAAATTTCAAAAAAGTACACCAATCCTTAAATGGAGCTTCTCCGATATTTGCTTGTTTCCAAGTTCCCCCTTCCTGTGCTAAAACTGAAGGACTAAAAAAATAAAAAAAAGAAATTAAATAAGTCAAAAAAGTCACGCCCCACAAAATATTGTAAAAAAATTTTTTTTGTCTCATTTATTTCACCTCCTTTACTTTTTGAAATTTGATAATTATTAAGATTAATTTCCTATAAAGATAAGTTCCTGATAATTAATTATACCTCAAAGGTAATTTTTGCGCAACAATTTATTTTCTGTAAAAAACAGGAAAAACCAATCCAAAAACTATCTATACCCTATTAAATCCATTATAACATTGACAAGGCCAAATGATAATAAAATAATAACAAATCCTATAGCCGCCCAAAGCATCATTTTTGAAGCAGTTTTTACTCTTTCAGGATTACCTCCAGAGATAAGATACATAATTCCAGCAATAATAAATATAGCCGGAGCTAAAATAATTGCTAACCACTGCAAAAAAGTGCCAATTCGTCTAATTAACTCAAGTAAAGTGGAATCGCATAAAGGATTAGGAATTATAATTTCACCTTCTTTAGGTTCAGGCATTGATGAACAAAAATTTTTTTTCTTGCCGTCACCTCCACCTGTTTCAGAGTCTTTAGGTACACAGATAGCATTTCCTTTCCCATCATCTACGCATTTTTCTGTTTTTAAATCGCATTTAGAGATATTTTCTGGACTTAAACAAGGATCTGTTAAAACTGGCGGCAAAATATCACTGCCCATACTTACACATTTTCCGCTTACGCATTTTTTTCCAAAATCACTACAACAGGCTAAAAGAGCGGGTGTGCATATATTATCTGGATTATAATAAATTGAACAATCATTAAAAATTCTTTCAGGCATACACTTTAAAAACTTACCGTCTTGGTCTTTTAAGCATCTACCGCTTGAGCAAATAGTCGTTAGACAATTTTCATCGATTCGAGTTTCTTGGACGCATTCTAATAATTTCCCATTTTGATCTCTTAAACACATACCACTTGAACAACTAACACTGCAATTTTCATCAAATATTTTTTCGCCATTATTGCTTCCTCCAACATTACCACCTAATGGCGGACTGGCGTTTTTTTCTTGTCCAGAATCAAATGTCCCTTGTGCAAACAATAAAGAACCAAGCGCCCAAGTCTTATACTCAACTTGTCCGCTTTTATTTATCAAAGACGTAAAAGTGCATTTCTCATATTCCTTTAAATCGCCACCTTGAATGATTTGCCATTTACAATAACTATCAATTCCTGCATTAAATTCATAATTCAAATTATTTCCTTGTTCGCCTAAATTTTTATAACCTACATTTAAGTCCCTTAAAGTAGTAGCCTGCTTCAAACCAGAAACAAAAGCCGCATAATGGTTATAAATATTTTCCATTGCTACTGGAAAAAGAGCAATCGCTGTTTTTACATCATCATTACCAGATGAGTTCAAAAGATTAGCTAAAAAATTATAAATCACGTTACCTGCGAAGTTTTTCAGTTTAGCCAAAGTATCAGCTAAATTAGCAATTTCAATTAAATGTCTAGCCGGCTCTATTAATCCATGAAGTTCTTTTGGATAATTTGATGGCGAATCAAAATTTCCACCTGAAGACAAAACCGCTACGGTTTGCGATAGTGCATCTTTATCAAAATATCTATCAAATGTTATTCCAATTGACTCAAACCAAGCGTTAACATCTCTAAAATCAGAAAGTCCTTTTAAAAAACCCATTAAACAACGAAAAACTGAAAGCCCAAAATCAACTTTTTTAAACATATCACTACTTTGTTTAATATCTACAGGCACATTGTTGATTTTCTCTAAAAAGCATTTTGCATTATCCTTTACCTCCTGAGCGCTCTTTGTTAAATCTATATTTATTGCTTTTAAATAATAACCTATCGCATCTTGTATCATGTCTACAAAGGAAATAACAAAAAGCACCGCCACTTCTTCGCCTAAAACTCCAATAAAATTCTCTTTAAGGTCAGGATATTTTTCGCTTAAGAATTTCTCATACAATTTAGTGAAACTTGAGTATTTTTCCTTTGTAAAATTATTGATATCAATATCTATTTTATTGCCAGAAACATTGGGTACAAAAGTATGTCCATAGACTAAATAAACAGGACGCAAAACAGTCGCTGCATCTTGTTGTAAAGAATTAAATTTTTGTTTTAAACTTTGAAGTTTAGACTTAAAAGCGTTCAGCTCTGATATTATTTGAGCTTCAGCGTCAGCAGTTCCTCCATTGTTGCTCCCTTCTCCTGGTGGTGGTGGCGGAGGTGGCGGCGCTTGAGCTAAAGCGATAAAAGGAAATATCGCTAATAACAAAATAACTATAGCGATTTTTCGTTTAGTATTTTGATGACAAAAAGACATATGTATAAAATAGGGTTTGAAAAATTTAAGATTTATGAATTATAAATTACGGATCAATTTTAATTTTTCAATTTAACAATTTTTGCAAATTCTTAGATTACAAATCTTAACTTTAAAATCTCAATCCAACATTAATTATTCCTTTTATTACTTTACCGGACAAGTTATACTAAACCATCTTTCAGGAAAATCTTTTATTGCTTCCGGATTTACAAAAGCAATTAGGATAGTATTAATTATAAGCCAAGCACCATAAATAATCAAAATTCCAATTGCTACGCCTATTAAAATATCAGTTCCCTGTCTTACGCGATTTGTATTACCAAAATTAAATAAATACATACCACCACCAATTATTATCAGCAAAATAGCAATTGTAGGGACAAGTTTTAAGGTAACAAAATTGATAATTTTTTGGATTAGATAAAAAAAGTGGCAAAATGTGCAAGGGCAGCCAGCAGTTCCTCTGCAAGGAATAAGTCCTCCGTTTTCCAAAATACCGTTTTTGCAATCTTGGTCAAATGCCATTTGCGAAGGGGGGTTTGATTGGGGAGGTTCTTTGGATTCCCCGGTTCTTCCAGTATCTCCCACAACTTTACAAAGAAGCTCTGGTTTTTGATAATCAACGCATTTACCTTGTTTTCCATCGATTTCACATTTATCATCCACTGATTTTCCTTCACAATCGTTAAAAACTGGTTTGCACCATAAACTTAAATCTGAAGAATTGGGAATATAATTACATCTTCCGCTTTGACCGTTATTGGCTGTACAAGCTTGTCCCCTATTTTTTCTTTCACAATCATCTTTTGTGCCTGAAAGTTGATTATTATCTTGACCTATTTGACCTTCATTTAAGCCACCAATCATTAAAGGCTGATTATTATCTGCTTTGATAACAGCAACTTGCGCCGAAACTTCAGAAGACTCAGAAGTATCATAAAACGATGGAGATATAGTAGTTGGCAAATCGAAATTTGAAGATGGTGGCGGTGGAGGTGGCAGTGATACCTGCGTATAAAGATTATTAAATATATTAAATTGTGATAAATTAATTTTAGGATTAAAAGTATCAAAATCATAAACTTTTCCCTTGTATTTAATAATCCATTGAATTTTATCATCTGCCCCAATCGCCCCAACGCCTTCCAAAGAAAAAGTTATCTCACTACTTGACTTTTGTGTTTTTATTTGAATATTGGTGATTTTAAAAATAGCGCTGATATCCCCGGCAAAATCGGAAAAACCATTCAGACTAAATTCAATTTTTAAATTATTTGTTATATGATTAATAAGCTCATCAAAAGTTTTTGGCAAAGTCGTTTTTATAATACCTTCTAATTCTTTTATCAAACTATATTTATCGGCGCAGCCTGAATCTAATTTAAGATCAGTTTCACAAAGAGCGATTCTACCAATTAACAATGCTGCCTGATCTGCTTCTTTTTTAAACTTCTGGTATAAATTTTCAAGCTCACCCTTAACAATATCTTCTAACTTTTTTTTGCCAGAAACAGTAAGTTCAAAATTTATTTTAATATTTTTTAAATTTAAATTGGATTTTGATTCGTTGTAGGATTTTTGCAAATTATCTAACGCTGTTAAAGTTTTTTGACTAATATTTACAACATTTTGAATATCAGATATAGAAGACACTAGTTGTAAAAAACTATCGAAATTTTCTTTTGCCTCAAATAAAAGCCCAGAATCAGCCCCACTTAATATCTCTTCAATGATATTTTTTATTTCGTTTATACTTTCATTAACGAAAGTTTTAAAACTTTCAGGATTTGAAAAAATTTTGGTTTTTTTATCAATTTGGACTAAGGACTTAGTAAAAGCGTTAAAATTATCAACGAAGTCTTTTGCAGATAAAATTAAATTTTTTAATGAGCTATTTTTATCAAGCAAAATTTTTAAAGCTTGATTTCGATTTATTTTTTTTTCGCTATCTTCTATGGTTATTTTAGCTTTGATTTTTTCCTGGCTAGTCTCGTTCATTTACATTCTCCTTTCAAAAAATGACGGATCGTTCACTTTTTTAAAGATGACATACTGTTCACTTTTTGTAAAGCAAAAAATTTAAAAAAAAAGAAAAAAGCACAAACGCGACAAAGCTTACCGAAAATGTTAAGAAGGAAATTTTAAAAATTTTCAACATACAAACTAACAAAGTCAAACCTTGATGCGTATTGATTTATAATTTAAAAATCAATCACCTTTTAGTTGGTGGAATAAGGACTTTTACTTTCTCATTGGCTGACTTTAAAGCTTCAAATATTTCTTTATTTCCCTTTAAAACATCTTCCATTGCATTGATTAAAATTTGTTCAACAAGCGCTCTATCTGGACGAGGCCAACTTTTAGCTGTTAAAGATTGAACTGCAAAAACTCCGAGTTCTGGATGATTGCCTTGAAAATCGACAAGATCTTTTCTAGCAGTTGGCCTGAAAGCTTTTTCTAAATAAACTTTAGAATTATCTTTATTGGTCAAAAATATTAAAAACTCCCACGCGCTATAGCATTTTGCGCCACAAATAGATCCTTGTCGCGTTTTATCTAAAACCTTATTAGTTACGGCAACACCATAATAATCAGCATAATTTACTTTACTAAAAGAATCAGCTTTTAGTTGAGGTACAGGCGCAACTCCAAAATTTAAATAAGCATTTTTATTTTTAATATCGGGTATGATATAAGCATAATCTAATATCATTGACACTTCTTCTCTAACGAAAGCATCTATTGAATAGTTTTGTCGATTATTCCAAGTATAAACATCTTGATTATTTATTAAAGCAATGGGATTGGCAAAAGCTAAATAAAATTTAAGGGCATCAATCACTGGAAATACAGTCCGACCATCCGATAAAACACGACTTTCCGTAAAAGAAACTTTTCCTTTTTGTAAATCAATTGGAGAAGCCCCACTTTGAAGGGCAAGAAGCATAAAAATATCTACCGCTCGATGCACTGTTTTAGTATCGCCTAAAGCAACAGCCGCACGCTCAATAAAACCATCTATTCTAATGCGACGCAATTTTTGGACAACAGATATAAACTCATCCCAAGTTTGGGGAGGTTGGGCAATAGCAGAAGAATAAAAATGGTTTTTATTATAAAATAAAGCTAAAGTATCGACATAAAGTGGCATTGCATACACCTTACCATCAGAAATAAAATCTGCTGCTGCTACTGGTACAAAAATTTCACCATAATTTTTTAAAATATTTTGATAAAGTTCTTTTTTAAAGGAAGCGTTTGTATATTCACAATTCTTTTTCGGTGTGTTTTTAGGAATTGGCGGTATAGTATCTTCAGCAGTGGTGAAAAATTTTCGATAAAACTGATTATAAACAATACAAGGAGGTAAAGGTACTAAAAGTTCTTTGTTTTTAAAAAGTTCAGTATTATGAAGCATTATAATATCCGGCCCCTTACCGCTAGCAAGTCCTTCTAAAATTGCTTTTTCATAATCCTGAGGACTTAATTTTTTATAAGAAATAGAAATATTAGGACGCACTAACTTAAAATTTTTTATTACGCTGTCATAAATATAAGAATCATCATATACCCCCCAAAAAGTCAAAGAAACTGGTTCAAGTTTAGGTGGAGCTGGTTTGGTTCCAAATGTAAATACCAAAAGGATAATCAAAATGAATGCCGCTAATCCCCCAAAAAGTATAATTTTTGTTTTTGATTCGACTAAACTCATAACTTTTAGTTTATAATAAAAAATAAAATATTTATTTCATTTCACAAAAACAAGTCCAAAATGAGCAATTCCAGCGTTAAAACTTTCTAAGAAATTAAATCCTACTTGAAAAGCTTTTTCTTTAAATTTTTCTGAATCAATTTTATGTTCTTTAGGACCGAAACTGGCTTTATTTGACCAATCGATGACGATTAATTTACCTCCGTGTTTCAAAATTCTATAAGCTTCATTTAAAATTTTAATTTTATCTTCATCAGGATTTTGAAACATCATATTTGCAGCAAAAACAAAATCGCAGGAATTTTCTCTTAAAGCAGTGCTTTGGGGCAAAGCTAAATTAGTTTTTTTAACTTCAATATTTTTAAAACCAAATAAATGGGCCTTTCTTAAAAGCCCTTCAAGCGCTTCATCTAGAATATCAAAAGCGTAAATTTTTCCTTCATTGCCTATTTCTTTGGCAATCAATAAAGTTAAATGGCCATGCCCACAACCAAAATCAGCAACTTTAGCACCGTTAAAAAAAGCGCATTTTCTAATAATATCTTCCGGATTTAATAACCCGTCCATACTTATCCTACCCTTCTTTAATTTTAAAATTTAAATTATTTTCGATAATACCTTTTAATACTTTTTTGCTTTTAAAATATATCTTATTCGCCTCTATAATATTACCGCATCTGCTACCTTATCGTTTAAATCAAATTTCATTATAATGACTCCTTGAGCATATCTGCCTTGTACTGGAATTTTAGATATTTCTGTTCTCATTATTTGTCCCATTTCTGAAACTATCAACAACTCTTGAGAATTTTCTTTAACTGCTTTGAGAATTTTTATAGCACCGGTTTTTTGATTTACTTTAGAGAGCTTCCTACCTGTACCACCGCGTCCCTGAAGAGAAAATTCTTTTATAGATACTTTCTTACCCAATCCTTTTTCAGTAATTACCAAGATTTGAGATGATTTTTTCATATCTTCAACACTAATAACTTCCGCACCAATCACTTCATCTCCTTTTTCTAAACGAATTCCTTTGACTCCTCCGGCATAACGCCCTTGCTCTGAAATATTTTTAACAGCAAACAAAATAATTTTTCCAAATTTAGTAGCAATGAAGATAAAATCTTTATCATCGGCGAACTTTAAAAATTTTACCACATCATCCTGAGCTATTTTCACAGCAATAAGTCCCCCTCGCGAAATATTCGTAAATTCTTCCTGTTTTGTTTTTTTAATTTTACCATATCTAGTAATAAATACAAAATATTCTTTTGCAATATCATATTTTTTAGTTACTATAACAGAAATAGGTTTTTGCAAAATTATATCCCCCTTTTGCTCTCGCTTTTTATCTGGAATATCATATGCCTTATAAACGAACATCACTCCATCATTTGTTAAGATAAATACATCATCAGTAGTTTGACAATATACCAAATGCTTTGCTTTATCATCGGAATTAACTAAAATACCTAAAATGCCTTTACCACCACGAGCCTGGGCTTTAAATAATTTCGGTGAAATTCGCTTCACATAACCATTATCAGTGCCAATGATTAAAGTTTCTTCTTTAATAACTAAATCTTCTTCTGCAACCTCTTCAAATTTACCCTTAATAACTTTGGTTTTTCTTTCATCTCCGTAAAGCTTTGCCAGTTCTTTTATTTCTTTTTTAATTTCAGCTAAAATCTTTTTTGGATGAGCTAATAAATCTTTAAGATACGCGATAATTTTTCTTTTTTGTTCTAATTCGTCGGAAATTTTTTTTCTCTCAAGTCCAGCTAATCGCGCCAACTGCATTTGTAAAATTGCTTCCGCTTGAATTGATGTAAACTGAAATTTTTTAATCAAATTTAAAGCAGCTTCCTCTCGCGTTTTTGAACTTTTAATTACTTTAATAATAGCGTCAATATAATCTAATGCTTTTGAAAGACCTTCTAAAATATGTACTCTTGCTTGAGCTTCTTTTAAATCAAATTGCGCCTTTTTTGTCCAAATAATCTGCCGATGCTTAATAAATTCAGAAATTATTTCCCGAATTGACAAAACTTTAGGTTGCACTCCATCGACCAATGCCAAAAAATTAACATAAAAAAACTGCTCGAGTTCTGTATATTTAAACAAATATTTCAAAACCTGCTCTACAGAAAAACCCTTTTTTACTTCAATTTTGATAGAAATACCATTTTTATCAGATTCATCTCTTATATCTTTGATGCCTTTAATATTATCTTCTTTTACTAAATCGGCTATTTTCTGGATTAAATTAGCTTTGTTCGTTTGATAAACAAGTTCTTTTATAATAATTTCATTATCCTTGATTTCAGTTTTAGCACGACAAGGAATTGCCCCCTTGCCTGTACCATACGCCTTTAAAATAGCATTCCTATCATAGATAATTCCACCAGTTGGGAAGTCAGGACCCTTAATAAAATTTAATAAATCTTCACTCGTGCAATCGGGATTATCAATCAAATAAACAGCCGCATCAGCTATTTCTTTTAAATTATGTGGAGGAATAGAAGTTGCCATTCCAACCGCAATGCCTTTAACACCATTAAGTAATAATTGGGGTAATTTTGATGGCAAATAAGCTGGTTCTTTTAAAGTATTATCGTAATTGGGCACAAAATCCACAGTTTCTTTTTCTATATCTTCCAGCATCTCTTCTGCCATTTTAGTCATTTTTACTTCTGTATAACGCATAGCAGCCGGCGCATCCCCATCTATTGAGCCAAAATTACCTTGCCCATAAATCAAAGGATACCGCATTGAAAAATCCTGCGCCATTCTGGTCAACGCGTCATAAACCGGCATATCACCATGAGGATGATATTTCCCCAAAACTTCTCCGACAACTGTGGCTGACTTTCTAAATTTTGCTCCTGATTTTAATCCTAACTTATACATTGCATATAAAATCCGTCTTTGTACTGGTTTTAATCCATCCCGAACATCAGGCAAAGCGCGTGACACAATAACACTCATTGCATAATCTAAATAAGATTTTTCTAAAGTTTCAGTGATTTCTTTTTGGATTATTTTTCCCATATTAATGCTAAAATTATTTTAAATATAAGTCATTATTAAAATCGTTAAATAATATCATCACTCCTCATTCTCATTGCCATTTTCATCAAAATTCGGTTTTGGCGTTAAAAATTCAGCAAAATCGCTGAAAAATTCTTTTAAATTTCCGAATAAAGATGGAATAACTATTTGGTTTCTTTTAGGTTCTTCGTGAGGTTTGCTAAAATTTAGTTGAAGTTTATTTTTAATGTAGATTGACCAAAGAAGTAAAATAATAATTATAGTAATAACGCTATAAAACCACATAAGCCTTTTTCTTGTAGAATATGGTTTAGCTCTCAATTTTTCAACATATTCTTTTGTTTTATAGACAAATTTTTGCATTGCCAGATTGATTATTTTGTTTGCTTTATAAATCCGTTTTTCAATTAACTATATTTTTCAAGAAGCACAACTTCTGGTCCTTCTTTAAGCGAGGATGAACTAGTGATTTTTAATTCTTTCATTTTTTGAGGTTTACTTTGCCCAATCTCTTTTAAAAAAATTGAAACTTCTTTTAAATCATATTTTAAATTAGGAATCTTATAATGAATAGGAATAACAATTTTCGGTTCAATTTGATGCAAGATATGCGCTGCTTCAATCCCATCGATTGTATAAACTCCTCCAACAGGAATAAATACAATATCGACTTTACTTAATTCATCAAGCTGTTTTTCTGAAAGTTCAGTCTGTCCAATATCTCCCAAATGACACAAAAAAACATCCTCTATATTCATTAAATAAATAATATTTTCGCCTCTTTTAGCACCTTTAACATTGTCATGAAAAGATGGAATGCCTTTAAAATAAAATCCTTTTAAAGCATATTCGCCTGGCTTATCTATCAAAAAAGGATTATTCAAAATTGTTTCTCTATTTGAGTGATCTAAATGTTGATGAGTAATAAGTAAAATATCCGCCTTTATTTTAGGAGGCAAAAATCCAATTTCCGCGCTGTATGGATCTATAGCTATATTAGCATTTTTAGCTTTAATTTCGATAAATGATTGTCCGTGCCATCTTATTATCATGAATTTTTTAAAGATTTTAAAGAAACCAACAAAAACTTTTTCTTTAAAAGTATAATTAAGTTTAAAAATAAAAAATAAATATTATTCATTGAGATATCAATTATTAACCAAAAAACAACAAATTTCAAGATTTAACTACAGTTCCAATAAAATCTTTACCAGCAATTACTTTTTTGAAATTTGTTAAATTTTTTCCGTTAAAAACATAAGCAATCATCTTTTCTTTTTTGGCAAAATCAGCAGCTTTCTGATCTATAGGAATATTAAGCCCTGGGGTCCATTTTTTAATAATTAAAGTATTATATTTATTCCAAGATATCTCTTTAAAAGGCTTGGCGGATGTAAATTTTTTCGGGTCTTTATCGAAAATATATTTTACATTTGTAGGCAGAAGGACTACTTTAACCCCTAATCTTTTAGCCCAATAAAAAGCATCAAAATCAGTAGACCACCCTGGTTTAACACCAGCCCCGAAAATAATATTATACTGACCAAAAAATATCCTTTGATTAAATGAGGTTAAAATTTTAGGACTTGCGTTTTTGTCGAAAATTTTTGATGTAAAATAAGCATTTAAATGAGTAACTTTAATGCCAAGCCAATCTAATATTTCATTAGGGATATCAGGAGATATTTTTTTCAAACTTGATTGGAAAATACGACATAATCTTCCACCGCCTACGACAATTAAAAACTTATAACCTTCATCTTTTATAAAACGAATTATCATTTGCCTAAATTTTTTTAAAAATTCTATATCTGGTTTCCCAGGATTAATAATAGAGCCGCCAAGTGCTATAACTTTTATTCTTTCACTCTTGTCTTTTGGCATAATTAAAGTAAACTATAACAGATAATGTTTAAATAACGATTATTCATTTTAAATGATAAATAAGTTTTTTTCAACTAAAAAACTCGGCAATTATGGAGAAAAAATAGCAACTGATTTTTTAAAAAATAAAGGATTAAAAATTTTAGAAAAAAATTGGAAAGTTAAAACTGGAGAGGTAGATTTAATAGCCAAAAAAGACTCTGAAATTATTTTTGTTGAGGTAAAAACTATTTTTAAAAACGACTATTTTTCTCCAGAAGATCATTTTACTTACTTTAAAATTAAAAAATTACAAAAACTTGCCCAAACTTATTTTTTATTTAAAAAAATGTCTCCTGAAAATTACCGATTTGATTTGATAGCCATAGTGATATCTCCTTTTGATGTAAATAATTATGAAATAAGACATTATGAAAATATTATTAGTGAAGACTTCTAAAAATAATTAATAAAATAATTAAAATTGCCCAAATTAAAAAATTAAAATAGATGTAATTTAATTAGACTAATTATATGATATCGTATACCATCTTATCGATTAATAATTGGTGGTAAACGTATAGAAAATTAAGTTTTTTTACAAAGTCTTACAAACAAAGTGATTCTAGCAAAGCCATTGTTTTTGAAATTTAAAAATTCAACAATTTTTTCAATTTTACCCCACTTTATTAAAAAATGTAAAATTTTAAAATCTATGCTTACTTTTGCTATTGAAACTTCTTGCGATGATACTGGAGTGGCTTTAGTAGAAAGCAAATCTATTTTAGAACATAAAATTATTGTTAATTTAGTTTCTTCGCAATTTAAGATACATCAGAAATTCGGTGGGGTTGTTCCTAAACTTGCTAGCCGTCAACACGGTAAAAATTTGCCTATCTTAATTGAAACCGCCTATCAATTTATAAAAAAAAACCGGCCTAATTTTTCTTTTAATCAAATCGATCTTATTGCTTATACTTCTTATCCCGGACTTGAACCTTGTTTGCTTGTTGGCATCACTACTGCCAAAACTTTAGCTTATTTCTTAGATAAACCAGCTCTTCCAATCAATCATATTATCTCACATATTTACAGCGTTTTACTTTCACCAGAAATTCAAAATAAACCCACCCTTTTAAAATTTCCAGCAGTTGCTCTTGTAGTCTCAGGAGGACACACAGAACTTTATTATTTAAAAACATTAAAACCAATTAAAATAGGACAAACAAAAGACGACGCCGCCGGCGAAGCTTTTGATAAAGGCGCCCGACTTTTAGGAGGACCCTATCCTGGTGGTCCATATATTGAAAAATTATCACAAAACGCAGACGAATTAGCATTTAATTTCCCTCGACCAATGATAAGAAGTAACGACTATAATTTTTCTTTTTCAGGCCTTAAAACAGCTTTGCTTTATACTTTACAAAAAATGAAAAAAAAAGAAATTAATCGAAATAAAAGAAAGCTCGCCGCTAGCTATCAAAGAGCCATTGTTGAAACTTTAGTTTTGAAAACATTAAAGGCAGTAAAAGACTATAATGCTAAAACTTTGATTGTTTCCGGTGGTGTTTCAGCTAATTTGAGACTAATAAATTTTTTTAAAGAAAAAATTTCAAAAGAAAAATTAAATATTCAATTTTTTGTACCACCGAAATTTTTAAGCACTGATAATGCAGCAATGATTGGGGTACTTGGCGCAATCCAGATGCTTGCTAAAAATCACAAAAAACATCATTGACAGTTTTTATAACATTAATAAAAATTTAATAAATATTTTAAATCAGAAAGTATTGACTTTATATAATAACCTGTTACACTTTATAAATAAAGTTGTTGTGTCCGCTTTTCTGGTTAAGGGAAGCGGCTGTTTTATTAAAAGTTATTGAAAATTTAAAAAATTTAAAAACAATCTAATAATCAAAAGGCGATGAAAAAATAAATTGAAATTAAATCAGCGATGAAAAATAAACTATAATTTTTGTAACAATTTTCTTGATAAGTCATAAAATTTTAAGACATTATTTTCAAAAAATATGGTTTTTAAAGAACTTTTATTGGCTGTAGAACAAATTGCAGCTGAAAAAGATTTGAACAAAGAAAAAGTTCTCCAAACAGTGGAGATGGCTTTTGCCGCGGCTTATAAAAAGGAATTCGGCAAAAAGGGCCAAAAGATCATCGCCTCAATCAATCCTGAAAAAAAAGAGATAAAAATTTATGAAGAAAAAATAATAGTTGATGAATCTTTATTAAAAAATGAAGACGGAAAAGATGGACAACATACCCAAGAAAAGTTAAAGGAAGCTTTGAAAATACAAATAGAAGAATTGTCTAAATTTAAACCGGAAGAAATAATATTAAATAAAACAACAAAAGAAGAATTAGACAAACTAAAAGAAATCCCTTTAAGATTTAAACCTCAAAGACATATTTTACTTGATGCTGCTAAAAAATTTATTAAAAAAGTATCTTTAGGTGATAAACTGCTTTTCCCTCTTCCTTTTAAAGAGGATTTTGGTCGTATTGCCGCTCAAACTGCCAAACAAGTTATTATCCAAAAGATACGCGAAGCTGAAAGAGAAAGTGTATATGAGGAATTTAAGCAAAAAGTCGGACAAATAATCAGTGGCTTTATTCAAAAAATTCAACCGCAGTTAATTTATGTGGATTTAGGTAAAGCCGTAGGCATCTTACCCAAAGAGGAACAAATCTTTAATGAAAAATACCGCGAACAAGACCGAATGTCTTTCTATGTATCTTCAATTGAATCCGGGCAAAGAGGGCCAATAATTTTTCTATCAAGAACAAGCGCTGAAATGATAAAAAAAATGCTAGAGATAGAAGTACCTGAAATAGCCAACAAAGTAGTTGAAATAAAAAGTATTGCTCGAGAAGCAGGCTCACGATCCAAAGTAGCAGTTTATTCAGCAAATCCTGAAGTGGATCCAATAGGAGCTTGTGTTGGACAACGCGGTGCTCGTATAACTGCAATCATTAATGAATTTGGTTCTGAAAAAATTGATATAATAAAATGGAGCAAAGACGAAAAAGAATTTATTATTAACTCTTTAAGTCCAGCTAAAATTTTAAGTATTGATTTAGATGAAAAAACAAAAACTGCTACTGCCTGGGTAACACCAGATCAACAAAGTCTGGCAATCGGTAAAAAGGGCCAAAATGTCCGTTTAGCCGCTAAATTAACTGGTTGGAAAATAGATGTAAAAGTTCAGGGCAAGCCTGAACAAATAAACGAAAAAATTTCAGCGCAAAATAACGGCATTGAACAAAATAATGGCGATAATACAAACTTAAAAGATAACAATACTTAAAAAAATCAGTAATAAATTAAAGAGTAGTCAATCTAATGCGCACAACGGTAAAAAAAACAGAAACTGAAGTTGAAATTTCAGTATTTGTGCCCTTAGAAGAAGTAAACGAGTATTTCAAAAAAGCCGCTTTTAATCTTTCTAAAAAAAAACCAATAAAAGGCTTTCGTCCAGGAATGGCGCCTTTTGAAGTTGTCAAAAATTATTTCGGTAACTCAGCGATATTGGATGAATTTTTAAATATTACTTTAAAAGATACTTTCGATAAGGCTATTAAACAAAATGATTTTTCTTATATCGGCAAGCCTAAAATTGACATTATTAAGTTATCTCAAGGAGACAATTTTGAATACCGTATTACCTATCCTATATTCCCTGAATTTGAAATCGGTAATTTTGAAAATCAATTGAAAATTACTTTGCCTAAAAAACCTGAAGTTACTGAAAAAGAAATTAATCAAGAAATAGATTATATTATTAATTCGCGCGCAAAAATTGTTAAAGTGTCTCGCAAATCAAAAAAAGGAGATTATGTGAATATAGATTTTGCCGCTAAAATCGGCGGTGTTTTAATAGAAAATGGATATGCAAAAAATTATGGCTTCATCTTGGGAAAAGGTAGTTTCGTACCAGGATTTGAAGAAGCGCTTGAAGAAATGGCAGCTAATGAAGAAAGGCGATTTTCTTTAGATATACCAAGTGATTATCAACACAAAGAAATTGCTGGTAAAAGAGTCGATTTTGAAGTAAAAATGAACGCTGTTTTCGAAAGACAACTGCCTCAATTAACTGATAGTTTTGTAAAAAATTTAGGGAATTTTAGTTCCGTTGAAGAATTAAAAAAATCATTGCAAAAAGGTCTTTTAATAGAAAAAACGAACGAGCAACGGAATAAAATTCGAGAAGATATTTTAACTAAATTGAGAACAATTTTTTCATTTTCAATTTCTCCCCTTTTAATAGAACAAGAAGCCTTAAATCTTTTAGATAATTTTAAAGAAAATATACAATTTAACGGGTTGTTATGGGGTGATTATTTAAAAAAAATGGGGACTGATGAAAAAAAAGTTTTTGAAGATTTAAAAAAAGAAGCTGAAAAAAGAATAAAGAATTTTTTAATTTTAGAAAAAATAGCTAAAGAAAAAAATATCGAAGCCGATGAAAAAGAAATTACAGCCAAGGCTAATGACATTTTAAAACATTATTATTCCATAAATGATGCATTGCAGGATTTTCAGCCTGAAGAATTGAAAAATCGCGTAAGACAAGAGATTATTTACGAAAAAGTATTCAATTTACTTGAAAAAATAGTAGGATACGAAAAATAAAATTTAAAAACACCAGATAAAAAAATTAAATGTGTTGCAAATCAATAGATAAAATGTTAAGATGTTATATTATTTTTTTTCAATTAAATAAATTAAATAATTTAAGCATTTTTTTTAAAATTTTAATTCTATGCGTAATCAATACATTGTTCCAACAGTTTTAGAAAAATCACCTCGACATGGCATTTTCGCTTACGATATTTATTCAAGGCTTTTAGAAGATAGGATTATTTTCATTGGTGGGCCAATCAATGATGCAGTCGCCAATACGGTTATTGCTCAGATGCTTTATCTTGAAAACAAAGATTCTAAAAAAGATATTAAGCTTTATATCAATAGCCCAGGAGGCGTTGTTACAGCTGGTCTTGCAATCTATGATACAATTCGTTATTTGTCTTGTCAGGTACAAACAATTTGCATCGGAATGGCGGCATCAATGGCAGCGGTTATTTTATCTTCAGGGACAAAAGGCAAGAGATTTGCATTGCCCAATGCCGAAGTGATGCTTCATCAAGTAATGGGTGGTGTTGAAGGCCAAGCAATAGAAATTAAAATTACCGCTGAGCATATTATGAAAATGCGCCAAAAATTAAATAAAATACTTGCTGCAAATACAGGAAAGTCTTTAAAACAAATTGAAGCAGATACTGATCGGGAATTTTATTTATCTGCTGAAGAAGCAAGAAAATACGGTTTAATTGATAAAATTATTTCCAAAAGAAAGTAAAAAAAAACGATAAAAAGATAATGGAAAAATTCGAACTGAAATTTGGTTTTTAATTTGAATTTTTTGTAAATTAAATTTTACAAAGCTAATACATCTAAAAATCACAGTTTAGCTCTTTCAATAATTTCTTTTTCAACAATTTCTTTGGGTCTACCATATTTGAGCTTGGATATTTTTTTAAGAGGTTCAACAATTACTTTATTGCCTGGAGCTGGTTTTACTGTCTTTAACATAAATGGTCGCGAAGTTTTCCCATTGATAATAATTTTAGATAGAGCATGAAAATTATCTAAATTAATTAAATCTTGTTTGGAAAATTCCGGCAAAAATTGTTTTTCAACAAATTCAGCATCTTGAGCGCCAATTCTGAAAGAAAACATTGAACCAACATTCCCAAAAACAGCATCACGAATTTTTTCATCCAATTGAGCAATAAATTGATGAGCAACAATAAGATTTAAACGATATTTTCTCGCTTCTGACAAAATAGTAACGATAGAGTTTGTAGTAAAATTTTGAAATTCGTCTATGTATAAATAAAAGTCGCGTCTTTCTTCTTCTACAATATCAGATCTTTTCATTGCTGCCATTTGAATTTTTGAAACTAAAATAAGACCAAGCAAAGCCGCATTAACTTCTCCTGTTTGCCCTTTAGACAAATTAGCTAAAAATATTTTTCCACTATCCATTATTTCTCTTAAATTGAAACCTGATTTCTGCTGGCCAATAATATTTCGCATCATTTCATTTTCAACAAATCTTCCTACTTTTGAAACAACATAACCTAACATATCTGACTTAGTTGCCCCTGTTGTTTGGCGCCACTCTCTTTCCCAAAATAACCTTACCACAGGATCAGAAACTTTTTCGAGTTTGCTTTGCATAAAAGCATCATCAGTAAAAATACGCGGAATCTCAACTAAAGTACCGGGGCTAGAAGAGTCAGCCATTAAAGCTAACATTGCATTTCTCATATAATGTTCGAACATTGGGCCAATTATTTCTGGCGGAAAAAGTTTTTCAAATATTGCAATCATTTCTTGAACTGCAAAATCTTTTTGTTCAGGACTGTCGTATTCAAGCATATTAAGACCAATGGGTCGAGCCATATCAAATGGTTCAAAAACAATAACATCTTCTGCTCGCTCTTTTGGTATATGGGAAAGTGTAGCATTAATCAAATCTCCGTGCGGATCAATTACTCCTACTCCCCTACCTTTTTCAATATCTTGTCTAATTAATTCTTCAAAAAGAGCTGTTTTGCCAGTGCCAGTTTGCCCAATAACATACATATGCCGCCGTCTATCATCAACAGAACCAAAATATACTTCTTTCCTTTCTCCACGAAATACAGTCTCTCCTATTTTAATTTCTCCGTCACTTGGTAAATCAGGCGGAGGAGCAACTTCTCTCACCTTTAATATTTTCAATGATGGGGTTTGAAGATTTCCTAAAGATAGATGGAAAATACTTGCTAATTCAGCGGTATTTAAAAGAATTTTTTCTTTATATGAAAAACTTCTGAAAATAAAATTATAAATATGTTTTTGGAGTCTCCATTTCTTAACTCTTTGAATATGAAATTTTGAACCCAAGGGATTAGTGAATTGACCAAACCCAGCCTCAAGAGATTTTAATATATTTTCTGATTTTTCTTGAGTATCAGCGGAAGCTATAAGTCGAATATTTACAAAAAAAAGCGGTTTTGATAATTTAAAGGAAACGTTCTCAATCATTTTTTGATCTGGTTGATTTTTTGTTGTTTCTTCCATTTCTCTTTTTTGCTTTTGCTCATTTGTTTCAAAAAAGCGCCAAATTTTCTCAAAATTAAATGATGCTTTTTTTAAACTTTCATGAAAACTTTTTCCCATATAAAGATATTCAAGAATTTTTTTCCCTTTTTCCTCTAAACTCAAAGGAGCTTTAACTAAAACGATTTGCACCGCTGCTCCTTCATTTTTAGGAATCTTAGATAAAGCGTTTGTGATTTGTGAAAGTGGATCCTGAGCTAAATTTAAATAAGTTTGTATTGGCAAAAAATCATTTCCTGCTAATTTAATAATTGAGCCGGCTTGCACTTGATGCAACTTAAAAATGCTATAATCTTCGGAAACTTTTTCTAAATGAGCTTCAGGATATGCCCCTTGAATAGTTTTTATAATTTCTTGTTCGTATGCTTTGCTTATAGCAACGAAAAAATTAATTTGATTTTCATGAGTAGGCGATACTATTTCAAAAGCAATCACCGGCGGACCCTCAAGAAATTGTTTCCAAAATCCAACATTGCCTATATTTAAACAGGCACTGTAGATTTGTTCAGCTGCTCCTATCAATTCTTTATAATTTTTTTGCGAATTTTCTTTTTGTTCTTGCGTCAGTTTAGGAGCTTGAATCAAATAAACACTGCAACCTAACAATGACCTGAGATGCCCTACTTGTCTTTTTGAAAAAATAGCCAAAAAAATATATGCCAAAACACCTGTAATCAAAAAAAGTGATAAAATAAAAAGAGTAAAATAATAGGTGTTCATTATTTTTAAATTTTTAACTAAATTTTACCAAGCGCCACTAATTTATAAAATAATTCATCTTTACTTAAAATATCGTGCAAAGCATCAAGGATATAAGCGTCATTCATTTTTTTGGCTATTTCAATCGCTGTTAAGGGACCCTTCTCAAAGGCTAACTCGATTAATTTTGATATTTTTGTTTCATCTGGTAAATTTTTAAGGGCTTGACTATGCTGATACGCTTCCTGGTGTATTGCCTCTGGCAACAATATCTTAGAAATGTGTTCTTTTAAAGCGATAACTTCATGAGAGATTTCAGCCTTACTTTTCTCTTTATAAGCAACCGATTTTTCTATAGCCTCTTGTTTTATTTTTTCAATATCTGGCAATTTTACTTCTTTTAATTCCATAATTTATTATCTTAAAAATTTTAAATGAAAGTAATTTTTGATATTTATCTTTAAAAATTTTTAAAGATTAGAATTTGTAAATTAACATAAATTTTTATTTAGATAAAATAAATTCACAATTGGATATTTAATTCTTTTAATAATGATTTCCCTGTCATTTCAGGAGGAATAGGAATTTTAAAAATATCTAAAATCGTTGGCGCAATGTCTGAAAGGAAACCTTTTGCTTCCCGTTTTGCTTTAAAGGTGTCAAGAGTTGTATTTTCTCTTTTTATTTTCGGAAAAACAATAAACAATGGAACATTGTTTGTTGTATGATCCGGTAGTTTTTCACCAGTATAGGGATCAATCATTAATTCTGCGTTGCCATGATCTGCTGTAACTAAAAGAATAGTATCATCATTTTTTTCCACAAAAGAGACGATTTTTTTTAAATTTGCATCCACTACTTCAATGGCTTTGACCGTAGCGTTAAAATCTGCTGTGTGAGCAACCATATCAGGATTAGCGAAATTTACAGCATAGAAGTCGATATCACGATTTTTTTCCAGGTGATTTAATAATTTATCAGTAATTTCAGCCGCTCTCATTTCAGGATTAGTAGCAAAAGATGTAACTTGAAGTGAAGGAATTAATTCCCTTTCCTCATTAAAAAATGGTTTTTCTATCGCGCCATTAAAAAAATAAGTAATGTGCGCATATTTTTCAGTCTCGGCGATACGAAGTTGTTTGATGTTGTGTTTTGATAAAACCTCGCTTAAACAATTTTTTACTTCCGGGGGTTCGAAAGCAACATACACATTTTTAAAATTTGCGTCATACTGCGTCATTGTCACAAAATATAAATCTTTGATGTTTTTAGGCTGAAAGACAGGATTTTCAAAACCTAAAAACGCTTTAGTTAATTGACGGGCACTGTCTTCACGATAATTAAAGAATATCACAGCGTCGCCATCTTTAACAAATTGAGGCATTTTACCATTTTGTTTTACAACCAAAGGAGGGATCATTTCATCAGTAATTCCTTTTGCATAATTTTTAGTCAACGAAATTGCTATATCATTAATTTCCTCTCCTTTTCCTTCTGTCATTAATTCATAAGCCTTTTGAGTCCTATCCCAATTTAAATCTCGATCCATTGAATAAAAACGACCAATAATTGTCGCTATTTTACCAGCGTTTAATTTTTGAATACGCTCTTGAATTTGCGTCAAAAATTTTGCTCCTTCTTCTATTGGGCTATCGCGACCATCGGTGAACAAATGAAGATAAGTCTTATCTGCAATTTGTTCTTTTAAACACAAATCTAATAAAGCATAAAGATGATCAATGTATGAATGTACAGACCCAGAACCGATAAGTCCCATAATATGCAAGTTTGAGTTATTTTTTTTGATATGTTCTACCGCTCCTAAAAACGCTTTATTTTTAAAAAAAGATCCGTCTCGAACCGCTTGAATAATACGAGGAAGATATTGATATATAATTCTTCCAGTTCCAATTGCCATATGACCAACTTCTGAATTTCCTGGTTCAAGCCAAGAAAGTCCGACTGCAATACCAGAAGCCTTTAAAGTAGCAAAGGGATAATTTTTTTCTAAATAATCGAAAGTCGGCGTTCTAGCCGCAGCTATGGCATTACCTTGGGTTCTTATCGAAACACCAAATCCATCAAGTATTAAAAGAATAATCCGTTTATTTTTTTCTTCCATATAGCTTAAATTATACCAAAAACTATGAAAAAATAAAATAAGCCAAATTTAAATATTTAAGGTTAGCCATTTACTTTTGGCTCTCATAATAATGTCTACTCATTATTGCACCCTATATTGAAGCGCTTCCAAAATATGATTATTTTGAATATGCTCAGCACCTTCAAGATCCGCAATAGTGCGAGCAACTTTTATAGTTCTATGAATCTGGCGCGGCGAAAGGAAAAATTTATCAGCAAAAGCCTTTAATGAAGCCTTTGATATTTCATCGAGTGAACAATATTTTTTTATTGCTAAAAAATTTAAACGTGAATTTAACATTTTTTGCCTTTTTATTTGTAACTTTCTTGCCGCCTGGACCCTTTTTTTTATCTCTTCAGAGGTACTACCTTCTCTTTTTAAATTAATTACTTTTTCGCTTTCTATTCGAGGCACAAAAATCTGCATATCTATTCTATCTTTAATAGGTCCGGAAATTTTTCTTTGATATTTATGTACCTGAAAAACACTACAGGTGCATTCTCGTTGAGGATCATTATAAAAACCACAAGGACAAGGATTATAAGCACCGATTAAAATAAAGGAGGCTGGAAAAACGGCCTTACCAATAGCACGCGTTAATTGTATCTTTCCTTCTTCTAAAGGCTGTCTTAGCGCTTCCAAAATATTTCGATGAAATTCTGGCAATTCATCTAAAAATAAAACTCCATTATGCGCTAAGGAGATTTCTCCGGGCAAAAGATGTGGGCCGCCACCAACCATAGCTGTCTCAGAAATAGTATGATGAGGCGCGCGATATGGGGGTTTATTAACAAATGGCGTTGCTTTATTTAAAAGTCCTGCCACACTGTAGATTTTTGTAGTTTCGATAATTTCTTGATAATTTAATTCAGGTAAGATAGAAGAAAAAGCGCGAGCTAATAAAGTTTTCCCTGAACCAGGTGGACCGAAAAATAAAATATTATGAGCGCCAGCTGCTGCAATCTCAAGTGCTCTTTTTGCATTCTCTTGGCCACGAATGTCAGAAAAATCGATCGTTTCTGCTAAATGACTTTTTTGATCAGAGGAATTAACATTACCATAAAAAGGAGTCAAAACATTATTGCCTTTAATATGATCTAATAACTGTGCTAAATGACTAATTGGAAAAATCTCGATATCTTTTATTAAAGATGCCTCTTTAGCATTTGAGAAAGGTAAAAATATTTTCTTAAAACCTTCTTCTTTTGCTTTAAGTGTAGCCAGCAACACCCCTTTGACTGGTTTAACCGATCCATCAAGACCAAGCTCCCCTATAAAAATAGTTTTATCATCATCAAATAAAATCTGTTCAGTTGCTTTTAAAACCGCTATTGATATGGGTAAATCGAAATGAGAGCCAGTTTTTTTAATATCAGCTGGGGCTAAATTAATTCTAATTTTTCGAATAATGCTATCGGGCGATTGAAATCCTGAATTTTTTAAAGCCGAGGATATTCTCTCTCTTGCCTCTCTCACGGCATTATCTGGTAATCCTACTACTGAAAAAGACCTCAATCCTTTGCTCATATCTGCCTCTACTTCGATAATAGTCGCATCAATCCCCAAAAAAGCTACTGAAAATATTTTGGTCTTTAACATTAAAAGCTAAGAGTTTTGCCTACCCCTCAAAGCTCCTTGCAATAATTTTACTATAAAAAACTCATTATTTTTTTTGTTTTTTCAAACATTTAACGCAAAATTTCGCTTCTGGAACTATCTCTAATCTTTTTTCTGGAATTGGCTGACCGCATTTAATACAAATCCCATATTTTCCTTTTTCTATATTTAAAAGCGCCTCTTTAACTTCTTGTAATCTTTTTTCTAACCGATATTCAACTGGCAATGTTTCAATATAACTTTCAAACTCTAAAGCGCTATCCTCCAAAGAACTTCCATAATTAGGGTATTTTGTTTCATAATCCCCTTTTAATTTTGGGTTTTCGGTCCCTAAATTATTTAATTCTTTTTCAAGTTCCGCTTCTTTTGCAAGAAGAAGCCTTTTAAATTTTTCTAGTTTATTCTTATTCATTTATCCAAAAAGTCTTGTTAACAAATAAAGATAACAAGATTATAAATATTTTTTATTGAGCGCATTTTAACATATTATTTTAAAAAAACAAGTATTTTAAATATTCTTATTATTTTTAAAATAAAAAAAATAAATTTTTAAAAAAATAAAAAACGGCTAAAACCAAAAAAGGCCGTATCGACATTTTGTATACAGTTTAATGCGGGGCGTTTTAAAACCCAAAAAGCCAATCTTGTAAATGGGTAAACGCCCCGCAAAAGTCTTTTGGTTTTTTGTTAGCCGCTCTTCCCTAAGATTTTTCCAGATACCCCTAAACAAGAGGTATTAAGATTGCCAAAGCGCATTATAGCGCGGCAGTTAAAAAAGGAAAAATCTTGGCAAAGAGCAGTATAACTAACCAAAAGCATTCAAAAAGAACTCTTAAAGAACTGTGATCAGGATTTTTTTATTATTTCATTTTTTTGAAAAATTATTCTGAAAATTCCTGATCATTATTAATTATAGCATTTTCATTTTCCGAAGTCAATGTATTATCCTGTGGATAACTTTCAAAGGCTGAATCCATATTAATAATTCTATCAATTGCTGCAAACATACTATCTTTTGAGGTTGTAAAAATGAATAAATTGGATTTATTTATTATAGCATAATCTAAAGAAAAGTTTAAATCTTTAAAATTATAGTAGCGAATTCCAACATTTTTATAGTTTGCATCCTTAAATAAAGGAATTTCAGTATTAAAATCCGAAACTGTCACCCCCAAAATATTTTCAATTTTTTGAATAAATTGATTTTCTGATTCTTTAAGACTATTTATTAAATCAATATCGCTTTCTTCTTTTTTTTCTATTTCTAAAACAGCCCCATATGCGGGCATGCCGTTTGTATCAATATAAACGAATAAATTATAAAATTTCTGATTGAACTTACTAATAATTTTAGGATTTAAATTAATATTCAATCTTTTAAGTAACTCACTAATAGAAGGCACTTTCCCTTCTATGGTTAAAAAAAGCCTTATAAAAATATTCTTATCAGTTTCATTAAATTGCTGTGAAAAATTTTTCAAAAAAGCCAGCACATCATCATTTTCTACAATATTTATTAAATACTTCTGCTCCATAAAAAATTTATTCACTATCGCTTCAGGGTTTTCTTTTTCTTCAGGTTTAGGAGATGAAATAAAAACCTCTTGATTTAAATCAAGTTCATTTTCATTATTTTGCTGAAGCGACATAAGACTAACATTTTGAGCAGGCAATTGCGTAGCTGGATAAATAATATACCACCAAGATAAAGCCATAGAAATTACACTACCTAAAATCGTAAGTAGAAGTATTACGATTAAAACAGGGTGTTTATCTTGATGTTCAAAAATATAAGTTTGTTCTTGTTCAAGCGCGAAAGCGCCCGCTCTTTGTCTGATTTTTGAAGCTTTTTGTTGTTCTTTAAAATTTTGTAAAACCGCTTTTGCTTTTGCTTGTTCTCTTTCCAATTCATCAGTCATTGTAACAATTTCAAATTGTTCCTGACTACCACTACTTGCTTTTTTTGAAAAATCAGAATATATCATTTTAATATTTTATTTATTAAGTCTTTTTAAAGAAAGTTGAACTTTCCCGGAGTCTTCATCTACTCCAATTACTTTAACTTCGAGATCTTGACCTATTTTAACTATATCATGAACATTTTTGACGAACTTATTAGCAAGTTCAGATATATGAATTAATCCTTGTTTGCCAGGAGCATATTCTAAAAAGGCACCAAAATCAGTAATGCCAACTATTTTCCCTTTTAAAATTTGACCTACTTCTGGCATCTTTATTATTAATTCTATCATATTTTTCGCTTTTTGAGCACTTTCTTGATTATCTGTTGTGATATAAAGAATTCCTGAATCTTCAATGTCAATTTTTGCGCCTGTTTGATTGATAATTTCTCTTATATTTTCTCCGCCAGAACCAATAATTTCGCGAATTTTTTGGGGGTCTATTTGAATTGTCAAAACCCTTGGAGCGTATTTTGAAAGTTCTGCTCTTGGCCGACTTAAAACAGAATCCATTACTGATAATATTTTAATTCGAGCTTCTTTAGCTTGTTCTAAAGCTTCAGATAAAATCTTAAGCGGCACTCCCTGGAGTTTGACATCAAGTTGAATAGCGGTAATACCGATTTCAGTGCCAGCCACTTTAAAATCCATATGACCATAATGATCTTCAGGCCCTTGAATATCGGTTAATATTTTATAATTGTTTTCATCTTGATAAACGAGCCCTATTGCAATTCCTGCAACATTGCGTTTTATTGGCACTCCAGCATCCATCAAAGCCAATGATGACGCACAAACTGATGCCATGGAAGTTGAGCCGTTTGAAGATAATATTTCAGTAACTATTCTAATAGTATAAGGAAATTCTTTTTCAGATGGCAGCAATTGTTTTAAAGCCTTTTCCACTAAAGCGCCATGTCCAATTTCTCTTCTGCCTGGTCCCCTAAGTGGCGCTACTTCACCGGGCGCAAATGGCGGAAAATTATAATGATGCATAAAACGACTTTTACCAACAACTTCCATGCCTTCAATATAAAGTTCCTCCCCAGGAGCGCCTAAAGTTAAAACAGATAAAGCTTGAGTTAAGCCTCTTTCGAAATACGCCGATCCATGAGGTCTGGGTAAAACCCCTACCTGAACTTTAAGAGGTCTAATTTCGTTTAGTTTCCTACCATCAGGTCTTTTTTCTTTTTCAATGATATTTTTGAAAAATACTTCTGCAGTTTTAATTTCAAAAATTTCTATCGCTTCAGATAATGAAAAATCAGTGGATTGTTTTTTAATAAAATCTTCGAAATCACGTCTAAATTTTAAAGATTCTAATTTGGCTAAAACATTAAATTCTGGTTTATAAAGATATTTATCGATATTTTGATAAATAAAATTAGCAACAACCTTTTGGAGTTCTTCGTTAAAAATATGCTCTGGAGTTTCTCTTTTAGTAGGTTTGTATTCTTTTACAATTTCATTTTGAAAATCAATCAACATTTTAAGAAAATTAGAGCCAAAATCTATTGCTTTAACTATTTCTTTTTCAGAAATTTCTTTTGCGCCGCATTCGATCATTGTTATTAAATTCCCATCACCAGCCACAATCAAATCAAGCTCGCTGCGAGACATTTCATCGTAAGTAGGATTAATAATTAATCTGCCATTAATCTTACCAATTTTAACTCCAGCTACGGGACCATTAAAGGGAATATCAGAAATACAAAGAGCCACAGAAGCTCCTAATAAAGCTAAAATGTCTGGGTCGTTTTCTTTGTCAAAAGATAAAATTGTAGCGATAATTTGAATATCGTTTCTTATATTTTGATTAAATCTTGGTCTTATAGTTCGATCTATCATTCTAGCTGATAATATTGCTTCATCTGATGGCTTGCCTTCTCTTTTGACAAAACGTGACCCTTTGATTCGTCCAGCAGCATAAAATTTTTCATCATAATCAACAAGTAAAGGAAAATAATCTATTCCTTCCCGCACTGTGTTAGACATCGTAGCCGTAACTAAAACAACAGTCTCACCGCAAGTTACCAAAACCGAACCATTGGCTTGAGGCGCATAAGCTTTTACCTCTAAAACCAATTCTCGACCAGCAAAATTTAAACTAAAACGACGACTCATTGCATTTACAAAAATAATTTATAACACTTGTAAACAGATAATTGTAAATTTAAATTTCAAAAATTATCTCCTCTTTAGAAGGCTGAACTAAAGAGCTTTTTTTATTTTTTTTCTTGGGAAAAATCAAAAACTTTTTTTCATACTGGGAAATATCAAAAAAATAATCAGCTTCGTTTATTAAAGCTGATGAAGAGCTGGCTCGAAATCCAGCAATTTCCACTAAACAGCCTGAATTTTCTCGAAGATATTTGATAAGAGGAACATAATCCCCATCTCCAGTACAAAGTATAACTGCATCTAATTTTTTTGATAATTTTATAGCATCAACAGTAATACCCACATCCCAGTCACCTTTTTTCATTCCCCCAGGATAAGTCTGGAGAGGCTTTGATTTGACCTCGATTCCAGCTTTTTGAAGAGCATTTAAAAAGGCTTCTTTATCTTCTTGGTGCGTATCGACATCATAAGCGATAGCACGAATTAACCGACGATTACCGATTAAAAATTCGACTAATTTTTTAAAATTTACTTTGGCCTGAAATAAATGTTTTGCCGAATGATATAAATTAGGCACATCTATAAAAACACCAATTCTCTGATCGGAATATTTAATCATTTTCTTAACCCGAGTTTTTTTAATAAAGAAGAATAAAGCCTTGGATTAGTAGTTTGAATATAATCTAAAAGTCGCTGTCGCTTAGAAACAATTTTCAAAAGCCCTCTTCTTGAAGAGTTATCTTTAGGATGTTCTTTTAAATGTTGGGTTAGATTTTTTATCTGTTCAGAAAAAAGCGCTACCTGCACCGCTGCTGAACCGGTATCTTTCTCGTGAAGTTTAAATTTTTCTATTATCTTTTTCTTTTTTTCTGGTTTAATCATATATCAAATGAAAATATAGAAATTATTAAAAATATGTTTTTGGCTATTTTGCTTTATAGCATTTAGGTAATCTAAATAACTAGTTATATTTTATCTCAATTTTTTGAAAATGTCTACCGATCAATAAAACAATATCATTAAGTAAAAAATTGAATAAACAATGTAGGATAATTTACCATACTTTTTAAAAATTTCAATGTTTTATTTCCAGCTTTTACAAAACCAAAAATATTTCTTAAAATTAAGCCTATTATAAATAAAAAGCCGATCTTTCAAGTTATTATTTATTTTAACCAGCGCTACTTTATCCAGTGTTTTTCTTTAAAATGCTGATCGCGTTCATAAATTTCTCTATCAATACGGTATCTTTTTTGTTTTAACTGTTCATCTGAAAGTTGGTGAAGTTCAACAGCGCGTCGTTTTAAAATTTCTTTTTTATTGTTTTGGGGGTTATCTAAAATTTCGGCAAGTAAAGCATTAAGAATTAACCCAACGCGAGGTCCTGGTGGAATTTTTAATAAATCCATAATTTCATTACCATTAATATCAAGTTGAGTAACATGAATTGGATCAGCTGAAACTTTTTCTATCATATATTCAAAATGACGCAGTTTATAGGGTTTTTCTTTAGGAACTGGCGTTGCTTTTCTATCGGCAATCCTCACTGCCACTAAATCTTTCATTGGAGATAACCCGCCCATTTTCATTATTAATCTTCTTACAGCTGATTCAGTAACCTTACCAACATCGTAAAAAAACATATGATTGATAATAATTTTATAAACCCCTTCAATAACTTCATTAGAAAATTTTAACCGCCTTAAAATGTCTCGCGCCATTTCCGCCCCAATAACTTGATGACCATAAAAAGTAATTCTTTCAGGAGTTACTTTTTTAGTTCGCGGTTTCCCAATATCGTGTAAAAGAGCCGCTAACCTAACTACTAAAGTCGCGTTTTCCATCTCTGATGCTTTCTTTAAAGCTAAAACCGAATGTTTAAAAACATCGTATCGATGAGGAGGGCTTTGGATACAATTTATACCCTCACGCAATTCAGGTATAATATACTCTAAAAGACCAGTATCTTCCAAAAGAAAAATACCTTCCGCGGCTCTTGGAGACATGATAATTTTTATAAACTCATCGCGAATCCTTTCAGCTGATATTTTTGTTAAATTAAAAGCAGCTTTTTTAATTGCTTCGAAAGTTCTTTTTTCGATTTCAAAATTTAAAACCACAGCAAATCTTACCGCGCGCAAAAGCCTCAAAGCATCTTCATTAAATCTTTCAATTGGTTCTCCAACAGTTCTAATTATCTTATTTTTTATATCTACTTGACCATTATGGGGATCGATAATTTTTTTGACTTTACCCTGATTGTCAATATCAAGTGCTATAGCATTAATAGTAAAATCTCTCCTAGATAAATCTTCAAAAATCGTCTTAGCAAATTTCACCTCATCAGGACGTCTCTGATCAGAATACTTCCCTTCAATTCTATATGTAGTCGCCTCAATCAATAAATTCTTATCATTTTTATTTTTTACAACAACTGTTACAGTGCCAAATTTATTCTCATAAAAACTTCCTGGAAAAATTTTCTGGATTTGCTCCGGAGTAGCGTTGGTAGTTAAATCCCAATTATCCAGTGGCTCAGGAGGCATACCACGCAACAAATCTCTCACCACTCCTCCAACTAAATAAGCTTCAAAATTCGCTTGCTTTAAAGCATTAACAACTTCAGTAATTTTTTCAGGAATTTTTATTTCCATATAAAAAAAATTTATAATCTAATTTATAATATCTTTAAAAGCTTTTTCGATTTTTAAAGCTCAGTCTTATGAGTTCTTTTAAAAAAGTGCACCAGGCAAAAATTTTTAATAATCTTAACATTTCAATATATCTATGATTTCTTTTAAACTTAAACTGGATAACTTCGTGCCTTCAGGAGCAATATCGCCACCACATAAAAGCATTTTCTTTGAATGATGTAAAAACCAATCAGCGTTTTTATCTATCTGTTGGAGTTTTTTGTAAATTTCAGTTAAATCTACATTACTATCGGCTCGCGCTAAAATAGCAATGTAATTTTTAAACGGATTTTTAATCGCCACTAAAACATATCCTTTTGAGTAGGCTAAATTATCAACGCCCTTATATCGAGTTTCTAAAGCTGACGCCCTACCCCATTTAGTTTCAAAATCAACTCTTGAATTCTCCCAATCAAGCCTTAATCTTTCTTTGATAATTAAACTTATAAAAAGTATATCTAAAATTTCAATGCCCCATAAAACAAGTTTTTCATTATCATTACAGCAGTAATTTCTCGCGCCTTGAAAAATGCCACTTAAGGAAAAATCACGAATATCAGAATCTAACATTGAAAGCTGTCCAGTATCTTCTAAAACAACATATCGTACAAGACGATGAACTGCTGCCAGTTGATCCGAGTTTCGGGGAGGGTTGCCTTCTTTAATAATAAAGTCCCAAACCAAGGAGGCCGATGAATGAGATTTATCGCCATATTTACCACTATGTTCATCAAATTTCCCCTTTCCTACACCTATATGGATAATTTGCGGATTAGAATCAACAGGTTTATCATCTAAAGTATTTCCTCCGGCAGAAATGAATTTTAAGTCAAATTCCTTGAAATCTGGATGAAATTTTTTTAAAAGCCAAATAGCGCAAATTTCATCTAAATGAGGTTTTCTATGAGTTACAATTATAGGTCTTGTCATCATATTTTGATTGTAGCAATGAAAACTACGCTCCGCAAGTTTCGTAAATTTTTAAATTTTTTAAAAAAATTGTTTTGTTTAATATTTTTATTAAATTTTTTTTTTATCATAAAATGTGAAGTCTTTAGCTATAAAAAGATTGTTTTATTTAATAAATTAGTTATAATAATGATTAAAAGTTAATAGAAATGAAGGCTATTATCCAAAAAGTTAAACAATCATCAGTTAAAATAAACGGAAAAATTGTTGCTCAAATTGAACAGGGTTTAAACATTTTACTTGGAGTTGGTATTAAAGACACAGAAGAAAACGCTATAAATTTAGCTGATAAAATTTTAAAATTGAGAATTTTTGAAGATAAATCTGGTAAAATGAATTTATCAGTTTTGGACATAAAAGGCGCAATATTAGTTATATCACAGTTTACTTTATACGCAGATACTTCAAAAGGAAATCGTCCAAGTTTTAAAAATGTTGCTCCTCCTGAAACGGCTAAAAAAATTTATGAGCTGTTTATTGAAAGATTAAAATTATCCGGGTTAAATATTGCACATGGTTACTTTGGAGCTAAAATGGAAGTAAAAATAATCAACGTCGGACCAGTATCTATCATTATGGAAAATTAAAATTTACAAACAGGATTTATGAATAATAAATTTAACAATAAAGTAGTTGTTTCTGGAATTCAGCCAAGTGGTATAATCCATATAGGAAATTATTTGGGAGCTTTTAAAAACTTTTTAAAATTACAAAATGATTATAAATGTTTCTTTTTTATCGCAGATTTGCACTCTTTAACAGTACCTCAAGATAGAAAGAAATTAAATAGTTGGATTTTGGAATTAATGGCTACTTTTTTAGCCCTTGGACTTAATCCTAAAAAGTCAGTTTTGTTTGTTCAATCTTTTGTTCCTGCCCATACCGAGCTTTCATGGATTTTATCAACTCTCACTCCTCTTTCTTTTTTAAAAAAAATGCATCAATTTAAAGAAAAAGCCAAAAAACAAGGCAAAGATGTTAATGCTGGACTTTTCACTTATCCAATACTGCAATCAGCTGATGTTTTGCTTTATGATGCTGATTTTGTTCCTGTAGGGCAAGATCAAATTCAACATATCGAATTAATTAGAGATTTGGCTAAAAAATTTAACGAAAAATATGACAATACTTTTAAAATTCCTCAACCGCTCATTAATAAAAACACCGCTAAAATTATGTCTTTAAAAGATCCAACAAAAAAAATGTCCAAAAGCGATCAAGAAAAAACTTACATTGGTATTTTCGAAAGCCCAGATGTTATTAAAGAAAAAATTATTAAAGCTACCACAGATTCAGGAACAGAAATTTTTTTCGATCCTATCAAAAAGCCAGCCATCTCTAATCTTCTTCTAATAGCTTCTGGAATTTTAGATACAGATATGAATACGACAGTAAAAATTATGCAAGCGCCTAATTATATGAAATTTAAAGAAAAATTAGCTCAATTAATTATAGATTATTTCGCAAAAATCAAAATCAAAAAAGAAAAATTGCTCATTGATGAAAAGGAGTTAAAAAAGATATTTATAAAAGGTGCTGCTAAAGCTCAAGAAATATCAATGAAAAAAATAATCGAGATAAAAAAGAAAATAGGACTTTTAGTAAAAGATGAGGGTTGATTTTTGAAAATTTCTTTGTTATACTCATTTAACTTTATGAAAAAAGTTTCCACTCCCAAAATTAACCAAACAACATCTTCTTTATTAAATAAAGAGGTGATATATGAATTATCCGTTATTATCAGGCCTGACTTAAACAATGAAGCGGCAGAGCAAAAAACGCGCGCTTTGGCTTCTTATATTACCCAGATAAACGGAGAAATAAAAAAAGAAGATATTCTACGAGAAATCATACTTGCTTATCCAATTAGAAAATTCCGCAGAGGTTTTCTTTGGAGTTGTTATTTTATCTTAAAAGATCCTAACAATCTAAAAAAGCTTACCTTTGATTTAAATATTGACTCTTCTATCTTAAGGCATATTATTATTAAAAGATTGGAGGTTCCAAAAACCCAATCTGAATTATTACTTGAACAACAAACTGTTAAATTAATGAATAATGTTGTTTCAAATTCAAGTGACGCTTCTTTGGGCATTGAACAATCCACAAAAATATCTCAAAGTACCCAAAAAGAAAAAAAATTATCAAAAGCAATACCACAAAAAGACAAAAAAACTACTCAACCACCCAAGGATACAACTGAAGCAAAATTAAAATTAGATGATATTGATAAAAAAATAGACGAAATTTTGAGTAAAGAAATAGAATAAAAAAACAAAATTGAAAAATTACAAATTACACTTTTAATAACAATTCTAACAACCAATTTTATGAATTTTAATAAAGTTTTTTTACTTGGTAATTTAGCGACTGATGTGGAAGTTAGAACTTTGCCTTCAGGTCAACCAGTTGCCTCTTTTCGCGTAGCGACTAATCGTATTTTTAAAGATGCGCAAGGCAATTTAAAAAAAGAAGCGCAATTTCATAATGTTGTCGCCTTTGCGCGTCTTGCTGACATTGCATCAAAATATCTTTCTAAAGGTAATATAGTTTTTATTGAAGGAAGACTAAATCATAGAAGTTACCAAGATCAAAATGCGACAAAGAAATATTGGACCGAAATTATTGCTGAAAACTTACAGCTTCCTCCTAAAAAATGGACAACTGAAACTTCGGCCGAAATGGATCAATCTAATGAAACAGAAAAAGAGGTTCCCATAATTCCAGAAGAAGATCCTTTTGATGAAGAAATAGACCAATCAACAAAAAAATCAAATACAATAAATATTGAAGAAGATTTACCTTTCTAATTCGATAATTTTTTTAAGAAACAAAACATTTTTTTAAAAGATATATTAAAAAATCTATCCAATATGCCAAAAGAATGTTTAATTTGTAAAATGCAACCTATCAAGGAAATTGACTGGAAAGATATCGCTTTACTAAAAAAATTTCTTACACCTCAAGCAAAAATTGCTCCAAGAAAAAGAACTGGTACCTGCGCCAAACATCAACGAGCTATAGCCAGAGCCATAAAAAGAGCCCGCAACTTCGGTCTAATCTTGTTTACAACTAGAGTGGCTCATAAATAATCCTCTTTTTTAAACAGGAGGATTATCATACTAAAGTAATTTTTTTAAATTATTTTTCTGCGTGGAAAACTGTTTTTTTTATCTTTTCAGTGATTTCATTTAATAGCTTATTATCTTGAATCAAATACTTACACGCGGCATCAAAAGATGTCCCCAAAACTTTTTCTTCAAACTTATAGGTATTGCCTGACCGCGTTATAACCCCCACCTTTTCTCCGAACTTTATCACATCTCCCTCTTTATTAATACCTTGATTAAATAAAATGTCAAACTCCGCTTCCTTAAAGGGTGGCGCTACTTTGTTTTTTACGATTTTTGCTTTAACACGATTGCCAATAATTTTGTCGCCTTTTTGAATTTTAGCAATGCGATCTAAACTAATTCTTACCGAAGCAAAGAATTTTAATGCCATTCCTCCAGGTGTTGTAGTCGGATTGCCAAACATTACTCCAATTTTCATTCTGGTTTGATTAATAAAAATAATAGTCGTACTATTTTGAGATGCTAAAGCAGTTAATTTTCTTAAGGCTTTAGACATAAGACGCGCCTGTAGTCCCATCTGTTGCTCATCCATCCTTGCTTCAAGTTCTGCTTGCGGAGTTAAAGCCGCAACTGAATCAACAACAATCAAATCAACAGCCCCTGACTTTACTAAAGTCTCTGCAATATCAAGCGCCTCTTCTCCAGAATCTGGTTGGGAAATTAATAAATCTTCTGTGTTAACACCAATTTTCTTGGCGTATTCAGGATCAAGTGCATGTTCGGCATCAATATAAGCAGCAATATGGCCCTTTTTTTGAACATTAGCCACTAAATGAAGGGCCATTGTCGTTTTGCCCGAAGATTCGCCCCCATAAATTTCTATTATTCTCCCTTTAGGAATACCACCAACTCCCAAGGCTAAATCAAGAGATATTGAGCCAGTAGGTATAACATCGACATCTACATGACGCGCTTCCCCTAACTTCATAATAGAACCTTCACCATATTTATCTAAAATTTCTTTTATTGCTGAACCAATTTTACCTTCAGACAATGTATTTTCTTTTGTTTTTTTAAAAGACTTTGCCATTTTTAAAAAAACTATATAAGCCCTTAAAAAAGACTTACAAAGTTTTTATCAATTAAATATAAAGGAACTATCATAAATGAAATTTTTAAAAAATCAATATATTTTAACTTCAGTAAAATTTTCTTTTATATATCAAATATTCAAAATAATTTTATAAAATAAACCAAAAAATCGATTTCCACTGATGCGCCCGGCAGGAGTCGAACCTGCAACCTTGAAGTTAAGAGCTTCCTGCTCTACCAATTGAGCTACGGGCGCATTTCAATATATAAAATAATAATTAAAAGATTTCTTTAAATGATAAAAATTTTTCTTTAAAAAGCAATTTAACTTGAAAAATTAAAAAAATAAAATCTGTGCCTCTGCCAGGATTTGAACCTGGAATACGACGTCCGAAGCGTCGCGTGATATCCAATTTCACCACAGAGGCACATTTTTGCGCCAAAAAATTAAAAAATTTTAAATGACAATTTCTCACTCGTTTTACTTTGTATAAAAAAAACATAAATTCAAAATATTAACAACCAAAAACTTAACTTAATATTTCAAATTTAATTTACTAAAAATTTAAACCCATAAACCTTGAATTCTCACAAAATTTAAATGTTTATAACTGATTTTTTATTATCATTTTATAATTTTTTGGTTTTTGTTTTGGTCTTTTCTTTGTAAACTTTTGCCGTGATATTTTTGATAAATTTCTTTTAGTCTTGGATCGGTAATATGAGTATAAACTTGCGTTGTGGTAATACTTGAATGACCGAGCAGTTCTTGTACTGATCGAATATCAGCTCCAGAAGCTAACATTTCAGTCGCAAAAGAATGACGCAAAGTATGTGGGGAAACATCTTTACCAACTATTCCTGCTCTAGCAGCGTATTTTTTTATAATTCTCTGGATGGATCTAACAGTAATTCGCAAATCTGACTTGTCTGACGATAATTTTTTAGGTACTCTTATAAATAAAGCTTCACTTATATCAACTCTTTTATCTAAATAATTCTTAATTGCCATTTTAGCTGAATCAGACAAAAAAACAATTCTTAACTTTCCTCCTTTTCCTTTTACTGTAAACTCTCCTTTTTCCAAATTAATTTGCTCTCGATTTAAATTTACAAGTTCAGAAACGCGCAATCCAGTACTAAATAAAGTTTCCAAAATTGCTTTATCGCGCAGATTTCTTAAACTATTGCCTTTGGGCGCATCTAACAACCTTTTAATTTCATCAGGATCTAAAAAAGAAACTTGCCTTTTCTCTTGTTTGCTGAGTTCTATTTTTTCGGGCGATAAAACTTTATAACCCCTTTTTGCCAAAAAAGACAAAAATCCTCTTAAGGCGATAATGTGATAATTTTGAGTAATCTTTTTAAGTGGCTCACCTTTTTGATCAACTTGCCTGTTTAACCATAAACGATATTTTAAAATTAAATCTTCAGTGATTTCATTGATGTTTGAGACCTTTGACCAGTTAAGAAATTTTTTAATGTATCTTTCGTAATTTTTAATTGTCAAAATCGCCCTATTTTTTTCAATTTCTAAATATGTCAAATAATCAAATAAAAGCTTTTTGATGTTATTTGAAATCTCTCCCATACCTTAATCTTAATATTATAAGACATATATGTCAAATTATTCACTCATTTTTAAAAGCTAAAAATAAATTTAAAAAGTCAGTCTAAAATTTTAAAAAAATTCAAAAAAACGATATTGCTTTTTTTATTTTTTTATTGATTGGTTAAATTAGGTAAAATCATACCTAAAATTCTTTTTAAAAAATAGTTTTTATTAAACTTTGAGGATTTTTTTATATTTTAATATCTTAGGGACTTTTGTTAATATTTTACGCCAATGAAAAAGTCAAAGAAAAAACTTTTTAAATCTTTTTTCTTTAAACTAAATTATTTTCTTTCAGTTTGCCAAAGCAATAAAAGTCAGTTCTTAACTTTTATGATGCTTTTTACTCATGCAGAATTATTTAAATAAAAAAATGTTAAACGCCAATAAATTTTATCAATTTTTAAATTCACATCATTTTATAACCGCATACAACAACAGATACTACTGCCAAGATAACCTTTTTTTAAAATTATAGAACTTTAAAAAATACAAATAGATATTTAGATATTTATTAACTTTATTGTTTTTAAATAAACGACAAAACTTACCTTTTAACAAAGTAGTTCAAATTTGCAAAAAATGTCGATGAATTTATAGATTTATTTGACTTTTAGAAAAAAGTAGTTTAAAATGACGAGAAAACAAAAAATGAAAGAGGTGAATAAGATTGATGCCTAAAAAACAAGCTACTCTTAAATCTGGAGAGGTTGCTATCATTTCGCCTTTGCACGAAGGACAAGAAATTGAAGGCAAAGTAATTGAAAAAGGCCAGAGTGTGATTTATTTAGATCTCAGTCCATGGGGCACAGGTGTTATTTATAAAGGCGAAATGAAGAGCCTAGCCCAAGATGTAAAAAAAATTAAAGTAAACGATATAATTAAAGCAAAAGTCATCGCTTTAGAAAACGAAGATGGCTTTATTGAGCTTTCTTTAAAAGAAATTAAAAATCAAAAAGCCTGGGAAGCCTTGAAGGAAAAATTTAAAAATAAAGAAGAAATCACTGCACTTGTAATTGCTGCTAACAAAGGCGGATTAATGTTAGAGGTGGAAGGAATAAAAGGATTTTTGCCGGCTTCTCAACTTTCCATTGAACACTATCCTCGCGTTGAAGATGGACAAGAAGATAAAATAATGCGAAAATTACAGAAACTTGTTGGAGAAACATTAAATGTACGCATCATCGATATAGATGAAAGTCAACAAAAACTTATCTTATCAGAAAAAGCTGCTCAAGAAGAAGAGTTAAAAAACATTTTATCTCATTACAAGGTGGGCGATATTGTAGAAGGAGAAATTACTGGAGTAGTTTCGTTTGGCGCCTTTGTGAAATTTGGAGAAGGTTTAGAAGGACTTGTGCATATTTCCGAGTTAGGATGGAAACTAATTGATCAACCAAAGGATATCGTAAAAGTTGGAGATAAAGTAAAAGCTAAAATTATTGATATATCAGGCACCCAAGTTTCTTTATCTATCAAAGCGTTACAGGAAAATCCATGGTTAAAAGCCACTGAAAAGTATAAAATTGGTGAAAATTATAAAGGAGTCGTGACAAAGCTTAATCCTTTTGGCGCTTTTGTGTATTTAGATAAAGATATTCATGGACTAGCTCATATCTCGCAATTTGGTTCACAAGAAAAAATGGAAAAAATGTTAAAAATTGGGCAGGAATATCTTTTTAAAATCACTTCATTGAAGCCCGAATCGCATCGAATGAGTTTGAAATTAATTCTTAACAATGAAGCAAATCCTTCAAACACTGAAAAAGCAGTACCTTCTACTAAAGTCAAATCAGCAGAAAAATCAAAAACTGAACCACCAAAACCTTCGATTCCTCAAAACTCTTCTACTCAATCAACAGAAACTCAGGTCTTGCTAAAATCTGACTTATCAAATGTACCACAACAGATAAATACCAAAAAATCACCAGAAAAAACTATTGAAACTAAAGTTATTAACAAAAGTAAAAATTAATTTTATTTCAAGAAAATTTTAAAAGATGAAGCAAATGGTTAAAAATTATGTTAATTTTCTTTTACTGTTGATGCTTGGCGTCTTAGCCTTTTCCTTTTTTGTTCAAAATAATACTCAAAAACCAGAAATAATAGATTTTAGCGAAGTCCTAAAACTTGTAAATGATGGCAAAGTGGCAGCAATCGAAATTACAGGCAACGATTTGTTGATAAAACTCATCGATAATACTGAAAAAAAATCGCGCAAAGAACCCGAAAGCAGTATTATTGAAACTTTTAAAAATTATGGAATTGAGCCTGAAAAATATCGTAATATTAAAATAACGATTTTTGACAACAGTCCACGATTATATTTTTTGAGCGTACTACTTTCTAGTGTTTTGCCAGTAGTTTTAATCGGACTTTTAATTTGGTTTTTCGCTCGACAAGCATTTAGAGGACAAGCTCAAGCCTTAGGATTTGGCCAAGCAAATCCCCGACTAGCTCATTTTCAAGAAAAAAATAGAGTTACTTTTAAAGATGTAGCTGGAATGAAGGAGGCTAAAGAAGAATTAAAAGAAATAGTTGATTTTTTGCGTAATCCTAAAAAATATTTGGACATTGGAGCAAAAATTCCTCGAGGAGTTTTGTTAATGGGTCCGCCAGGTTCTGGAAAAACATTACTTGCTCGCGCTGTAGCAGGAGAAGCTAATGTTCCATTTTTCCATATTTCTGGTTCAGAGTTCGTAGAAATGTTCGTTGGGGTTGGAGCAGCAAGAGTACGGGATCTTTTCAATAAAGCCAAAAAAGCAGCACCGGCAATCATTTTTATTGATGAAATAGATGCAGTCGGTAGACATAGAGGCGCTGGCCTTGGAGGTGGTCATGATGAAAGAGAACAAACATTAAATCAAATTTTAGTAGAAATGGACGGGTTTGAGAAAGACACAAATTTAATTGTAATGTCCGCCACCAATAGACCAGATGTTTTAGATCCTGCTTTATTAAGACCTGGTCGTTTCGATAGACGGGTAGTTTTAGATAATCCTGATATTAACGCGCGAGAAGAAATATTATTATTACATTCAAAAAATAAACCACTAGATAAGAATGTTAATCTGCGGGAAATAGCTGAAAGAACGCCAGGATTTTCCGGAGCCGATTTAGAAAATCTTTTAAATGAAAGCGCGATTTTAGCTGCTCGTGAAGGGCGAAAAAAAATTACTCAAGAAGACTTGATGCGTTCTATGGAAAAAGTTTTATTAGGACTCGAAAGAAAAAGTCGAATTTTAACTGAAAAAGAAAAACGTATTGCCGCATATCATGAAGCAGGACATGCCTTGACAGCTCATTTACTCCCTAACACTGATCCCGTTAGAAAAATTTCGATTATCAGTCGCGGAATGGCTGCTGGTTACACCTTAAAACTGCCTTCTGAAGATAGACATTTTTTCAGTTATTCTCAATTTTTAGATGAACTGACAACTTTGCTTGGCGGATACGCTGCAGAAAAAATCATTTTTAATGAAGTAACAACAGGAGCTTCAAATGACTTAGAGCGCGCTACAAAAATTGCTAAAGATATAGTAATGCGCTATGGAATGAGTGAAAATTTAGGGCCTGTCGTTTTGGGAGATCGCGATGAATTAATATTATTAGGGCGCGAAATTACCACTCATCGTACCTATTCAGAAGAAATTGCCGCCAGAATTGATAAAGAAGTGGAACTATTATTGAAAAACTCTTTAAAAAAAGCCATTGATCTTTTAACTTCAAATAGAGATACTTTAGAAAAACTTACTGCTGTTTTAATCCAGAAAGAATCAATAGAGCGTGAAGAGTTTGAGGCAATTGTTGGTCCAAAAAAAATCAATGATTGATTTATTATTGAATGATTTGAAATTATTTTCGTATTATATTTTAATCGAATATTCTATCAAAAATCAAAAAATCTATCGAACATTTTTAACAACTCTAAAATATAATTTAAAATATTTTTAATTTTTTATAATATGTCAACTTTTGGCCACGTAGCCAAGTGGTAAGGCAGGGGTCTGCAAAACCCTTATTCGTGGGTTCGATTCCCACCGTGGCCTAAATACATAAAACTTTCTCGCATTCATAATCTCAAGTAGATATTTAATTTAAATAGCGCCAAAACGATTTTTTATATTGATACTAGTTTTTTAACAAATACTTTTAAAAAAAATTTTAAAGAATAAATGGCTTTTTAGTTGATAATGAAAAAATAAACTAATGAGTTTTTAAATAATTAACGCACAAAATTTATCAGATTAAACAAAATAAATGTAGAAAGTTTTTTTTCATTTTGTTTTAGTTTAAAAAATTAAAAATAAGGCCTTAAAAGATTTTTAATGATTTTAGACTGATTCATTTTGATCAAAAATTTAAATTGAATTGCATTTTTTTAATTATATATTACTATTAAAAAAATTGCTGATAAGACTATCAATATAAAAACTGACAAAATAAGGAGATAAAAAATTAAGCCTTTGTAATTTTATTGAAGATTTGAGTTTTTTTTAAAAATTTGTTATATTTTTATATCATAAAACAGCCCGGGTGGCGGAATTGGCATACGCGCAAGACTTAAAATCTTGTGCCATCTCGATGGCTTGAGGGTTCGAGTCCCTCCCCGGGCACCAAGATTTGACTTTCGGAAAAATGAAAGGTTTACTCTGCCCTATCCCACCAGTTACTGCAAAACAACAATAGCCTGCCTTTTAGAGAAATTTTTTTAATATTTTTATTTGGCGCTCGTTGATTTTTAAAAAAAAATTTTTGTTTGACTTCTTTTCAATCGTGCGGATAACCAAGTTTCTCAGATTTAAATTTTTTTTAAAATAGATTTAAAAAAAATATATAATTACAGCAAATAAACAAAATTGATTAAAACAGAGATTGGTGAACTAACATTTGAACACTCTTAGAAAATTAAAAAAAGCATCCGAGCTATAAGCTTGGATGCTTTTTATTTAGACGATATTTATTACTTAAACTAAAAAAATTAGTTTAGCTTAAAACGGACTTGCTTGATTGACAAAAAAAATTGAAAAGCTCACTCGCTTGAAAAAGCGTATATACATTATATCCCTTTTCTTCCAAAACCTCCTTGCCTCCTTTTTCATCATCGATAACAACTAAAATATCGTAGACCTTTAGATCATTTTCTTGTAAAACTTTTATCGCTTCAAGCTTTGAAGTGGCTTCATTAACAACATCGTCAATCAATAAAATTGTTTCATTTGGTTTCCAAATGCCTTGCGATATTGCCATTATCTTTTGCTTTTTTTTATTTTTCTCTTTCCAAAACTTTATCAAAGAGCAATAGTGGCCAAAACGCGGCGCAAGCGAAAATGCTTCAGCTATACTTTCTCCAACTTCAGAAATACCAACAATCTGATTAAATCGCAAATTTAACTTACAAGAAAAGTCAAAAAGTAATTCGCCGATTTGTTTAATAAGCTGAGGTTCAAAAAGCTCGCCTTTAAAGTGAGTCTTTAAACGCCAATCGAAGTAAAATAACGATGATAGCTTCTCTGGCTCTGCTTTATAAAATTTCAACTTAAACCTTACTGCGCCGACATCAAAAAGTTTAAACGCCAACTCTTTCTTCCGTCTATCGAAATTTGTCATTTTTTCCTCCTTTTAATGAACAAGGTGTTATAAATTTACACAAAAAAAAATCAAGAATCAATATTTACATTTTGTCAGTTTTAGATTAAAATTTAAAAATTTAAAGGTCGAAAAAATGATAAATAAAAATTAACTTTTTTTAAAAAAAATGAAAAAAAATAATATTATCATAGCGGTAGTTATTGTTATTTTTATTTTAGCGGCTTTATTATTATTAAAAAAACCAGCGCCTGAAAAAAATCAGATGCAAAAATTACCTGGACCTCCTTTAACTCAAGAATCAAATAACCAAAATCCCAATCAGCAAATCAAAGAATTTACAATAGATTCTTGGTCTGAAAAAGACGTAGATGGTAAATGGAAACCGCAATTTTCACTTAAAGAAATTGTTGTGAAAAAAGGAGATAAAGTTAAAATAAATATCAATGTGAAAAGCGGTAGACATGATTTTAAAATAGATGAGTTTAATATCTATAAAGATACTCCAACTGGCCAAATAACCACTGTAGAATTTATTGCCGATAAAGTTGGCGAATTTGTGTATTACTGTGCTCAACCAGGACATAGAGAATTAGGGCAATGGGGAATTTTAAAAGTAACTGAATAACTTTAAAGATAGAAACATCAAAAAAGCCCCCTTTTTTTAAAAAGGGGGCTTTTTTATATTTTAAGTTTCTTGAAGAAACTGAAGTTAAAATTTTAATAAATAATATCTATAAAAAACTTATTTAACTTATCTGTTGTTCTGTTTCTGCTTTGGCTATTTTGAAAAGCGTTGGGATAACCGTGTCAGGGTTTAATGAAATACTCTCAATTCCCTCTTTAACTAAAAATTCAGCAAATCCTTCAAGATCTGATGGTCCTTGTCCGCAAATACCAATATATTTCCCTCTTTCGCGACATTTATTAATAATATTTTTGATAAGGATTTTAACTGCCTCATTATTTTCGTTTCCAATATGAGCTAAAATACCCGCATCTCGATCAAGTCCTAAAGTTAACTGGGTCAAATCGTTTGAACCAATACTCATACCATCACAAAGATCCAAAAACTGATCAGCAAGTAAAACATTAGAAGGAATTTCGCACATTAAATAAACAGGAACAGGCTCTTCGTTTTGATAATCTTCATTGTTGTTTTTTATAAAATTAGTAACAAGTCCATTTTGCGCCATAATTTTTAATGTTTCTTTAACTTCTTCGATTGTTCGACAAAATGGAATCATTGGTATAACATTTTTAAGCCCGAACTCGTTGCGCACTTTTTTTAAAGCCTTACACTCAAGCCCAAAAGCATCTTTAAATTTCTCATCGTAATATCGCGACGCTCCTCGCCAACCAATCATTGGA
>JBBIMT010000002.1:0-25854 GCA_037444265.1 bacterium
TAAGAATATTTAACCCAGATAGGATTTGATTTGCATTATGGCGCAAGACCACTTAAAAGAGCCATTGAAAAAACAATTTTAAACACCATCTCCAGACTTTATATTTCCGGTGAAATAAAAGAAGGTTCGTCTTTAAAAGTCGATTTTCAAAACGGATCGCTGGTGATTTTATAAAAAAATTTTTTTGACTTTTAAAATAGGTTTTGTTTATATAATAAACTTGAATTTTTAAAGTTTCATCGTAAAATAAATGTGTCTTTTTTAAATATATCAAAAATCATCTAAAATCTACATTAACTTAATTTATTTTTAATAAAAGTTTTTATGAAAATCATCGTTTGTGGCGGAGCTGGCTTTATTGGCTCAAATTTCATTCATTTCCTTATTCAAAACTATCCGGATGTAAAAATTTTAAATTACGACAAATTAACTTATGCCGGTAATTTGGATAATTTGCGCGATATTGAAAATGATTCGCGTTATTCCTTTTTTCAGGGAGATATTGCCGATAAATTAACTTTCCAAGACCAAGTCCAAAAATTTGAACCTGATGTTATTATCAATTTTGCCGGTGAAACTCATAATGATCATTCAGTGCACGGAGACACTATGCCCTTTGTGATGACTGATGTAGTGGGAGTTAATGTAATTTTAGATACGGTCCGAAAATTCAAAATAAAAAAATTCATTCATGTTTCTACCGATGAAGTTTATGGTGAAACTGAAATTGATGATACTTATCGCTTTAAAGAAGATGATCCTTTTAGGCCAAATTCTCCTTATGCTGCGGCAAAGGCCGGTGGCGATTTAATGTGCCGTGCCTACTTTGAAAGTTTTAAAACGCCAGTTGTCGTTACCCATTGCACTAACAACTACGGCCCTTACCAATTTCCCGAAAAATTAATCCCTTTTTTTACTTTTCGCGCTTTAAATGATCAGCCCTTACCTCTTTATGGAGATGGATTAAATGTTAGAGATTGGATTTATGTTTTAGATCATTGTGAAGCCTTGATGGTTTTAATAGAGAAAGCAGAGCCTGGGAAATGGTATAATATTGCTTCTCAAAATCATCAGCATAATATTGACATTGCTAAAATTATTTTAAAGATTTTAGGCAAACCTGAAAGTTTAATTACTTTTGTTGAAGATAGGCCAGGCCATGATCGTCGGTATGCGCTTGATACAACCGCAATAGAAAAAGATTTAAATTGGAAACCGCGTCATAATGATTTTGAAAAAGCGCTAATTGAAACTATTAATTGGTATAAAGATAATATTGAATGGGTAAAAAAATTGGAAAAAAAGATTGGTAAATTCAATCCGCATATTAAGATTTAAAATCTTTTAAAAAATATTCGCTGATTTTTTATTAAAAATTCTTTTTTTGATTTTTTTTATATTTTTTGTGGCTTGAAAAAATATTTAGCTTTTGGCTGGATAATTTTTAATTTTTATTTAAAGTGGAGCAAACTTCAATTATTCAGACAAGCATAGAAGGTTTATTAATAAAATTAAATAAAGTTATCGTTGATGAAAGAGGTTATCTTGCCGAACTTATGCCTGGGGGACTAGAAAACGAATTCTGTAAGGGCGGTTTTAAAAATTTATATTTATCTACCGCCACCTCAAAGCATATTGCTCGTGGAGGTCATTTTCATAAATTTGCTGATAGTTATGAGAATTTTTATTGCGTTTCAGGGCTTGCGCTGTGGTTGTTTTATGATTTTCGCAATCATAAAATATCAAAACCTTTTTTTGCTCAAACCTCAAAATACAAAAATACTCAAACATCAGCCCTTCAAAATCTTAACATCTCTGATGATTTGAGTAATTTAGTCATTGTTCTTGTGGGAGAAAAAAATCTTACTAAGAAATATTTAACCAAAGAAACCTTACAACAAACAACTTATAAATATTTTCTTCCTGAAGTAATGGCTCAAATTGTAGTCCCTCCTGGAGTTTACCATATTTATTTTTCGCTTTCTGATGAGCCTGTAAAAATAGTGGCGGTGCATTCTAAAAATTATGACCCAAGAGATTATCAAAAAATAGAAATTGCCGATATTCCAAATTCTGCTAAAATGCTTGCGCCATTTAAAATAAAAATATAAAACTTTAAACCTCAAGGCTTAATCCCTCAAGTTTTTAAGTTTTGACCTCCTTTAGGAGGTCAAAACTTAAAAAATTTTAAAAAATTTGACTTATTTTTTAAAACATTTAAAATATAAAATATAAGAAAAAAATGAAATTTTTATTTAAGTCCAAGGTTCTTGTTCAAGTTCCAAGGCCTGACTTCCAAAGGAGATCAGATCTTGAAAAAATAATAATTTATAATTTGAAGTCATATTTTTATGAAGGGCGTCATTCTTGCCGGAGGTGAAGGCACAAGACTTAGACCATTAACTTATGTAACGAACAAATCTCTTCTTCCTATATATAATAAGCCAGTAATTTATTATCCGATTATTACTTTGCGAGATTCAGGAATTAAAGAAATTTTGATAGTTTCGCATCGACATTTTTTGGGTTCATTTATTGATATTTTAGGAGATGGTTCAGAATTAAATGTAAAATTAAATTACGCCGTGCAAGATAAACCAAAAGGAATCGCTCATGGGCTTTCAGCTTGTGAGCCATTTTTGAGAGGCGAAAAAGTGGCAATGATTTTAGGCGATAATATTTTCGAAGAAAATTTTAAATCAGTAGTCGAAGAGTTTAAAAATAAAGAAAAAGGCGCTCTGCTGATTTTAAAAAGGGAAAAAAACAAAGAAGTTTTAAAATCAATGGGAGTCCCTGAACTTAAAGGAAAAAAAATCGTTCATATTGACGAAAAGCCATCGCGACCAAAATCAAACTATATCGCCACTGGTTTTTATCTTTATGATGAAAGAGTTTTCGAGATTATTAAAAAAATAAAGCCATCAGCAAGAGGGGAGTATGAAGTAACAGATTTGAATAATTTTTATGTTAGTGAAGGGACGATGTCTTATGCTATCGCCAAAGGTAAATGGTTTGATGTTGGTACATTTGATTCTTTGCTTGAAGCTAATATTTTTATTGCCCAAAAGGAGCGATTGAAAAAATGATTATGTGATGGAGACAAAAAAATCTTTTTAAGAAATTAAGTAATTTTAAAACTGTTTTTAAAAGTTTATTTCACAATTTATTTCATTAAAAGCGCTTAAATTTGGTATTTTATAAGTTATTAAGGTTATAGTAGATTATTTATGGCATTAAACCAACTGGCGAATTTTTTCCTGTGAATAACTTATATTGAAAAAATACTTGATTTTTCTAACACTTTAGCGTAAAATGGAAAGTAACTATTTTATCAGTACAATGGGAGCAAAATTTTTAAGAAATTGACTGTTTCATCTTATTTTAAAGAATATTCCTTTAATTTTTTCGGAAAATTTTAAAGCAATTTTAAAAATTTAATTAAATATATTTTTAATACTTGCATTGTTTTTTTAAATTGTGTATAATTAATCAAAGAGAGATTTCATTTTAAATTTAAGAAATGAAGTTTCTCTTTGAGCAATTATATTTGCTCAAAATTGAACTTTAACAATTCAATATCCGGGAAAAACAGAACATTTTAAATTAAAAATCTTCATTAAGATTTGAGAAAGTTGGAGATTTGCAAAAGATTGATGATTTTAAAAATAGTAAATAAAATATTAAAGATAGATAAAATTAGTTCAAATCGCAATTTTTTATTATCAATAAAAAAATAAAAATTAAAAATATATTTTATTGATAGTTCCCTATATATAGGTGGGAAATTTAATTAGAAATAATTCGGGTCAGGTCGACCTTGTGTGGCGAAATTTTATTTTTATCATATTTATCACACAAGAAAGACCCTGCTCGCCTATTTATACCTATATATAGGTATAAATATTAAAATATAAGATAAATTGATTTTTCGGCAAGCAATTGCTGAAAAATCAAATAATAAATAATATTAATATGAGTACTAAAAGACTAAAAAGTATTTACGAACGAATACTTTCAGTCTCGTTGTCAATAACAACAATCGTGTGGCTCTCCGGAATAGTGGCTCTTACTCCACTTCAAGGAGTTGAGGCGGCAGCAATTTCTAATGTTGATCAACTTCAAGATGGAGATCTAATAAGAGCAACTGGAGACGTAAATGTTTGGTTCTTCAAAAAGAATCCAAACGGCACGATGTTCAAGAGACTGATTTTAAGCCCCTCAGTGTTTAATTCCTATAAACACTTTACCTGGGCAAGCATCAAGGAAGTTACTCCTGAAGTTCGTGATTCTTTGACAACTTCTATTTTCGTTCAAGTTACCGGTAAACCAGCAATTTACGCTCTTCAACCAAATCTTCTTGGCGATGATGGAGTTGTAAGATTAATTACTAATGCTGAAGCTTTCGTTAACGCAGGAACAAAGTATAGCGCCTGGGATTATGTTTACCAGATCAATGAAACTGATTTTAAATCTTATCAATTGGGCGCTGATTTAACTACTGCCGAAGAAGTAAAAGCTTTTGCTTCGTTAACTCCAGGTGTCATTGAAGGTCAAGCTCAACAACAACAACAACAGCAGCAGCAGCAAACCCAAACCGGTTTAACAGTTTCTTTAGCCTCTACTAATCCTCCTGCGTCAGTGTTAGTAGTGAACCAAGGAGTAGCAAAATTAGCTGAATTTAAATTCACTGGAAAAGGAACCGTCACTGCCTTAACTTTAAAACGCATCGGAGTATCTTCTGATACAACCTTATCAAATGTATTTTTGTTTGATAATGTAGGAAGATTAACTGATGCTGCTTCTGTCGCTCAAAGCACCATTAACTTTAGCAATAGCGCTGGCATTTTCTCTGTTGATGGAGAAAAAGTAGTTGGCGTTTACGCTGATTTGGCTGGCACTTCAGGCGAAACAGTAGGAGTGCAGCTTACTTCAGTCACTCTTTCATCTGGTGAAGTAAGTGGCTTGCCTTTATCTGGCAATCTTCATTCACTGGCAAGTGCCACCCTGGCTTCTGTCAATGTAGGCGCGCCTACTGCTTCAGGCAACACTGATCCGGGAACTGATATCCTTGTTTGGGAAAGCAACTTTACTGTTGGTACCAGAGATGTTGTCTTAAATAGATTAGCATTAAGACAAATCGGTTCAATCAACGCCGCTGATGTCAAGAACTTTAAATTACTCGTTGACGGAACCGAAGTCGGTTCAGTTGAAAAATTAGATGCTAACGGTTATGTTACCTTTAATGTATCCAAGACTTTAACCACTGGTTCCCGCAATATTAAAGTAGTGGCTGATGTTATTGGTGGCTCCTCTCGCACAGTTCAAATGTCCTTAAGAGGAAGTTATGATTTAAGCATTACTGATTCCCAATATAACGTTGGCGTTAAACCTACTGGCACTTTTCCAGCTAATCCAACAGCCTTCACTGTCAATGCTGGAAATGTGGTAGTTGCTAAAGCTTCTGATTCTCCAAGCGGCAATATTGTTGAAAACGCCTCTGATGCGCTTTTGGCAAAATACACCTTAACCGCTTATGGAGAAAAGGTAAAGATTGAAACCTTAACTGTTGGTGTTGATACAAGCGGTACCGATAACCAAATATCATTCCGCAATGTCCGGATAATGATAAATGGCTCTCAATACGGAAGCACTGCTAATGTTGCGGCTTCAAACGGATTATCTTCTGGATACTCATTTACGACCAACTTTATGGCTGAGCCGGGTCAAACCGCTACTGTTGAAATCCGAGGCGACATTTACGATGTTAACACTACTGGCGGTAATGAATTAGTCAGTGGTGTAAACTTCACTGTTGCCTTACTTGCAGGTTCCAGCAACGGTGTACCGCAAGTCTCCTTAACGCCAATTAATGTTCCTGCCTCCAATATTTCCGGCAACACCCTAACAATCGCTGTAGGCAATCTTGCTTTAACTAAAGATCAGTCTTATGGTAATCAAACATTAGTTGTGCCAAAACAAAACGTTCTGCTTGGCAAGTTTAATTTAAGCGCTGGTAATAACGATGATGTCAGAATTAATACCTTTAGAGTTGATTTTACCTTCGGCGGGCCTTTTGCGGTAAGCCATCTTAATAATGTCTATCTGAAATATGGTACTAAAACCACTTCAATCAAATCTACTGTCAGTGGCACAAATAACACCTTTTCAGTTTCTGAGACTCTTGCCAAAAACGCTAATATGACAGTAGAGGTCTATGGCGATATTGCTGCTGGCGCAATTGGTGGCAATGTTACCTCAGCAGTTTTGGTATCTGGCACAACCGTTAGCTCCAACACCGCGGTAAATACCAATAATAATACTCCTCTCAGTGGTCAACAAATTGCTGCAGTAGTTTCCGGCAACTTAACTGTTTCTCGTGACAGTACTACTCCAGTTTCCGCTCAGGTAGTAGCTGGCACTGAACAATCAGAAGGAGTGCTGAAAGTTAAGCTCCAAGCTCAGTATGAAGATTTATATGTGAAAAGCGTTACTGTTTATGTTGATGCCGATGGCGATGATGTTGCTATCGCTTCAATGGATATGTATGCTGCTCAAGGATCTGGCTCTTTTGTTAAAGTTGGCACAACTCAAACTTGGAACGCAAATGGTTCAAATCCTGGCTTTGTCACCTTTAACTTAAGCGGCAACGACAGAGTAAAAGTTACCAAAGATGGAGTATCATATCTCCTCTTTAAGCCAACTTATGTTAGCTCTTCTCAAGGTTCAGTTTCCGGCCTTACTCCTCAATTCTTCTTAGCTGATTTGCAAGCTGAAGGCACCAATGTCTTATCAGCTGGCGGAAATGGTTCAGATCTTACTAACTCAACTGGTATTATTGTTCAGGCAAATAATTCTGCTACCTATGTTGATTCTAACGATAATCTTAACGCAAATGTAACCTCCTCAACCACTACATCTTTAACAGTGACTAACACTAATACTTTCTTACCTGGTGATGTCATCTTTATTGATGAAAATAATGATTCAACTTGGGATTCAGGCTCTGAAGAATTAATGGTTGTTTTATCCGATGGTGGTACAACTTTAGAAGTTAAAAGAGGAGCTTTTGGCACTACTGCTCAATCAGCTTACACAAGCGGAAGAAACATTTATCGCTTAAGCACAGCGACAATGACTATAAACGCTGGTATTGTTGGCAATGTAATGACTGTATTAAATACGAAACTTACTTTGGCATTAGCTGGCGATTCCCCATCTGGCTCAACTACTGGCGAAGTAAATAAAGTAGTCTTTAAATTCGTCGCACAGGCTGCCAACAATAGCGCTGATCCGGCTGAAAATAAAGTATCTATTACTCGGATAGATATTACAAGCTCAAAGAGCGCCGCTACAGTTGCCAATCTTAAACTCTTCCCTGCTGAATTTGATAATAATTCAGCTTATCAAACTCTCTGTGCTGGCTTATCGCAAACCAAGTGGCGCTGTATTCTGAATTCAAATGGTGGCGCAAATGAAATTGTTGAAAATACTTCAAGAACTTACATCGCTCGCGCTGATGTTGGCTTCTCTGCCGCCGGTAGCGTAGTCTTTAGCATCGCTAATCTCGGAACTTCTAATAGTGCAAGCAATGATGTAGCTTGGTCAGATGGTACTACTACTATCGCTTGGGTAAATCAAGGCACAAGCTCTGTCCAAGGAGGCACCCTAACAACTCAAGCAGCTTCAGGAACAACTGATGGCACATCTCCGACAATTGCTTCCCTTGTGTTTGGCGGTACCGCTAACAATGTACTGAACGCTAATGATACTATCACTATAACTTGGACTGAACTAATTGATCCTGTTTCAATTCATCCTAATATTGTTCCGGATGGTTCTCCTGTAATTCCTAGCGCAGGTGCAACCGGTGATGTGTCAATGGATAATGCTGGTGTAGTGACTATTACTAATATAGCTACTACTGATGTTGACAGTGGGACTTCAACCGCAAGTACTTATACGACTAGCTTAGTTCTTACAACGGACACTTCTCTTGGTTTTGCTAGATCGGTTCTAACGATTACTTTAACCACTCTTGATTCTGGCACTGGCGCGTTATCTGGCAATGAAGTATTCGGTGATGTTACTGGTTTGACTACCACTATTAAAGATCTGAATAATAATACACAGGCTGATTCTGCTGTAAATGCAAGCGGTGATATCTGATGTTAACGGTAGTAATATAGTCGCATACAGTCGCATCAAAAATCCAAAAGAGCCTCGTACCCTTACGAGGCTCTTTTAATTTCGAGGTCCCCGGAGGCCCGACCTCGGACTCCGAGGTCGGGCCTCGCACTCTTTCGAGGTCGGACCTCGACATTCATCAAAGCCGAACCGCGACAGTCGTCAGTTGATTTTACAAAAAATGTTGTTAAAATAAAAAATATATGAAAAACACCAAAATTTTTTCATTTTTATTAATCATTATATTTGTTATCGCTGCAATAATCATAACTTTTATAGCCAGTCCAAAAACCCAAGCGCCAAGCACAAAGATAGAAGATAATTCAAAAATAGATAATACAATCAAAGAAACTTCTAGTATCGAATTGAAGTTAAATGTTAAAGATGAAGATTTGGCGAAATTAACCAAGGAGCAAAAAGTGACTTATGAAAAACTGCTGGAAGCTGCAAAAAAAGAAGATTACGAAAACTTCGCTAAAATTTTAAAAGAAATTTACAAAAACCAATGGGAATCAATGCCTCCTTTTGTAGCAGTTGAAAGCGCGCTTTATGTTTTTGCCACTGATAAATATTTTACTTCTGGCAATTATGAGGAGTCTTTGAGAATTTCAACTATAGTATATAATGAAGTCCCTTTTGGCTGGCGGTTCCGTTATTTAAAAATTATCAGTCACGAAAAGATAGGTCGAGTTGCTTTTGAAAAAAATGATTTAAAAGAAGCCGAAAAACAAGCAATGGCTATTTTATCAATGATGTATCGTCTTGAAGGCGCAAATTTGTTGGCTGATGTTTATATTAAAAAGATTCAAGAAGCGCTTGCTAAAAAAGATAAAAAATCAGCCAAAGAAAATTTAGATTATGTTTGGGATTATGAAGTAAGTCAAGATCGTCGCGATACTTTGACTAATTTAAAAAATCAGATTGATAAATTGTAACGAATCGTTTTTCCGTTTCCGAGGGTCCCGTCCGAGGCCCGACCTCTCCGACCTCGTTGCAACGAGGTCAGGCTTTGCAACGTACAAGGTCCGACCTCGCCCAACCAAGGTCGGGCCTTGTTTTTGGCGTTTATGAGGCTTGTAACGAATCGTGACCTCGACACCTTAACGGCCTAGACACCTTGCTTGACATTTCGCTTAACACTTCAAAATCTTTCCTTGCGCGCTTATCTTGAAAAAATTTTAAATTTATGGTATAATAAAACTTCGAAAATCTCAGAAATTAAATTTTAAATCTGAATTTTCGGAGTTTTATGACTTATCATTCATTTAAATTCAAAAGCGCCTTCTTCCTTATATTTTCGCTGTTATTTTTTATTAAGGCAAATATTGTATTTGCCAATTTTTTATTTCAAGATGGAGATGTTGCCCAATATGGCAATGCTTTTTATGTTTTAAAAATTACTTCTAACAACGAAAAATTTAAAAGAGAAATTAACTTAAAAACTATTTCTTTCTATCCCCATTTAAAAAAGAAAAAAATAAAAAAAATTTCCGAAAGCGATCTCAATCTTTTTAAAGATAACCCAGTTGTTAAACTCCAAAACTCAAACACGCTTTACATATTACAAATTTCACCAAAGAAAAATTATTTCACCAAACGATTAATAGAAAATCCTTTTTGTCTTAATGTTTTGAATTTTTCCCAAGAAGGTATTTTCGTAATCAATCAAGCGGAATTACAAGAGGCGGTTTCTTTATCCAATATTAATTGCTCATTGAATAATTTTTTTGATAAAAATCAACAAACTGTTTTTCCGCCAAGTGCTTTAAATGTAAATGTTTCTCTTTCTGAATTTTCGCAAAATCCCTTTTTAATTTCCGGAGCCCCTAATAATCCTGTTTTTTACTTTCAAATCCAAAATAATTCTTCCGAAGACATTAAACTTTTATCTCTTAAACTAAAAGCACAAGGATTGGCAAAAACTGGAATGTTTAAAGCCTTTAACATCCGCGTCAAAAATTCCTATCCGCGAGCCAATCCTTCCGCTTCAATTTCAGATACAATAAATTTTGACATCACTGAAGATCCTATTATCATAAAATCAAAATCAAGCGAAATTATTGAAATTGACGCTTCCCCGTTTTCATACGCCCTTGATTATACAGACATAACTTTTTTTATTGAAAAAGCAAACGACATTATTTTACAAAAAGGAAATGGAGAAATATTTCACCCAAATGGACCCTTTCCTTTAACAGGGAAGAGATTGCAATTAATTTCCACAAGTATCGGACAAGCCAAACTTGAAGCTTTATCTTTAGGTACAGTTTCAGGAACGCGCCAGAACCCTTATTTAATTGATCAAGGCTTCGGTGATTTAGGCGTGGCTCGGTTTAAATTAAAAGAAATAACCGGATACGAGGATGTTGAGCTTCAGTATATTGAATTTCGTCAAGATGGCAATGCTTTTAACAATATTTTTAAAAATTTACGCCTTGTTGATAATCGCAATAATCAAACTATCGCGCGCTTAGAAAAATTATCAGCCAACAAAGCTAAATTTTTGTTAAATAATGTTCCTGGAGACCGTAAAGGTCCAGAAGGAGGTTATTTAATTCCGCGTAATCTAGAAGCCGATTTGACTTTAGTGGTAGATACGCTTCTTTATCCTGATGCTTCTTATCGCACTATCAATTTTACGCTTCCTAGCGATATTCAAATTTATGCAAAAGGATTATCAAGTAATACTTATGTGCCTATCAACCAAGCGCCCGGTTTTACATATCCTCTTGGCGATGATGATTCAGGATCAACCTGGTTGCGGTTTAATGTTAGTAATTTGATATTTAGCGCTTCGCCGGATTCGCCATCAGGCAATATTGCCCAAAATAAAGCCAATACCGTTATTGCGCGCTTTAATATTTCCGCTCAAAGCGAGACTTTTATTTTAGAAGAGTTAAATTTCTCAATTGTTGGCGAAAATGGTCCACTGCAAAATGGATCAAAAACTTTTGCAGCTAATTTAGAAGTTTTAGCCTCGCAAGGACAAACTCTTTTAAATATCATTGCTCAAGATCCAAGACTTTATGGAAATAATGTTGGCGTTTTTCAAAGTTTAAATGGGATAATTACCGGCAGCCCCAATGGCGAAGGAACTACCTGGATTAGAAACACCAACTTTACTATTCCCTCAGGCGCAACAAGCCAAATTATTTTTAAAACACATACGCCAGCGGTATCGCAAGTTCAAAAATATAAAGTTAAAATCAACTTTTATCAATTCCGCGGCCTTAACAGTGGTAAAATTATCCAATCAAATACTTCTGTAGAATCTCCTCTCATTATTGTTTCGCCCTAACAATTTTAATTTAAAACTTTTGAGATTTGACCTCTCTTAGTCCTTAAAAAGCCGGGTTTCATCGCCTCTAAAAGACATCTTTAAACATAACCTCTATATATATTTTTATTGTAAGGAAAGTTGAAAAATTAAACATTTTATTTTAAAATCATCTTATGTACTTTATGTTATTTAAAAATGAAAAAGAACTTTTTAAAGCTTTGTTTTGGAAAGATGAAATGATCGCTTCTTTATAACAAGATAAAACAAGAAAAAACAAGACAAAAAAAGAAAAAAATCAATCATAATTTTTTGGCGATGATATTGAAGTAAAAAATAGATTATTGTATTTAAAGATTTGATTTAAGTTTTTTTAAAAAACAAACAATGTAAAATATTTTAAAAGGGCAGCTAGTTCAGTGGTAGAACGCCAAACTGATAATTTGGAGGTCGGAGGTTCGATCCCTCCGCTGCCCACAAGTCGCTAATTTAATTATTAATATTTTACGCAAAATTTAATTTCGAAATTAAGGAATTTGAATTTTTTATTTTTGGTTATAATTTTTAAAATTTTACTATCGTGGTTCCGACAAAAATATTTTTTACAAAAGGCGTTGGGGTTCATAAAGAATATTTAACTTCTTTTGAACTTGCGCTAAAAGATGCGGGAATCTCTGCTTATAATATTGTTCCAGTTTCCAGTATTTTACCTCCTGGATGCAAAAGAATTTCTCGTGAGGAAGGATTAAAACTTTTAAAGCCAGGTCAAATTTTATTTTGCGTAATGAGTCGCAATGCAACTAATGAGCCCAATCGTCTTATTGCCGCTTCCATTGGCGCTGCTGTCCCGGCTGACCCTAATCAATATGGCTATTTATCTGAGCATCATCCTTTTGGAGAAACTGATGAAAAAGCGGGGGAATATGCTGAAGATTTAGCCGCCTCAATGCTTGCTTTAACTCTTGGTATTGAGTTTGATGCCAACACCGCTTGGGACGAAAGGGAGCAGCTTTATAAAGCATCAGGCAAAATTATTCGTACCTCAAACATTACTCAGTCCGCTCAAGGCAATAAACTCGGCCTTTGGACAACTGTTCTTGCGGCAGCGGTTTTGATTGAGTAATTGTCTATTGACTAAAATATTTAAAAATTGATCGCAAATTGCTATTTTTCAAATTTTGGTATTTATTGATTTTTTTATACTTGTTTGATTTATTTTCAAATAAATATTTTTTAAAAGTTTAAACTTTTATAAAAAAATAATAGGAGGAATAAAAGCTGGCAATTGAATAAATTTCAAAAAAAGGGCCAGTAGCTCAGCGGAAGAGCACCCGCTTTGCACGCGGGAGGTCAAGGGTTCAAATCCCTTCTGGTCCAAGGTTAGTTAATGAAGATTAAGGCCCGACCTTGTAAAAAAGAGGAGATAAAAAATCGCCTCGGTTAAATCACCGGGGCGATTTTCTCGTCGTAGAATTTTTGTACTTCTTGGATGAATTCCTCTATTGTGCCGTTATTGTAAATTTTAACATCAGCATTTTCGTTTCCTATCTGGGTAATAAATATTTCGCCCGGATCATTTTCTTCCAAAACAAATTCATCGTAATCTTTTCCTTCGTAATTTATTTTTTCGATATTACGACCCTTACTTACTTGGCAGTGTTGGAATCTTTTTTTGAAATCGGCTGTGATATACACTATAATGCTTTGATTAAACTGTCGTATCATTTCCACATCATCAGGCCATTTTAAACTGTTGATAACTACTATATCGGCGTAAGAACCAATAATTTGCTTTTTTACAAAATTAACCAAAGGATTGCCATATTCCTTAAAATTTTCTCTTAAAGCATCAAAGAGTTTTCTTCTGTTTTTTCGTAAATTTGACGGAATGCCCCATTTATCAAGAGTTTCTGTTAAAATAGCGGAAAATTTTATTACTTGAACTTTTTTCGACATTGATTTTGCCAATTGAAAAATAATGTGAGCGAATGTGTCCTTGCCGCTCCATTGTTCGCCTATGATACCAATAACGACTTTTGGAGTATTCATCGTTCCCTCCTTATTTTTTGATGTTTTGTTTAAGAACTTTTGATTCTATACTACTTTGATTTACAAATTTTTGCAACATTATTAGCGACACCGAGAACCAAAATAAGACGCTCAAATCATTTTTAAAATATAAAGTATCAATCGAAGAGTGAATTATAAAGTACAAAGTATAAAGTACTAAGTATGGAGTTTTTTGAAAGTTGGATATGGAAAATGAAGAGTTGAAAGTTGGCGAAATGTTTTTAATTATCCAAAACATTAAGAACAAAAATCCAATTAAAGCCAAAATGCCTCCTGAAATCCAAAAAGTCAAAAAAGTATTATGAGGATGCGGTACAGCCCATTCTAAATAAGGGGGGAATTTTTTTTGGTAATTTAAATATTGATTTTGGAAATTTCCGGGTCCAACGCCGAAGATTAAGTTATCCGCTAAAATTGCTCTGGTGCTTTGCCAAATCATTATGCGTGAAGCAAACGAAGAACGATCTTGTAATGAAGGTTGGGGATAAAAAAAAGTAAAAATAAGCGGAGCGATTATAGATATGACGAGGCAAAAAGATAAAATATAAAATTGATATTTTTTATATGAATTCAATTTTGCAGAGGCATTCATTTTACTTTCCACTAAAGAAAAAAATTTCAAAAATAAGTTATTTTGAAAAGAAAAGATTGTATAAAAAAATAAAGCCCCAAACACCGCAACGATTGCTCCAAGCGATTTTGTAAGCAAAAAGAAAATAATAAAAACAAATATTAAATTAAAATAAGCCATTTTTTTAACTATATTTTTTTCTTCTTGTAATAAGTGAAAAAAAACCAAAAGAACAGGCGCAAGCGCCATTGCCAATTGATTTGGCGAATCAAAGAATATTTTTAACCGATCATCAAAAGTGATAAAATCAATCTTTATGTTGTATATCTTTTTAAAAACTGGCGTAAAAGCGAAGGCTACTAAATAAATTAATCCTGATAGAGCTAGAGAATTTAACAAAACTTTTATTTTTTTATTTTTTTCTTTTTCCGGAAAATCTTTTAAATAATCATATAAAGTCAAAAAGAAAATAAAGGGGATTAAAAACCAGCCTTTGAAAATCCCAAAAGCCACTGTTTGATCTTGTGCTAAAGTTGAAGAAAAAAAAATTCCTGCAAAAATAAATATGCTGCCAAAGAAAAAAATTTTTTCTTTATAAAGACTTAAAATTATTGTTTTTATCCACTTTTTCAGTGATTGATTTTTAACTTTATTGAATAATAAAATAATAAACACTAAAATTATCAAAATCTCCAAAAAATTTGTTGGTATTAAGTTAAAAATTTTAAAGCGTATAAGATAACTTGGCAGTAAAAATAAAATTAAACAAAGAAGGTAAAAAATCATTTTTAATAAAGATTTAAAGTTTTTATCAATCCATTATTTGGCTTCTAATTTCTTTCAATATTGTCAAATTGTAAATATCATCTTGATCTGACTCTTTCGGGGTTTCTAAAATAAAATCGAAATTTTTCAATCGTGGTTCACTTAAAATTGCTTTGAAACCTTCAATTTCGATTTTTCCTTTTCCAATATGTTCGTGTCTATCTTTGTGGGAACCCAAATCAAAAACCGAATCGTTTAAATGAATAACTTTTAATAAATTGATGCCCAAAATTTTATCGAAATCATCTAAAGTTTTTTTAATACCTTCTTTTGTTCTTATTTCGTATCCTGAAGCTAAAAGATGACAAGTATCAAGACATACCCCGCCGATTTTTAATTGATTTTTTTGCGCTTCTTCTATTATTTTTGCCAATTCTTCGAAGGTGTTTCCAATAATGGCGCCTTGCCCAGCGGATAATTCGAAAAGTAATTTTTCTAAAGAAATTTTTTGCGAGATTTTTTCAACTGCTTTTACCACCCTTGAAATCGCTTCAGTTTCTTTCATATCTCTTGCGCTTCCGATATGGGTTATGACGAAATTTGTTCCCAACAAATCAGCAATTTCTAGTTCTTCCGCTATCGCGCCAATAGAACCAAAATAAATTCTGTTATTTTTTGATGCAAGATTGATATAATAAGGTGCATGAATATAATGAGAAGAAAAATTATATTTTTTGCATTGAGCGCGGAAAGATTTTGCTTGATCGTTTGTAATCTTTGGTTTGCCGCCGCGGGGTGGTCGAGAAAAAATCTGAAAAGTTTCCGCGCCAACATTTTTTGCTCTTTGGGGAGCATTTTCTATTCCGCCGGCAATTGAAATATGGACCCCAAAACGCATTTTTAAATATAAATTAGTGATTTTTAAGATTTAAAAATCATCCAAACTGATTAGTGGTTAAAATTATATTTATAATAATAAAATTAATAGTTAGGATTTTAAAAATTCTAACTTTTTTAGTATAAAATATTTTTTTAAACTACGCACTATTGACAAAAAAAAATTTATGATATATAATGGAAATACAAAATTAAATTAATTGTTCTTTTTTTGTGGCATACGGAAAAATGCGGTTTCAGCCTAATTTTTAAATGGTTGAATTTATGTGGCTATTAGCCACAACGCACTCGGAAAACTAATCTCTTTTTTAGAATTGGTCATCAAGGATGGAGACGGAGAGGCAGCAAAGCCCCGTCAAGAGTCCTGTCCGAGCGTATGCCTTTTTTCTTTTTTTAAAAATTTATTTATTAGACTATAGAGCGAAACTATCTAGATCAAACCTTGATAAAATTTATCATGTCAGAGAATTTTATTGGTGAATTTATTAAACTGATTGCTAATTTGATTGATTTTGTTGGTATTTTTATAGTTTTTGCAGCTGTGGTTTTAATTCCAGTGAGAGCGCTTTTTGAAGGTTTTGATATAACGAAAGTTAGGCAGAGATTAGCTTTGCAGATGATGTTTGGTCTTGAATTTTTGATTGCTGCAGATATTATCAGAGTTGTAATCGTATCAGATATTTATGAACTCTCAAGACTTGCTTTAATTGTGATTGTGAGAATTGCTCTTGGTTGGGCTTTGAAAAAAGAAATGTTAGAAAAATATTAGGCTTTTCAAGGCCATTTTTTATAAATTTATGATAGGTTTTGAAACTTTTGGTCTTAATTTTATTAAAAGTAAAGCAAAATAAAAATAAAAAGAAGTATCAAAGTAAAAGAAAATAAGAAACTAAAAGAAAAAGAATAATTTTAATACGGAAATCAGCTGAATAAATATTCAAATATCTTGACATAAAATTTTATTTAAATATAATTAAACTTACCGCAAAAAAAATCGTTAACGCTTTTTAAGCGCATTTTTAATTTCTTTTTTTGCGGGGATTGTCGTACTTTAACAACTAAATGAAAATTATTCAATCCAAAAGGTAATCGAAAATTTAAGTTAGCTAACAGCTTTTAACAATTGGATATTGCCTTAGTGTCGTATAAGCGGTTATTCAAGGGTAGATGGGGGATGCCTTGGGATTAAGAGGCGATGAAGGACGCGGCGTGACTGCGATAAGCCTCGGGGAGCCGTCAAGCAGGCTTTGATCCGGGGATTTCCGAATGGGGTAACCCGTTTTGGTGAAGCCAAAACAGTCCCAAGCTTAAAGCGAGGGACGGCGAACCCGGCGAAGTGAAACCTCTCAGTAGCCGGAGGAAAAGAAAACAACAGTGATTCCCTAAGTAGCGGCGAGCGAAAGGGGAACAGCCTAAACTTTTTTAAAATTGCGTAAGCAATTTTAAAAAAGGGTTTTGGATAATACCTTTTCCTTATCCGCTATTGGCGGATAAGGAAAAGCAAAAAAAAGACGATGTTTTGTTAGCAGAACGACCCTGGAAAGGGCGGCCAGAGAGGGTAAAGGCCCCGTATGCGAAAACAAAACATTACTTTTTAGTATTATCTAAAGTACTGCAAGAACAAGAGAAGCTTGCAGGAAGATAGGAGGACTATCTCCAAAGGCTAAATACTCCTTAATCCCCGATAGTGCACAAGTACCGTGAGGGAAAGGTGAAAAGTAGCCCGGTGAGGGCGGTGAAATAGAACCTGAAACCATCTACTTACAAGGAGTCAGAGCCATTACTGTTTAATCGACAGTAGTGGTGATGGCGTGCTTTTTGCAGAACGACCCGACGAGTTTATGGATACGGCAAGGCTAAGTCCTTTGAAAGGGATGACGCCGTAGCGAAAGCGAGTCTGAAAGGGCGTTAAGTCGTATTCATAAGACCCGAAGCCAGGTGATCTAGCCATGACCAGGGTGAATCTCGCAGAAATGCGAGAGGAGGCCCGAACCCGTGGATCGTGCAATTTCCTGGGATGAGTTGTGGCTCGGAGTGAAAAGCTAATCGAACCTGGTGATAGCTGGTTCTTCCCGAAATAGCTTTAGGGCTAGCGGTTGGTGGTCATTAATAGAGGTAGAGCTCTGGATAGAACTGGATGGATGAATAATCCTACCAGTACTAACCAAACTTCGAATGCTATTAATAAACAGCCAACCAGTCAGACCATGAGGGCTAAGCTTCATTGGTCAAAAGGGGAACAGCCCAGACCGCCATTTAAGGTCCCTAAATCCTGACTAAGTGTAAAAGGTGGTGTTTACTCTTAGACAGACGGAATGTTGGCTTAGAAGTAGCCATCATCTAAGGAGTGTGTAACAACTCACCGTTTTAGAGTAAATGCGCCGAAGATTAAAGGGGCTAAGTCAGGTACCGAAAATGCGGGTGCTACCATTTTATTGGTGGCGCGGTAGGGAAGCGTTCTTTGCGCGGTGAAGCGAGAGCGGAAGCAATCGTGGAGCGCAAAGAAGTGAGAATGTCGGGATGAGTAACCGCAAGTCCGGTGAAATGCCGGACCGCCGAAAGCCTCAGGTTTCCTTGGCAATGGAAATCAGCCAAGGGTTAGGCGGATCTAAGGAAAACCCGAAAGGGGTATCCGATGTATAGGGCGTCAACATTCGCCCCCTTCTTTCAGTTATGCTAAGGGATGACGGAGAGCAGTATTTTGGCCTTGTTATCGGATTCGAGGTTGGGTTTTAAGGATGCTTTTGAGGCAAATCCTTTAAAGCTAAATCCAAGAAACCCAAAGATCTCGCGTCAAGCGGGAAATCCAAAAAAGCGCTCTTCCAAGAAAAGTCTCTATGCTATCTGAAAGAATCCGTACCGCAAAACCGACACAGGTAGGCAGGCGCGAAATGCGCTAAGGCGAACGGGTGAAAGCTGGCTAAGGAACTAGGCAATTCAGCGGTCGTAAGTTCGCGATAAGACCTGCCTTTATAGCATAAATATGCGTTTGCCTGATATTGGCAAAAGGCAGTTTATGCAAGTAAAGGCCGCAGCGAAAGACTTCTGGGAACTGTTTATCAAAAACACAACTCCCTGCTTAACCCGTAAGGGGATGTATAGGGGGTGACGCTTGACCAGTACGAGAAGGTGAAAGTTTGCGGTCATTGCGCGCAAGCGTGATGGCTGTCAAGCTCAAGCCCTCGTGAACGTCGGCGGTAACTCTAACCGTCCTAAGGTAGCGTAATCCCTTGCCGGGTAAGTTCCGGCCTGCACGAATAGCGGAATCACTGGAAGACTGTCTCAGCCAGCTGCCCGGTGAAATTGTAATACCGGTAAAGATACCGATTACCTGCGGCTAGACGGAAAGACCCCGGGAGCTTCACTGTTACCTGATATTGAGTTTAGGCCGTAGATGCGTAGCGTAGTGGGGAGGCTATGAACCTGCCGTTTCGGCGGCAGGGGAGCCGCCAATGAAACACCCATCTTCTACGGGTTAAATTCTAACTTTAAAGCGTTAGCAGCGCTTAAAGGACAGTGTTAGGGAGACAGTTTGAATGGGGCGTTTTCCTCAAAGCAATGATTACTCCGTGTCATTGCGGGGGGACTTACTACTGAAAAGTAGTACTGAAAAACTGTCTATATGCTGAGACATCTGCGAATGTTAGAGTACCTCAAAAGGTAAAAATCTCTAACCGATGCAGACAATCAGCAGGAAACTTTATTACTAAAGGATCCTCAGAGACTATACGACAGCATCCGATTTACTCTGTAGTATTTAGAGTAAAGGATGATGATATAGTCCGACCTGCGTGGCGACACGCAGATGATAGATAAATTTATCAGATTTATCTATCAACCTAACTTCAATTATGAATTCAAGTATTAACAAAAGTGATGGAAAAAGTTTAAGATTAAATCCACGACAAAGATCTCTCATTGTTGGATTAATGTTAGGTAATGGAGTTCTTGAATCGGAAGATAAAGGTAGAACCTATCGATTAAAGGTTGAATATCCTATCCAGAAAAGAGAATATGTTGATTGGATTTATTGGCAACTTAAAAATTTGGTGCCTCAAAAGCCTCAGATTGAGGTCAAGCAATCTGGCGGTAAAAGTTTTCAGAGTTATTATTTCAGGACGTATTCACTAGGTTCGTTAAGATTTTACGCGCATCAATTTTTTCGAACTGGTAAAAAAGTTATACCTAAATTATTAAAGAAATTGTTAGACCCTGTAGCGATGGCTGTCTGGTTTATGGATAGGGGGGGCACCTTAAAATCAACTCGATACCCAACTTATATTATTGATACCATCGGATATAGTAAAAAAGAATTGATAGCCGTGAAAAAAATATTTCAAGATAAGTTTGGTATTCTGATAAGGATTCGTAAACGATACGGAAAATTCTGCATATATATTTACTCAGATTATGCTAAAAAATTCAAAAATTTTATTGAACCATACATTATATCTTCGATGAAATATAAGTTAGGTTAACACACTGCCTAAAAAGTAACGGAGGAGTTCATTAAGGTTGGCTACTTCGGAATGGAAACCCGAAGCATAGTGTAAAGGCACAAGCCAGCTTGACTGCAAGGCCTACAAGCCGCGCAGCTGCGAAAGCAGGACTTAGTGAACCGAAGGGATCCTATAGGCGGACCCTGAGATCATCGGATAAAAGTTACCCCGGGGATAACAGGCTAGTAGCGTCCAAGAGTCCACATCGACGACGCTGTTCGGCACCTCGATGTCGGCCCACCTCATCCTGGCGGTGAAGCAGCTGCCAAGGGTCCGGCTGTTCGCCGGTTAAAGAGGTACGCGAGTTGGGTTCAGACCGTCGCAAGACAGGTCGGTCCTTATCTACCGCAGGCGCAGAAACTTGAGAGGGCTCTCCTACAGTACGAGAGGACCTAGGAGAACGAACCTCTGGTGTACCAGTTGTCCTGCCAAGGGCATCGCTGGGTAGCTAAGTTCGGTTAAGATAAGCGCTGAAAGCATCTAAGCGCGAAACTTGCCTCAAGATTAGGTTTCGTTAAGGTTCCCTGGAGACTACAGGGTTGATAGGTCGCAGGTGTAAGTTCCGTGAGGAATTCAGCCGAGCGATACTAATAAACCGATTTCGCTTATACGATACTAGCAATATCCAATTGTTAGAAGTTGTCAGTTTCATTTTTTATTTTTTTAAAGTATTTAATAGATGGGAACTATACAGAGGTTGTCCCACCTGATCCCATCCCGAACTCAGCCGTGAAATACCTCGTGGCCGATGATAGTTTCGCCAAGCGGCGAAGCGAAAGTAGGTAGTTCCCGCCTATTGAATACTTATATTGAATAAGTTAGAAAATATTTTAAACTCTAAAAATTTATAAAAAGCCTAATTTTTTTTAGGCTTTTTTGTTTTTAAACTTTACTTGTTTTTTATAATAATCAACAATTTTTAAATTCAAGAAAATTTGAATATATTTTTTTCAAGTTATATAATTAAAAAATATATCATAAATAATTTTTATTAAATTTACAAATTTTAATCTATCATAACGGCTAAAATGAATAAAGAAATTTTTTTAAATAAAGTAGGTCATAAAAAATAAAACTCATTTTTTATGAAAGACATACTAATTGTTTTAGCGACAGCCGCGTCACCAATTTTTGAATTGCGTGCCGCAATTCCACTTGGTATTTTTGGATTTAATATGGAGCCGATTTTAGTTTTTATAATTTCTGTATTAGGTAATATTATGCCGGTAATTTTTCTTTTATTTTTCCTTACTGAAATCAAATTATTTCTAACACGAAAATCAATTTTTTTTAGAAGATTTTTCGAAAGTCTTGATTTTAAAATAACGAATAAATTTCAATATTATTTTAATAAATATAAAGCATTAGGTCTTTTGATTTTCGTCGCTATTCCATTGCCTTTCACAGGCGCGTGGTCCGGATCTTTGGCTGCTGTTTTATTTAATATTCCTAAAAAACAAGCTTTTTTTTTGATTTCCGGAGGCATCTTAATAGCTGGTATTATTGTGTTGTCCCTTATAAAACTTGGCATTTTGACTTTTTCAAGTTAAAATTTATTAAATATTAAAATATTACTCGCCCTATTTTTTAATCTTTGTTACTTGCTTTGTGTTTTGTCAAGCGACTTTCAGGGGATGATGATATCATTTAATATGTCAATTAGTTGATTTTCACTTAATATGTCAAATACTAAATATAAATTGCATCTTTTGGATTTTATAATTAATATTTGCTTTTTAAAATATTTTATTTTTTAAAATGAAATATATCATTGGAAATTGGAAAATGAATCCTCCAACATTTCAGGAGGCGATTTCTATTTTTAAAGAAATCACTGAGGAACTGGAAAAAATCAATTTAAATGAACTGGAAACAATAATTTGCCCTCCTATTGTTTGGCTTTGTGAATTAAAAAAAATTACCTCTAAAATTAAGTTAGGCTCTCAAGATGTTTTTTACAAAGAAAAAGGGACTTTTACTGGCCAAATTTCTCCTTTAATGCTTAAAGATTTTGGTATTAATTTTTCATTAGTTGGTCATTCGGAAAAAAGAAGATTTGGTAATGAGTCTTCCGAAATAATCAATAAAAAATTAAAAGCTTGTTTAAATTTTGATATTACGCCAATTTACATCTTCGGTGATTTAAAAGCGCAGTCTATAGAAGAAGAAAATTTTGATGTTATTGTAAATCAACTACAAAAAGAATTATTTGGAATTTTAAGCGATCAATTGAAAAACATTTTATTTGTTTACGAACCCACCTTTGCCATTAGTAAAGGCCTTAAAAAAGGTAAAGCTGTCCCTTTAAATCATGCAGTAAAAGCGATTAGTTTTTTTAAAAATTATATTAGTAAAAACTTCAATTTAACTGAAAAATATGTTAAAATATTATATGGCGGTAGTATTGATTCAAGCAATGGACCTTTATTTTTGAATGAAAAAGTTATTGATGGTCTTTTGCCTGGTGCTGCTTCTTTAGTTCCGAGCGAATTTATATCAATTATTAAAAGTAAAAAAAATGATTGATTTTCCTTGCAAAACTATTAGAGGTGTTTTTTTTAAGAATAAAAAAGTTTTAGTAAGAGTTGGCTTTGATTTGCCTTATGATCTCAATGGAGATATTGAAGATCAAGGGGCAAAATTTAGAATTGAAGCTGGCCTTAAAACTTTAAATTTTCTTTTAAGTCAGGGAGCAAAGGTTATCTTATTGAACCATTTTGGACGTCCAGGAGGCAAAAGAATTCCTTATTTAAGCAATGAACGAGTAGCTGGATTTTTGCGCAAATTTTTAGATTATAAAGTCATCTTTTGTCCTGAAATTATAGGTGATACTGTTAAAGCAATGATCGATAAAATGCAACCTGCGGAAGTTTTGTTCTTAGAAAATTTACGATTTTTGCCTTATGAAGAACAAAACGACGAAAATTTCGCTAAAAGCCTTGCTTCTTTAGGCGATGTTTATGTAGATGATGCTTTTTCTGAAAGTTATAAAGCAGTTTCTTCTAACTTCGCTATAAAAAATTTTTTACCTTCTTATGCTGGATTTTTATTTGAAAATGAATATTTGGTTTTAAATAAAGTAATAGAACAAGGGGAACGCCCAATCGTTTTAATTATAGGAGGAGCAAAAGTTAAAGAAAAAAGTGCGGTCATCAAAAACTTATTACCGAAAATAGATCATATTTTACTTGGTGGCGCTGTTGCTAACACTATTTTACATTCTCAAGGTATCGCAATTGGCAAATCTTTAATTGATTTCGAAGCATTCGATAGTTTAAAAGATATTAATTTAACAGATACTAAAATTCATTTACCGGTGGATGCTTTAACTACTATGGACAAGCCAAAAAAATGCGATATTTGTATTTCTCCAATAGGCAAAACAGAAGAAGATGAAATTATTTTCGATATTGGGCCAGAAACTCAAGATTTATTCAAAAAGATTATTTTAAACGCTAAAACTATAATTTGGAGTGGTCCTTTAGGGAAAGTAGAAGTGAAGCCATTTGACAGAGGTACTGAAAATATTCTTAAAGCTATTGCTAAATCAAATAGTTTTAAAGTAGCGGGCGGAGGAGACACGGTGAATTATATCGCTGAAAGAAATTTGTTTAATATTTTCAATCATGTTTCCACGGGAGGTTCTTCAATGTTGCATTTTCTAGCTGGGAAGAGCCTTCCAGCAATAGAAGCTTTGACTCAATCTCAAAAAACTTTTCAAGTTTAAAAAAATTATTATTAAAAACAATTTTCGGTTTCTAAATTTTTAAAAGAATTGGAAACTGAAAATTTAAATCATCATGAATGAAATTCAAAAAACAATTCTTATAGTCGATGATGATGATGAAGCAAGGCGTTTTTACAGAGAGGTTTTTGCTTCTCAGGGATTTTCTGTTTTGGTGGCTCGTGATGGACTGGAAGGTCTTGATATTGCCATTAGAGAAAAACCGGATATTATCTTCACCGGTATTATTATGCCAAGAATGGATGGATTCGAATTAATCCGTAATCTTAAAAATAATGTAGCCACTGATAATATTCCAGTAGTTATGTTTTCACATCTTGGTCGCGAAGAAGATAAAAGGAAAGCTCATGAACTTGGAGTAAGAGATTTTATTGTCAGAAGTTTAGTAACCCCAAATGAAGTTGTTGAAAGAGTTATGGCTTTGTTGGGCACAAAAAATATTTACTATATTGATTTTGATCCAGCTGCTCGAGATGCAGCTAAACTGTCTAAAGATTTCAATTTTCCTCCCTATTTTGAATGTAAAAACGGCAAAAGAATGATTTTAAAAATGATTCCTTTAGGACACGAAGAAGAACATCTTGTTTTTAAGGCATATTTTGTTTGTCAAGAATAAAAAATTATGGAAAAATATATAATTTATACTGACGGAGGGGTAATTAATAATCCTGGGAAAGCCGCCATTGGAGTTTTAATTTATAAAGAAAAAGATGGGAAGGAGTTCCTTTTAAAGGAATATTCAAAAACTCTCGAAGGAGAAAAAACGAACAATGAGGCTGAGTATGAGGCGCTTATTTTCGCTTTAAATAAAATCAAACAAATTTTAGGAAAAGAAAAAATCAAAAATACGAAAGTCGAGATCAGGTCAGATTCGCGATTATTAGTTAATCAACTCAATAGAAAATATAAAGTAGAAAGCGAAAAGATTATTCCTCTTTTTGTTAAGGTATGGAATTTATTAACTTTATTTCCCAATATCGAAATAATTCATATACCAAGAGAAAAAAATATACTCGCTGATGATTCTGTTAAAAACGCTTTGTTTTGAAAAATGAACTGATAGGAGATTCGTTGTAATTTTTGTAATAAAAGACTTACTTGAGCTTTTTGATATTTTAATATTTATCGAAAACTATTTTTTTCAAACTATCGCAAGATAAACGACATTTTAAATGAAGGTACAAGCAATGTTGTATTTGTTATTTACTGAATTACTAAAAGTTTATCGTTTTTGATTTGATTTTTTCAACAAAAATTGTCAAAAATATAAAAATAAAATTTTTTTATATTTTGACGATTGCATAAATGACAGGAAAGTTTTTTGTCGCTTTTTTATATTTTTTTGATATGTTCTTTGGCGTTTTCTTCAATTTAAATGAGTAAATATCTATCATTGACTTTTGCCGCTTTTTGTTTAAAATAATTTACTATGTTTGCCATAATTGAAAGTGGAGGTAAACAATATAGAGTTTCCATTGGAGAAAAAATAAAAACTGAGATCATCCCTTCAAAAAAAGAAGGGGATATTATTTTATTTGATAAGATTTTGCTTTTTAATAATGATAAAGAAGTCCAAATCGGTACGCCATATCTTGACAATATTTTAGTCAAGGGTGAAATTTTAAAGAAAATTAAGGGCGAAAAATTAATTGCTTTTAAATATAAACCAAAAAAAAGATATCGTCGCAAGATAGGGCATCGACAGCAATATTTTGAAATTTTAATAAAAGATATCAGCCCAAAAGCATCTTCAGTTTCATCTGAAAAAATTGAAGGAGCGAAAGATATTTTAAAAACGCGCTCAAAAACAAAAAAGACTTCACAAAAAAGTGCTACTTAATAATTT
>JBBIMT010000003.1:0-20618 GCA_037444265.1 bacterium
AAATTATTTGTGGTGGGGCAAACAATCAATTAGCTGAACAAAAAGTGGGCGACTGGTTTTTCAAGCAAAAAATTGTTTATGTTCCTGATTACGTAGCTAATGCAGGTGGTTTAATTAATGTAGTAGCTGAATTAGAAAAAGATGGATATAATAAAAAAAGGGTATTAAATAAAATATTTCAGATAAAAAAAACCGTCATTAATATCCTTAATCTTTCCAAACAAAATAATAAGTCTACCAATAAAATCGCCGATGAAATAGCTGAAAGCTATTTTAAAGGCACAAAAAAGAAATGATTTTTTTTAAAAACACTTTCAAAACAGAAAAAATAATAAACTCGATTAACAAAAAAAAATCTGACTATTGGTCTTTAGAACAGAGAAAATTGTCCCTTCGCCTTTTTCATTTAGCAAGTCTTTATGTACCAGCTTATAAAAAGTTTATTAAAAGCAAAAAAATTAATCCTTCTTCAATTCGTAAATGGAGTGATTTTAAAAAAATACCTTGCATAAGTAAAAATAATTATTTAAAACAAAACTCTTTAAATAAGCTCTGCTGGGATGGCCATCTAAATAAACCTTTAGTTTTTACATCAACATCAGGTTCAACTGGAGAGCCATTTTATTTTCCACGTCAGCATCAATTAGATTGGCAATATTCAATAATAATCGAACATTTTTTAAGAAACAATAAATACTTCAAAAAAAATCAGCCGATATTAGTTATTATTGGTTTTGGGATGGGTGTTTGGATTGGCGGACTTATAACTTACAAAGCGTTCGAAATTGTTGCCCATAGATTAAATTTTCCTTTATCGATCATTACCCCAGGTATTAATAAACAAGAAATATTTAAAGCCTTAAAAAATTTAGCACCATATTATAAACAAGTAATACTTATAGGTTATCCGCCATTTATCAAAGATGTCATTGATGAGGCTCAAAAAGAAGGAATTGATTTTAAAAAAATAAATTTAAGACTAATTTTTGCTGCAGAGGCCTTCACTGAAGAATTTCGTGATTATTTGATTAATAAAACCAATATTAAAAATAGGTATTTAGATACAATGAATATTTACGGGACCGCTGATATAGGTGCAATGGCTTTTGAAACGCCATTAAGTATTTTAATAAGAACTTTAGCAAGTAAAAATAAAAATTTATTTAATGATATTTTTGGTAGGATTAATAAAACTCCAACTTTAGCTCAATATAATCCTTTATTCATTGGATTTGAGACAGAAAACGGCGATATTATATTAACTGGTAATAATGCAATCCCTTTGATCAGATATAAAGTCGGTGATCATGGAGGTGTTTATTCTTATGACGAAATGATTGAAATATTAAATCGGTACGGCATCGACATATTTCTTGAAGCCAAAAAAGCTGACATTGCCCATACTTTAAATGAATTTCCCTTTGTTTTTGTATTTGAACGTGATGATTTTTCCACCACGCTTTATGGTTTACAAGTTTATCCTGAAACAATCAGAGAGGTACTTATAAAAAGTCCATTTAACGATTATCTTACCGGCAAATTTACAATGTTAACTAAATTTAATCAAAAACAAGACCAATATTTAGAAATTAATATAGAATTAAAGAAAAACATTCAATCACTGCCATATCTACAAAAAAAACATTTATTAAAAAGAATAGTTCAAAATTTACGAGAGAAAAATTCGGAATATCGTGAATTATTCAATCATTTAAAAAATCGAGCCTTGCCTAAATTGGTTTTTTGGCCCTACGAGCATCCCGAATTTTTCAGGCCAGGCATTAAACAAAAATGGGTAAAAAAATGAACAGAAAAAGCAATAACATTAAAATTTTTAAAGAGGGTAATTATAACTTTAAAGACGTTCAAAGATTAAAGGATTATTTTAAACCCAAAGTTATTGATATTTATCAAAAACAACTTAAAGAATTATTCGAAATAAAAAATCCTCAATCGATTTTCAAAAAAAACTTTGAGAAATTCACCAAATACAAAAATAAAAGAAATGTTAAAATTAGCGGCGATTGGATTTATTATCCTTGGAGTAATACTTTGATCCATACTCTTTCAGAGCAAGAAAATTATCTTTTAAGAACCAATAGAAATCAAAATATTATAACAGCTAAAGAGCAAAAAAAGTTAAGAAATTTTACGGTTGCTATTGCTGGCCTATCAGTTGGTGGTAATATTGCTACAACTTTAATCTATAATGGATTTTGTAAAAATATTAAGTTAGCTGATTTTGATACTTTAAGCACCACTAATTTAAACAGGGTAAAAGCTTCATTAAAAGATATCGGAAGACATAAAATTGATATTATAAAAGAACAAATTATGGAGATAGATCCATATATTAAAATTTATTCTTATCCTGAGGGTTTAAATAAAAAAAATCTTCAAGATTTTATAGAAAATTATCCAAAGCCAAAACTTATTTTCGAAGTAATAGATGATTTTAAATTAAAAATTCTAATTAGGAAATTAGCTAAAAAAAATAAAATACCAGTTGTTATGCTTACGAATTTAGGAGATAATGTTTTGATAGACATTGAAAGATACGATATTGAGCCAGATGTAAAATTTTTTAACGGTAAAGTGAAAGAAAATATTTTAAATGCCATAATGCGTGATAAGATAACCGAAAAAGAAAAGAAAAAATACGCTATTGATTTGGTTGGAAGAGAAAACTTAACTGAAAGGGTTATAAATTCGGTATTAAATATTGGAAAAACTTTAGTTGGTAGGCCGCAAGTAATGAGTACGGTTGCTATTAGTTCCGGAATTGCCGCTTTAATCGCCCGCAAAATTGCTTTAGGAGAAAATCTGCCAAGCGGACGAAGTTTAATGAAATTTGATGAAATAATGATAAAATAAATAACAAAAGGAAACAATTGAAACAATATTTGAGATATTTAATTTTTTTAAAATAAAAATTAAATTTATAATTAATTTTATAAAAAATGAATAATATAAGAAATATCAATCCTGATGATTTTTTTACCTTATCTTCTCCAAAAGAAAAAACTAAATTTTTATTACGTTATGCAATTTTAGCTCCTTCTACTCATAATACTCAACCTTGGTTGTTTCGTATTATAGAATCAGGATGTGAAGTCTATTATGATCCTAAATTACTTTTACCAGAAGGAGATCCAAAAAAAAGAGATTTACATATTAGTATTGGTTGTGCCATAGAAAATATAATTGTGGCGGCAAAATATTTTGGCGTATTCGATTATATTTCAATGAAATCTACAACAGATAGTAATCATTTGGCTACAATATATTTTAAAAATTTAAGTAGCGAAGTAAATAATAATTATCAAAAAATTTTGAATATAATTCCAAAAAGAGTAAACGCTCGGGGGATATTTAAACCGATCAAAGTTCCGGTAGAAATTTTAAATGAAATTTTTACAATTATTAATAATGAATATCAGTTTAACAATATAACTGTTCATTGGATATCAAACAAAACTCAAATTTCTGAAATAGCAAAACTTACTGCTGAAGGCTTGAAAATAGCATATGCAAAAAAATCTTTCAGAAAAGAAATGGCTAGATGGTTACGTAATAGTTTGACAAGAAGCAAAGATGGAATTCCTGGCTATGCATTAAAAATGCCTTTTCTTTTTTCATTTATTTTCCCTACTTTAGTAAAATGGTTTAATTTAGGCTTTTTTTTGTCAAAACTTAATCAAATGAGTTTAAATTCGGCGCCTTTGGTAGTAATTATAACTGCCAATGAAAACAATCCATTAATCTGGCTTAATGTTGGAAGAGTTGCTGAAAGAATCATGTTGGAATTTAATGCAAGGGGTTGGCAGACATCAATTTTTGTAGCATCAATTGAAATGGGAAAACTATATCAAAAATTGCAAAAAATTATCAATACGAAACAGATTCCGCAATTTTTATTTGCAGTTGGGAAAACTGGCTTAACCCATAAAACTACTCCTCGACATCCATTAGAACAAAAAATTATAAAATAAAAATTTTTATAATTATTTTTTTATTTAAAAAATGATAATAAATGTTGACTTAAAATTATTAAGTACTTTCATTGTTTCACTTATTTTAACCTTTTTAGGATTTTTCGTTTTCCTTCACGATCATAAAAGCGCAACTAATCGATTTTTTTTTGTGCACACAATTTTCACTATTGCATGGGCTATCGTAAATTATATTTCAATTAACGTTGTTGGTGAAAAAGTTCTTTTTTGGATTCGAATAGTGCTTTTATTGGCAACACAATTGGTTTTTCTGTTATTTTTTTTTGTAAATAATTTTCCATCAAAAAAAATCATTATACCAAAGTCAAAAATTATATTCATATTATTATTGATGTTAATTGCTAGTAGCATTATATTAAGCCCCTATGGATTTAAGGATATTGATACAGTTGATGGTAAAATTTTGCCTCGTCCAGGATTTTTTATGCCAGTTTTTAGTGTTATATTAATAGGGGTTTCTGTTTTTTCCTTCATTCATATAATAAAAAATTATTTTTCAGCTAGCGGTCTACTAAAAAAACAATGGTTTCTTATTGGATTGGGTTTAATTACTACTTATTCTTTTTTATTATTTTTTCTTTTTATACAAACAGTTTTTTTTCATAATCCAGCTTTCGTTCCTTATTCTCCATTATTTATCTTACCATTATTTATTTTTATTGGTGGCGCTATTATCCGTTATCAATTATTTAATATAAAAGTTGCTGCAACTGAATTGTTAATTTTTGTTATTTTGATTATAAATCTTGTTCATTTATTAACAACTAAAACAATTTTTGTGTTTATATTGTTTTTAGGTCAAACAATATTTATTTTAATATTCGGTTTTCTTTTAATTAAAAGTGTTTTAAAAGAGATATCAACTCGTAAAAATATAGAACAATTAGTAAAAAAGTTAGAAATTACCAACAAACAATTAAAACAGGTTGATAAGTTTAAAAGTGAATTTTTGTCTATTGCTTCGCATCAATTAAGAACTCCTTTATCTATCTTAAAAGGTTATTTATCGGAAGCGCGGGAAGGTGATTTCGGTCCTTTTACAGAAATTCAAGAAAAACTTATTGAGAAATTATCAGTGACTACCGAAAGGTTAATTGGTTTGGTAGAAGAATTGCTTGATATTTCTAGACTCGAAAAAGGTAAAGTTGAATATCATTTTGCAATAAACAATATAGAACCCCTTGTAAAAGAAATATTTGAAGAATTAAAACCCAAAGCCGAAAGCAAAAAGCTGAATTTCGTTTTAAATATGCCAGATAAGCCACTATCAAAAATTAAGTTCGATTATAAAAAAATGTATGAAGTTATTTATAACATTATTGACAATGCCATAAAATATACAGAGCAGGGAAGTGTAATTATTGAAGTTAAACAGATTAATTCATTGATCACAATTAATGTTACCGATACAGGAATCGGAATTAGCACTGAAGAATTATCAAAATTATTTGAAAAATTTTTTCGCGGTTCTAGAGTGTCGCAACTTTATACTGAAGGAACGGGGCTTGGACTTTATTATGCTAAAAAAGTTGTCGAAGATCATAAAGGAAAAATTTATGCGACTTCTCCAGGTATTGGCAAAGGAAGTACTTTTCATATTGAATTACCAACTGCCATTTAAATTTAAATAAATATTAAAAAGCTTTCGCAATTTCTTGTTTATTATGATCTCAAGTAACAATTTACAGCTTGCTTATTTTATGATAGAATAAAAATATTATGCAAAGAACTTACATAAAAGATACTCCCCAAAAAATCGGGGAAAGGGTTGAAATTTTAGGTTGGGTTATTTCACGTCGTGACCACGGAAAAATAATTTTTTGCGATATTAAGGATGTTTCCGGTGTTTGTCAAGTTATTTTTTATTTGAAAAACGAAAGCCTAAAAGATGCCCAAAAACTTCGTGATTGGTTTGTAGTGAAAATTGAAGGGATTGTAAATAAAAGACCAGAAAATATGATAAATGACAAAATGCCGACCGGAGAAATCGAAATATCAGCTGATAAATTAGAAATTTTAAATCAGTCTCAAACTCCACCATTTGATTTATTGGGTGAGGGAATCGAGATTAATGAAAATTTACGCTTAAAATATCGCTATTTAGATTTAAGACGTAATCGCCTACAACAAAATATAAAAAGGCGAGCAGAAATTCAACTTTTCATTAGAAATTATTTATCCAAAAGAGGATTTATTGAAATTGAAACTCCAATTTTATCAAAAAGTACTCCTGAAGGAGCGCGAGATTTTTTAGTGCCTTCTAGACTTCATAAAGGAAAATTTTATGCCTTGCCCCAAGCGCCCCAACAATATAAGCAGCTTTTGATGGTTTCTGGTTTCGAAAAATATTTTCAATTTGCTAAATGTTTTCGTGATGAAGATTTACGAGGAGATAGACAATTTGAATTTTTACAACTTGATATGGAAATGAGTTTTGTCACAAGAGAAGATGTTATGGATTTAAATGAAAAATTATTGATAGAAATTGTTACTAAATTATATCCTCATAAAAAAATCCAAGAGATACCATTTCCTAAAATTACTTATAAAGAAGCTATTCATAAATATAATATTGATAAACCAGACATTAGAAAAGATAAAGCTGATCCTAACTTGCTTGCCTTTTGCTGGATTATCGATTTTCCTTTTTTTGAAAAAACCGAAGACGGAAAATGGACTTTTACTCACAATCCTTTTTCAAAACCCACCGAAGAACATATGGAAAATCTTTTAAAAAAACGAAATATAGATAAAATTTTAACTACCCAGTATGATATTGTTCTAAATGGATTGGAGATTGGGGGGGGGAGTATTCGCAACCACCAACCTGAAGCTTTAAAGGCTGTATTTGAAATTATCGGTTTATCAGATGAAAAAATCAAGGAAAATTTCGGTCATATGTTAGAAGCTTTTAGTTTCGGAGCTCCACCTCATGGTGGTATCGCTTGGGGCTTTGATAGACTTTTATGTGTTTTAAACAATGAAATTAATATTCGTGAAGTAATACCTTTTCCAACAGACGGCAATGGTAAAACTTCTATTATGGATAGTCCATCAGTTATAGAAAAAAAACAATTAGAAGAACTTGGAATATATGTTAAACACAATAAAGAAAAAAATAAATAACATTTCTATTTATTTTGTTGCTTTGCTTTTGGGATTTTGTGTTCCTATTTTTTTTATTTTTGTTATTTTTTTCTTATTAACAAATAAGACTTCTAATTCGTCAGCGATTGCAATAGAAAACGTCCTAGCAAAAAATGTTCAAGACAATAATGCATTAAATCAAAATTTATCTTTCGAATTGGAATCATTTTTAAAACCTATTTCTTTCCCAATTTTAAAAACCGACGCACTTGTTCCAACATTGAGCGCAAAATCGGCGATCGTCATAGATTTTAATACAAATAAAATATTTTTTAAAAAAAATCCGCAATTGAAACTTCAAATTGGTAGTTTAACTAAACTGATGGCAGCATTAGTGATTTTAGAAAATATTGATCTTAAAACTATTATTCAATTAACACAAGATGATGTTTCTTATAAAGGCAGCCTTTTAAGATTTTACGCAGGCGAACGATATTCTGTAGAAACTCTTTTAAAATTTGCTTTAATCGAATCAAACAATAATGCAATTTACGCCATTGCTCATTATTTTGGCATTGAAAACTTCGTCGAAAAAATGAACGAAACGGCTAAACGCCTTAAAATGGATAATACTCATTTCCAAAATCCTATAGGTTTGGATGATGAAAAAAATTATTCCACCGCTGAAGATTTGGCTACTCTATTGCATTTTATTAGCAATCAACCTGTTATAAAAAAAATTCTTTCTATTAAAGAAATTGAACTTTCATCATTAGCACAAAGGAAAATATTGATTAAAAATACTAATCAATTAATTGATAATCCAGATGTAGTTTTGGGTAAAACTGGTACGACTCAAAAAGCACTTCAAAATTATGCCGCTATTATTAAAGTACCTGACAATAGGGAATTAATATTAGTTGTATTGAATTCACAAAATCGCTATGCAGATACCGAAAATTTGATTTCGTATCTTAAAGATGGTTTTATTTGGCAATGAATTTTTTCATTTATTATTCGATTTTTTATGAACGAGTTAATTTTGATAAAATTAGGAATCTTAACAGTTTTTTCGTTTCTTTTTACCATCTTTTTAACACCGGTTTTCACTAATTTTGTTTTTAAACATAAACTTGGTAAGCAAATTAGAATTTCCCCAGAAACTCCAGTTTTCACCCAAATACATATTAAAAAAACAGGCACACCGACAATGGCTGGAATTTTAATTTGGGGAACAGTGCTCATTTTTGCTGTTTTTCTATCATATACTCCCTTTAATTTTCTTTCTCGTTCTGAAACTTTTTTGCCTTTAGGAGTTATGGTTTTAGCGGGTATGATTGGTTTGGTCGACGATTTGTATGGAATTTTCAAGAAAAACAAAAACGGTCAAGGGATTTCGCCACTATCAAAAATTATAGCCTCCGGGATTATTAGTGGAATTTGTGCGTGGTGGTTTGTTTATAAACTTAAGTTCACTTCAATATTTATTCCGTTTTGGGGGAATTTAGAAATAGGGAGTATTGCTGCGTTTTTGTTTTTTATTTTAGTTTTACTTGCCTCTTCTCTTTCAGCTAATGAAACTGATGGGATTGATGGTTTAGCTGGCGGAGTTTTGCTTTTTGCTTTAACTGCTCAAGGCATTATCTCCTTTATTTTGGGAAGATTTAATTTAGCAGCACTACTTAGTGTAACTATTGGTTCATTGCTTGCTTTTTTGTGGTTTAATATCCACCCGGCAAGATTTTTTATGGGAGATACTGGTTCACTATCATTGGGTGCTATTTTAGGAGTTGTAGCAATTTTAACCGATACGGTGATTTTACTTCCTTTTTTTGCTCCGGTATTATTTTTAGAATCATCATCCGTAATTATTCAATTATTAAGTAAAAAATTATTAAAGAAAAAAGTTTTTTTATCTACTCCAATTCATCATCATTTTGAAGCTAAAGGATGGCCAGAAACTAAAATTACAGAACGATTTTGGATTATCTCTGTAATGTCTTGTGTTATTGGTTTTATTATTTGGTTTTTATCACGTCAATAAAAATTTAAAGAAAAAAATTATTTATTATGAAACTAAAAACTTTAAAAGATATTAAAGGTAAAAAGGTAACGATTTTTGGTCTTGGACTTCATGGTGGAGGAGTGGGGGCTGCTGAATTTTTTGCCCGCTTTGGAGCAAAAGTTTTGGTTACTGATATTAAAAAAGAAGAGGATTTAAAACCAAGCCTTGAAAAATTAAAAGCATACAACATTGAATATGTTTTAGGAAAGCATCTACCAGAAAATTTTATTGATACAGACATTGTTATAAAAAATCCAGCTATTTCCAAAACATCACCTTATTTAAAACTTGCTAAAGATCATGGGGTTTTAGTTGAAAGCGATATTACCATTTTTTTTCGATTTTGTCCATCTTTCATAATCGGAATTACTGGCACCAAAGGCAAATCTACCACCGCCGCTTTAACAGCAGAGCTTTTAAAAAGCAAAGGGGCGGTTGCTTTAGCAGGCAATATTGGCAAATCGGTTTTGAGCATTTTACCTCAACTTAAAAGTGATACTTTAGTGGTTTTGGAACTTTCAAGTTTTCAACTTGAAGATTTGGCTATTATTAAAAAAAGCCCTAATCTTGCTGTTATTACTAATATTTTTAATGATCATTTAAATAAATACGGCACATTGGAAAATTATATCGCTGCTAAAAAAAATATTTTCAAATACCAGAAAAAAGACGATTTTTTGGTTTTACCATTCGATTATAAAAATGTTTTTTCATTAGCTAGTGAAGCTAAATCGAAGGTATTTTTATTTTCAAGTAAATTTGACTTAAGTGAAGTTATTAGTAAAGAAAGTATTTATCAGCCTGGTGCTTATTTATCTGATGGTTCTATTTTCTTAGGCCACAATAAAAATTTTATTTCCAAATTAGAAGAATTGAAAATTTTTGGTCATCACAATGTTGAAAATCTTCTTTGTGCTGCAACAACTGCTTTCATTTTAGGAGCTAATTTAAAAAATTTACCGTTTTATCTGAAAAATTTTAAATGGCTTCAATACCGATTAACTCTTGAAAAAGAATCCAATGGAATTTCATTTTTTAACGATTCTTGCGCAACAAATCCTACAGCGACAATGCGTTCATCAAAAACTATTATTGAAAAATTTGGTAAAACAAAAGTTGCTTTAATTTTAGGAGGGGAGGATAAAAAATTGGATTTTGCAGAATTAATTGATTATTTAATAGAAAATTTTTCAGGCGCTTTAATAATGATACCAGGCAGTGGTTCTGACAAAATGACTAATCTTATCGAAATGAAGAATAATAAAAATTTTATATTTAATAAAGCCAATGATTTAGAAGATGCTGTTAAAAAAGCAGTTGCCTATCTAAATAGCATCAAAGGAGGGGCCTTATTGTTTTCACCGGCTTGTGCGAGTTTTAACGCTTATAAAAACGAATATGAAAGGGGAGAACATTTTTCTAAAATAATCAGTTATTATTAAATATTTTAAATTCAAAAATGAGTTTAGGACGAACAATTTTTTTTGTAACCTTTGGACTTTTCGTTTTTGGACTTTTAATGTTGAGTTCAGCTTCTTCAATAAAGGGGATTTCTTCTTTTGATGATAGTTTATATTTTTTAAAAAAACAATTTATAGGGGGATTAATCGGAATAATCGGATTTTTAATTGCTGTAGTTTTACCTTATAATATTTGGAGACAGTTGGCTCTTTTGTTTTTCATTTTTTGTTTGATTTTACTCGTGTTAGTGTTTTCACCAGTGGGTTTAAAAATCGGCAACTCTTCAAGTTGGATTAATTTAGGATTTATATCTTTTCAACCAGCAGAACTTGCTAAAATAGGGCTAATTTTTTATTTAAGCGCTTGGTTAAGTAGTAGGAATAAAAAAGTAGAAACATTTGAAGAAGGAGCACTTGGTTTTATTTTTATTGTGGCTTTGGTTGGAATATTAATTTTATTTCAACCTGATTTTGGTACATTGTTTATTATAGGCTCAATATCCCTTGGATTATTTTTTTTAGGAGGCGGTAAGTTTTCTCATTTTGTGGCAATGTTGTTCGTTGGTTTTTTTCTTTTTTTAGGAATAATTTCTGTTTTTCCCGAAAAAGCCCAAAGATTAAATAATTTTTTAAATTATGAAAAGGATCCTTTAGGGAGTGGTTATCAAATAAAAGAATCTTTAATTTCTTTAGGATCTGGTGGACTATTTGGGAAAGGTTTCGGCTACTCAAGTCAAAAATGGAATTTTTTACCTGAGCCGGCTGGTGATACTATTTTTGCGATTATCGGTGAAGAATTAGGATTTATAGGCGCTTTAGTGATATTGGGTACAATAATGTTTTTGGGACTGCTTTGTTTAAGTGTCGGCAAAAAATCCGATGATTTTTTCGCTAAATTATGTGCTGCCGGCGTTGGAATTATGATATTGGTCCAATCGATTATTAATGTAGGTGGGGTTTTAAATGTTTTGCCATTTACCGGTGTTACTTTGCCATTAATTAGCCATGGCGGCACTTCATTAATCGTTACTATGTTTTCTTTGGGTGTGGTAGTAAACATAGCAAAAAGTCAGAAAATATAAACGAAGTAGAATATTCGCTAAAAATAATGTAAAATAATAAAAATACCTTAAAAACAAGATGTTAAAGAAAAATTAAAAATGTTAAATCGCAGGTAAAAAAAATAGGATTATAATAACTTTTATTTAATTTAATCATCAAATTATTATTTTACAATACACCATATAAGCAGAGATAATAAATAATAAATTCATTTTTTAACAATATGCGTATCTTATACACAGGTGGTTCAAGTGGAGGACATATTTTCCCTATAATTGCCTTGCATAGAGAATTAAAAAAAGAAGCCCAAAAAAGGCAAGTGTCTTTTGAGCCTTTTTATTGTGGGGCTGATTTTTTGGGGCCTGATTTTTATAACAAAGAGGGGATAACAGCTTATTTCATCGCTAAAGCAAAATTGCGTCGTTATTTTTCATTAGTTAACTTCATTGATCCCTTTAAATTTGTTTTTTCTTTGATAAAAAGTCTTTTTGTTGTTTGGCTAATTATGCCTGATATTGTTTTCGTAAAAGGTGGTTATGATAGCTTTCCTGTTGGATTGGCTGCCTGGATTTATAGAATCCCTATAGTCATCCATGAATCAGATAGTATTCCTGGTTTAGCCAATAAAATTTTATCAAGATTTTCATTAAGAATAGCGGTATCTTTTTCTTATACAATGCAATTTTTTCCCGCTCAAAAAACTGCTTTAATTGGCAATTTAATTCGCGAAAAAAAGGAAAATATCAAAGATATTAAGAAAGAATTAAATATCAATGTTCCTTTAATTTTAGTTTTAGGAGGGTCGCTCGGCGCTCAGGCGTTAAATACACTTATCGCTAAAAGTTTAAGTCATTTATTAAATGATTATTTTATCGTTTTACAATGTGGCAAAAATAACTTCGATGAACTTTCTCAAGAACTGAATCTTATTTACCAAATTGATCCTTCAGAAACGAAAAATTTCAAATTAGTGGCTTTTTTAGAAGAAGATGAGCTTGTAAGTTATTTAAATGCTGCGGATTTAGTAATTAGTCGAGCAGGGGCTGGATCCATTTTTGAAATCGCTCAATGGGGAAAACCAAGTATTTTAATTCCTTTACCTGAATCAGCCTCTTTACATCAACAAAAAAATGCTTTTTTATATGCAAGAACCGGAGCAGCACTTGTATTAAATCAAGATAATTTAACCCCAGAACTTTTAATATCACAAATTAAAAATATTTTAAATGATATCCCTTTAAAAGAAAAAATGTCCAAAGCCGCTTTTTCTTTTGTCAATCAAAATGCAACGCAAATTTTAGCCAACGAGATTTTTAATATATTAAATATTAGCAAATATCAAAACGATTCCTCATCTTACTTAAATAAACAATCTCCTTAAGATGTCACGCAAATTTATAATGATCCAAGTTTCACTTCAGAGATTTAAGCTTAAGATAAAATATTTTTTAAATAAATTTAAGTATTTATATCCATTAAATTACATAAAAAATTTAAAATTAATATGATTATTACGCGGTTTGCCCCTTCACCAACTGGTTATTTACATATTGGAGGAGTTAGAACAGCTCTATACAATTTTCTTTTAGCCCGTCAAAATAATGGAAAATTCATTTTAAGAATTGAAGATACTGATAAAGTTCGCTCTAAAAAAGAATATGAAGATGATATTATAAAAAGTTTAGATTGGTTAAGTTTAAAATGGGATGAATTTTATAGACAATCAGATAGACGAAAAATATATTCTGATTATTTATCTTTATTACTCAAAAACAAAAAAGCTTTTTATTGTAGTCATACAAAAAACGAATTAGAAATTGAACGACAAGAGGCAAAATTAAAAGGAAAACCACAGGTTCATTGGTGTAATCAAAAAACGAATTGTTGTTTAAAATCCGCTAATGCAGTAATTAGATTAGCAGTAGAGCAGGGAAGAGTAATCAAATTTAAAGATTTAGTAAGAGGCGAAATTGCTATAAACACTAACACTTTAGGCGATTTTGTGATTGCTAAAAGTTTAAATGAGCCTTTATATAACTTTGCTGCTGTCGTCGATGATTCGGAAATGTCAGTGACTGATGTAATAAGAGGGGAAGAGCATATTTCTAATACCCCGAAACAAATTTTAATTTTAGAAGCCTTAAATAAAAAAGCACCAAATTTTGCTCATTTACCTTTAATTTTGGGCCAAGATAAAGCTAAGCTATCTAAACGACACGGCGCCGCTTCTTTAAATGAATTTAAAAAGAAAGGGTATTTACCTGAAGCATTGATCAATTTCTTAGCTTTGCTTGGTTGGCATCCTTCAGATAATAGAGAGCATTTTAGTCTTTCAGAACTGATTAAAGAATTTTCTTTAAATCGTATTCAAAAAAGTTCAGCTATTTTTGATTTAAAAAAATTAGAAAGTTTGAACAGTTATTATCTTAAAAAATTAAACTTCAATGATTTCTTTAAATTGGCAATTGAGTATTTAAAGGAGGATAATTCAATTGATTTTAAATGGATTCAAGATGCTGGTATTGATTTAAACAAAATTCTATTATTAGAAAAAGAAAGAATAAAAAGATTATGCGACATTAAAAATGTTACTGACATTTATTTGAAAAGAAATCTTGACTATAAACCGGAGCTATTAGCTTGGAAAAATCAAGATTTTAAAGAAATAAAAATGATATTAAATGAAATCAAAGAAATTATTGGTAAATTAGATTGTTTCGATAAAATTTCCATCCAAAAAACTTTAGAAGATATTTCAGTGAAATATCTGGATAAAGGAAAAGTCTTTTGGCCTTTTCGAGTTGCTATTTCTGGAAAAGAAAAAAGCGCTAGTCCAACAGAAATAGCCGATGCTTTAGGAAAAAAAGAAACATTAAGAAGAATCGATATAGCTTTGGATATATTAAATGATAAGGAAGGTTAAACGATATTTTTTATTGGCAATGAATTTTTTATTCTATAAATTACAAAAAAATTTTTTAAAAAAATTAATTTCATTTTTTTTATTTATTTTTTTTATATTTTCGTCAAGCTTCATTAAAGCACAATCCATAGATCAACTTGAAAAGCAAATTTCTGATTTAGTAAAAAGAAAAAAAGAATTAGAGCAAAAAGCCCAGCATTACCGTTTTCTTCTTGAAAATAAAAACAAAGAAATTAATTCTTTAGAAAATACAATTCATTATTTAACTATTCAGATTGAAAGACTAGAAAATGAAATCAATAAAACCACTTTAAATATTCGACAAGCTGAATTCGAAATTAAAAAAATGGATTTGAAAATTTTAGCCTTTGAAGAAGATATTGCGCATAAAAAAAAGCATCTTGGAGCTTTAATGAGAAGAATTTATGCTCAATCTCGTACTTCACTTTTAGAAATTTTTTTGACCAACAAAACATTTTCTGAATTTTTCAATCAACGCCAAAATTTGAATTCTTTGCAAGCGGAAATGAGAACTTTAATTTTGGAACTAAAATTAAATCAGGAAAAAATAAAAGAAATCCAAGATGGCATTAAAGAAAAAAAATTAGAAATGGAAAATTTAAACAAAAAACTTTCTTTTCAACAAGAAGATCTTTCCGAGCAAAAAGCACAGAAAGATAAAATATTAATAAAAAGTAAAGGGCAGCAAAAATTATATTCTCAAATGTTATCTGAAATTCAAAAAGAAGAAGCAAATTTACGAATCGAAATAGCAAAATTAGAAGCATTAGTTGAAAAATCGCGCGCATTTATTATTTATTTAAAAGCAGGCAAAATTCCCCCAAAAGGCACAAAGTGGTTGTCTTGGCCCTTAGATAATCCTATCATCACTCAAGGATACGGGATGACACCATATGCCAAAACTGGAGTATATGGAGGAAAAGGTCATAACGGTATTGATATGTCATCTGGTTTAGGATCAGAAGTAAAGGCAGCAGCTGACGGAAAAGTAATCGCTAAAAATCAAAGTCTTTGTCCCAACTATGCTAAAACTAGAGAAGGTAGGCAGTGCTCCGGAGGCTGGGGCAATTGGTTAGCTATTGAACATGAGGGTGGCTTTGTAACTGTATATGCTCATTTATATTCATTATCCCATAAAAAAGTAGGAGAAGAGGTTAAAGCTGGAGAAGTTATAGGACAAGAAGGTTCAAGCGGTTATTCAACTGGTTCGCACTTGCATTTTAGTTTATATTCAGAATTTTTCACTTATAAATCTCCAACGGGAGAACTTTTATTCAAATATGGCGATGGCTCTGAACCAACTGGTACTTTAAATCCACTTGATTATTTATAATAAGTGAGGTATTATTATTTTTACAATATTTTAATAAGGAGGTGTTCTTTATGATATTAAGTCCAAGATGCAAAACAATTATAGACGTAATACTGGAAAAGATAATTCAGGCGGCGCAACAGAAATGTGTTTTCATTTGTGACTGCGGCTTCATTTTTCAGTCAGCTTTACTGAGTAGGCGATTTAATGAGTTAAATGATGATATAAATAAATTTGAAAGAGGAATTATTGAATATCATTGCTCAAAATGTGGTAAGATTTTATCGTTAAAATGTAGTAATCCTCAACATATAATTGTGCATAATATGCCAAAGGAGGGAATATGGACTGTTTAAAACACTATGAATTAGTACTTTTAGCTGAGGGAAGAGCAAGTGAGATATTAGAAGAAAGTTTTAAAAAACACGCGCAATATTGTCCAAAATGTTTTAAAGAATATAGAAATTTGAGCGCGATTCATAAAACAATGAAACCACTTTTTAATTTACGCGAACTTGATAGAAGAGGTTGGCGAGTATCAACGCAGAAGTTCTTTGATTTTTAGTTAACTTTTTATCTTAAAGTAGAGAAGGGGCCTTTATGGCCCCTTATTTTTTTAATTTAATATGTCGCACAATGTATCTTATGCGTCATATAAAATTATTTAATACAGAACATGAAAAAAACTATATCATAAATCATATATTAGCAAATTTTAAATAATTTAAACGAATTTATTTACGTTTTTTCTAAAAGCGAATTATTTTCATCAAAAGCACGATTTTACGAAATTATATTTTTCAGAAATTGAGTTAATTATTTCGAACTTTTGGTGTATCTTTATAATTACCCTTTAATTTAAATAATTCATCCATTTGAATGAAAAAATTTTCATTTAATTCTATATCAAATCCTTCAGGACTTGTAAAAATAGCTCTATTAAGTTGTTTTTGGCTTATACCAAGGGAAAGTCCTAAAATAAAGGCAAAAACAATGATTAAAATTAGTATTATGGCTTTTTCGATTAATTCTTTGTATATAAAAATATTTTTTTTTATTTTTTTAAATAGGTTCTCTAATGAGGTAAAACATAATTTCCATAAGCTAATCCTTATTAATTTACCGAGTTTTCTATTGATTTTTTTATTAATTTCGTTTATCATTTTATAAAATTAAATTAACCATCTTTAATAAAATTAAAAATATTAACAATATGGCTGGAAAAGGAGGTAAAACAACTACAACTTTAGGAAGAGATTCTATATCAAAACGATTAGGAGTCAAGATTTTTGGCGGCCAAAAAGCGCAGGTTGGCAATATAATCGTGCGCCAAAGAGGTGAAACATTTAAGCCAGGAAAAAATGTGCGTATGGGCAAGGATTATACTATTTATGCCGTAAAATCAGGTATTGTTAAGTTTTATGAAAAAAAAATTCGTCTCTTTGACGGACGCACCAAAAAAGCAAAATTTGTTAGCGTCAATTAACTTTTAAAACTTTAAAGCTCAAAAGTAAAGTTTCTTCAATTTTTAATGCGTTTTTTAATGCGTTTTTTGCTTCTTCGAAGAGCTGCTTTTATAAAAGCCTGAAAAAGAGGATGCGGTTTTAATGGGCGGGATTTAAATTCAGGATGAAATTGTGTCCCTAAAAAAAAGGGGTGATTTTTAAGTTCCATTATCTCCACTAAAGATCTTTCTTTGTTGATGCCAGAAAATATTACACCTGCACTTTCGAAAATGCTTTTATATTGATTATTAAATTCATAGCGATGGCGATGTCTCTCTAATATTTTATTTTTTTTGTAAGCTTTAAAAGCAATAGTCCCTTTTTTAATGTCGCATAAATATTGTCCAAGCCTCATCGAACCTCCGAAATGTTTTTCTTTTAAAAATACTTTTTGTTCTGGCATTGTGTCAATTACTGGATTTTTCGTATTTGGGTCGACCTCTGTTGTATTGGCATCTTTTAAATTTAAAACATTACGCGCTATTTCAATACAAGCAAGTTGCATTCCGTAACATAATCCTAAATAAGGAATCAAATTTTTCCTCGCAAATTCTATTGTTAAAATTTTACCCTCTACTCCTCTACTACCAAACCCACCAGGCACGATAATTCCATCGAAATATGCCAATTCTTTTAATAAAGAAGGATTTTTTTCATATTTTTCTGAATCTAACCAAATTATTTCCGGTTGAATATTATTAGCCCAGGACGCATGCTTTATTGCTTCTATAACAGAAATATAAGAATCAGACAAAGTATATCTTCCGCTACGAAAATATTTTCCGGAAATACCAATACGAACTTTTAATGCAGAACGCAAATTAATTTTTTTAACTAACTCCTGCCATTTTTTTAAGAAAATTGATTTTTTTAAATCTTTTTTAATTGATAAATTAAAATGTCGCAAAATAATTTTAACGATATTTTCTCTTAACAATTCTAAAGGTACCTGATAAATTGATTCCATATCAGGTGCAGAAATGATATGATTGATACTTAAATTGCAAAAAATTGAAAGTTTTTCTTTTCTTTTTTCATCTATTTTGTTTTGTGCTCTTGCTATTAAAAGATCTGGCTGAATGCCAGCCATATTAAGAGTCCTAACGGCATATTGAGTTGGTTTAGTTTTCATTTCGCCGATATGTGGAGGAGTTGGCAAATAACCTACCAAAATAAAAGCGACATTTGTAGGGTTTTGAATTTTCATCATTCTCGCGGCTTCAACAAATAACATATTTTGATATTCTCCTACTGTACCCCCAACCTCAACTATTAAAAAATCTAATTGAGATTTTTTTACAGCTAATTTGATACGTCGTATAATTTCATTAGGAATATGTGGCACAACTTCGACGCACCGGCCATCATATTTTAATGTTCTTTCGTTATCAATTACTGTTTTAAAAACAGAACCTGAAGTCATATAATTTGCAGCACTTATCTCTTCATGTAAAAAACGCTCATAACTTCCTATATCTTGATCAGTCTCCATGCCATCATAAGTTACAAAAACTTCTCCATGTTCAGTCGGATTCATTGTGCCGGCATCAACATTTAAATAAGGATCAATTTTCATACAAGATGTTCTAAAACCGGCACTTTTTAAAAGTGCACCAATAGATCCAGAAACTATTCCCTTCCCTATTCCAGACATTACCCCTCCAAAAATGAAAATATAATAAGGACCCTTACCTTTTTTCCGATTTCGATAATCCATCGAAAAATTATTTTTTATTTTTAGAACTTTTTTTACTAAAAGAAGCTTGAATGTTGATTCGAAGTTTTGTTTTGAAATTATAACCTAAATCTATTAAAACACAATGTTCACCAGTTTTTTTAATATGTGAATCCATTAAAATATTTTTTTCGGAAATTTTTATATTTTTTTCGGCTAATGCTTTTAATATGTCTTTTGGTCCTATAGATCCAAAAAGATGCTCTTTTTCTGCTGGCATCTTAAATTTCAAAGTGATGCTTTTCAGAAGTTCTTTTAGTTTTTTTGCTCGCTCGAAATCTTTTTTTTCTTTTTGAGCTAAAGCTAATTTTTGTGCTTCTATTTGTTTCAATTTAGTTTCGGTCAAAACTTCTGCTAATTTTTGTGGTAAAAGATAGTTTTTAAAGTATCCAAAAGTTACTTCTTTTATATCCCCTTTAACTCCTAAAACAGACACATCTTTCAAAAGAATGATTTTAATTTTTTTCATTTTACGATATGGATTTTAATTTTGATCCAATTTTTAATTTTTATAGATAAAAAAGTTTTCTACTATTTTAAAATTTCTAAAGCTTTTTCCAACTGAGGATCTTTTTTTGATTCTAAATCTTCTTTACTAATTTTAATTTCAATATCAGGCGTTATACCATTGTCCTGTATAGACTTATCGTTTGGTGTCAACCATTTAGCAACCGTAAGTTTTAATGACGATTTATCCGGTAATATTTCATAAGCTTGTACAGAACCTTTGCCGAAAGATTTCTCTCCGATAATCGTGATATTTTTAATTTCTTTTAGAGCTCCTGCTAAAATTTCCGCTGCTGAAGCTGTTCCTTTATTAATTAAAACAACTATTTTTTTATCTTTTAAGGGCGCATCAATTCTTTTAGACCGATGTTCTTTGATACTGCCATTTTGAGTTAATTCCTTTACAATGAGAGAATCTTTTTCAACGAAATAACCTGCAATATTTACAGCAGTTTCTAAAATTCCCCCTGGGTTATTACGAAAATCTAAGATAATTTTTGTGATATTATTTTTTTTGATTTCAGACACAGCTTTTTGAAATTCAAAAGATAATTTTTCGTTGAAATTATAAATTGACAAATGAGCAATCTTTTCATTGCCATTGGCACCATTAATAAGCTTTAAATCCATTACTGGAATATTTATTAAATCTCTTATAATTTTAATATCAATTGGTTCAGATTCACTTTCTCTTAAAACATTTAAAGTGACTTCAGTCCCCCTTTTCCCTTTTATTCTACTTACCGCTTCATCTAAACTCATTTTATAAGTAGAAACATTGTCGATTTTTAAAACTATATCGCCTGGCTTCAATCCTGCTCTTTCTGCCGGAGTATTTTTTAATGGAGCAATTATGACGATATTTGAATCTCTTTTTCCGATTTCGGCGCCTATTCCTTCGAAAGAACCCTGAAGCGAATCATTAAAA
>JBBIMT010000004.1:0-19852 GCA_037444265.1 bacterium
AACAATTTTATCTGAAGCCTCATTCATTGCTAAACCGAATTGAATTTTAGGCGTCGCTTTTAAAATCGCCTCTGCTAAATCTCTAGTGGTTTTTAAAGAAAAATTTCCTAGGCCAATTATTGATTCAATGCCGACATTTTTTTTAATTAAATAAAATGTAAATTTAACATTATCCATAAATACTCCCTAATTATTTTATTTATAGTATACATAATATGTTCCTCTATCATTCAAAATAGTTCTTTGAAGGCGCTTCCCAACAGGGAGAGCGGATACTTTGTACCACTTATTATTAAGCCAATGATATAATCTGTTATTTTTATCAACAAAATAATAATCGAATTCACTGTTTGAAATTGAATTGTTCTGAACTGATTTAATATTTTTAGCACAATAATATCTAACTAAACAGCCTCTATTGTCATAGACAGCTTTTTTTATTGAATTACCTAAGCAAGTTATAGGCTTAGGGGTGGGACAAGTAGATGATGAATTCCTAAATGTTTTATCTGGCTCTAAGCAATGATAAGAAATGACACATCCTGTTTTTTTGTCACGAACAGAAAGCGGTTCTTTACCATCTTTACAAGAAGGTTTATAAACATAAGGACAAGACAAAAAACTTAGATTATTGCTCGATTGACCTTGCTCGCCCTTTTGATTATTTTGATTAGTAAAGCAATATCTATCAACCAAATTTCGCGCTTGCGCCACTTCTGAAGCGCTGCCATTTTTTGAGATTATATTATAAAGCTCCTTATAATATTGACACTGATAATTCACTTGTGCTGTATCGGCAAATGAAAATTTTGGATGAGAAAAAAATAAAAAAATAAAATAAAATATGAAACTAAACTTCAAAAAAAAGAATATTTTTTTCATAAGATTTTTTTTAATTATTAAAAGTGATTTAGAATTTACTTTCATTATATATAATTTTACTTCTTTTTCATTTTAAAATCAAGTTTTTTACTAGATGTAATGTTAAATATCCAATGTCTCCTTTTAAAACCGACCATCGATAAGTCATAGTTATAATGTTAGACTATCCCCTTCTTTTAACTCCCCTAAGATTATCTTTTGCGCAATGATTGGTTCAACTTCGTTTTTTATCACTCTTTTTAATTCCCGCGCTCCCCACTCCGGCGCAAATCCTTTTTGAGCTAAATTTATAATAAAACTTTCTTTAAAATCAACATCTATATTTCTATCTTCTTTTATTTTTTGGGCAAAATTTTTTAGAATTATCTTCGTTAAATTAATTATATCTTCTTGATTTAATGGCTTAAAAGCAATTACCGAATCGAAACGGTTCAAAAATTCTGGAGCGAAAATTTCTTTCTTTAAAAGATATTCTCTTAATTTAAAATAAAAAGAATCAAAAGCAAGTTGACTAATATTTTCTCGAATAAATTCCGATGCGGCGTTGGAGGTGGCGATGATGATGTAATTATTAAAAAATATTTTCTCACCTGCGCTATCTTTTAAATACCCTTCGTCCAACATCTGAAGCAAGGCGTTTTTAACATTTAAATGGGCTTTTTCGATTTCAACGAGCAAAAGCACTCCTTGAGCGTTTTTTTTGATATGAGCGATAAAAGAATTAGCGCCTTCTTCTTTATTTATCAGTCTTAATATCGCGCCAGCGTCTGAATATTCATTCATATCAAGACGCACCAAAAAATCTTCTGACTCAAAAAACACTTTGGCGATTACTTTAGCAGAGGTTGTCTTGCCAACGCCAGTAGGGCCTAAAAACAAAAAAGAAGCAATCGGTCTTTTTGCCTCCGAAAACCCCAAACGCGCGCTTTTTAAAGCAGCAGATATTTTTTCAATGGCTTCTTCTTGATCCACCATTTCTTTATGAAATATATCTTTGATGTTTAATAATTTTTGTTTCTCTTCATATTTTAATTGCCCCAAAGATATATTAAAACGGAAGGAAAAAAATTTTTCAATTTCTTTCTCACCAATTGTTAAATTGCTATCAAAATAAGATAACGTTTCGTTTAAATAATTAATTGATCTTTGAGGTTCATTTAAATAAGGATCAAATTTTTCAGCCAGTATCAAAATTTTCTTCAGTCCTAAAATTGAAATTTTTATTTTTCTGTCCCAAGCAAAATCCATTAAAACAGATAATACTTCTTCTTTTTTAGGCGGTCGGATAAAAATTTTATCGACTTTTGATGAAAAATCTTTGTTTTTTGACGAGATCTCTTCAAATTTCTCTAAATCAGCGGAAGCCACCGCCACAAAATTTTTTATTCCAATAAATTCATTTAAAACTTCAATAATTTCAGGAGTTTTATCAAGATCTGTAATAAATAAAAAAATATTGCCAGCTAAGATAGCTTCTTTTAAAACTTTATTGGCAACTTTTTTGACAAGATTTTCGTTGTCAAACCTTGCCTTGAAGTCTTCGTTTTGAAATTCTAAAACTCTCCTGTGATTTAAATACTGAGTTAACTTTCCTGTTTGAATGCTTTTAGCTAAAGTTAAAATAGTGCCCCGGCGGCCACTTCCTACCTGACCAAGCAAAACAGGCAATCTCCCATTATGAATAGCCACTACTATTTGTTGGATAAGTTCTTGGTGTAAAATTTCGTGCCAATTTTGTGTGTCTTTTTTTGAAATTTCTCTTGTAAAATTATCAAGCAGTGGAGTATACCCAGCACTCCAACTTAAACCTATCGGACTTAATGAAAAAAGGTCAATTTTTTGATATTTCTTTTCCCTATCGAGCCAATTAATAATAAGCTCTACATCGCGAAGTGAAATATTGGCTTGATTCAAAATGTTCAAAAAATCACTACTTCGCTTAATAATTAAAAATAAAACATCCATCGGTCCTATAATTTTTTTTTGTGATACTAAAGCACATTCATTGAAAAAATTATATAACTCTTCTGTGCCAAAAGTTTTTTGAGGAAGAGTCAATTGATTTTTAATAATACTTGTATTCAAATCAATTTTTTCAAAAAAAACTTTCACCTCGTGATTATTAAGTAAATTTTCGTAAATTTCAGATATAGAAAAAGTTTTACAACTAGCCAAAGTTTGTGCCAACGAAAAATCAATCTGAAACTGTCCATTTTTTGTTTTAAAAAAACGCCTGCTATAAAAATATATTTCCAAAACAAATAAAATGATAAAAAAAACAAGAGATAATTTGTAAAATTTATTTTGAAAAATAAATAAGATTACTGAAATTAAATACAACACAAAGACAAAAAAAATTCTCAAAAAAAATGGAATTTTTTTATCCAATTTAGCTTGCAAAAATTGAGGATAATTTAATAAAAAATCAGGCATACTATCTTGATAAAAATATTGCTAAAAAATAAAAATTGTTAATTAAAAAATAACGAAACCAAAAAATAAATAACCAAAATAGGCAAACAAAACCACAATAAAATTGCCCCAAGCCCTAAAAATAAAGCTAACAAAAAAAGTAAAAGTGTCCAAACGATTATTATAAGCCTCAAAAAAAATCCAACAATCCTAGAAGTGCCATTTAGCGCTAAAGTGTAAAAAAAAACACTAGCTTGAAAACCTCTGCCATAAGAAATACTTATGTGTTTCCATGGCAAAAACAAATGTCGTAGGTGGATAAAAAATCCAAAAAAATATAAAATAAATTTTAAAATTTTAATAAAAAAATTAAATAAAAATTTAGGCGCATCTTGAAAATACCAAAAGAAAAAATTTCTCATACAAAAATTAATCTACAAATTTATAAATAATTTAAAAATCTGATAATTTAACAACAACAATTAGTTATTTATTGATTTTTAAAATTTTTTTCTTTTTGACTTATTTAAATTATACAACAAAAATAATTTTTAGGGTATAATATAATTACTATCAAAGTTGAGATTTTACTTAATTTTAAAATTGAAATCGTTTAAAATTTTTTAATTAAAAATTTTATGCTCAATACCAGTATTTTTAAAACTTATGATGTTAGAGGTATTTATCCGCAAGAGATAAATGAAGAAACTGTATATTTAATTTCGCGAGCCTTTGTTAAATGGTTAAAAAGTATATCCCCTACTCAAAATTTCACAATCGCCGTAGGTTATGATATGCGACTATCCTCTGAGGCTCTTTTTAAATCTGTTTTAAATGGTTTAAATCAAGAAAATGCTAAAATTCTGTCAGTTGGATTTGCCCCAACCCCACTTGTTGGATTTACAGTAGCTCAACAAAAATGCGATGCTGGGATTGTAATATCAGCATCGCATAATCCATCAAAATACAATGCCCTAAAATTATTAAAAAAAGAAGTAGGCGGAATAATGCAAATAGGTAAAACTCAAGGTTTAACAGAAATTCAAAAAATCACTGCAAAATTAGATACTTGCAATGAAATCCCAGTTGACATCACTCAATTTGCGGAACATACTGAAGAATTTAAAAAAAATTATATCAAATATATTGCTTCTAAATTTAAACTCCAAAAAGCAATAAAAATTGTCTGTGATTACGGCAATGGAATGGGCGGAGTTTTAATGCCAAAAATTTTAGAAATATTTAAAAATGTAAATGCCACCCATCTTTTTTCTAAGCCTGACGGATCTTTCCCAAATCATGAACCAAATCCTCATAACAAAGAAAATTTTAATATTTTGAAAGAAAAAGTAAAAAAAAATAATGCTGATATTGGATTATTTTTCGACGGTGATTGTGATCGGGTTTTTTTCGTTGACGAAAATGGTGAAATAATTGGAGCCGATTTAATTATCGCTTTATTAGCTGAATATGAATTAGAGAAAAATCCTACTGAAAAAAAAGTTTATTATGATCTTCGTGCCAGCCGTATTTTAAAAGAAATTTTAGAAAAAAAAGGAGCAGAAGCTATTAAGATGCCTACCGGTAATCCTCTAATAAAGGAAAAATTAATTTTGAATGGAGGTCTTTTAGGAGGAGAAACTTCAGGCCATATAATGTTTAAGGATCATTTTTGTTTAGATGATGGATTTTATGCAGCGTTTAAAGTATTAGAAATTATAGATAAAAAAAATAAACTATTATCCGAGCTTATAAAGCCTTATCAAAAATATTTTAAAATTCACGAAATTAATATTCCTTTAAAAGAAAATCCTCAAAAAATTTTAAAAATATTGGCCCAAAAATTTAAATCTTTATATCCTCAAGCAAAATTTGAATATTTAGACGGCATCACTATTGAATTTCCTAATTGGTGGGGCAATATTCGTGCTTCAAACACTGAAAATTTACTTCGTCTAAATATTGAAGCTTCTTCAAAAGAACTATTGGATAAAACCTCCAATGAAATGCTCTCTATTATAAAAGCAGTTTGATTGTTTTTTAAACATTGAACCTTTTTTAAAACTTTATAATATATTTTTAATTTTATCTTTAGCGCTTTTGTAAATATTTCATTATTGACATATAAAAGTCAGTTATGAACTTAAAAGGCTTTTTTGTTGTCTTTAAAATAATTTGTTACTCAAAAATATTTTTTTTGAAAAAAATTTAAAAAAACGTTTTAATAATATTAACAAATAAAATTTTTTAATAAAAAATCTTAAAAATCTTTTGTCTTAAAAAAATTTAAAAAAATCTGAAAGTTAAAAAAAATTTGCAATAAAAGGACAAGCTTAAAAAAATTTTTAAACATGCCTTGGACTGTGCAGGAATTGAACCTGCAACCTCTCGTGTGTGAAACGAGTGTTCTGCCATTGAACTAACAGTCCTTTTAAACTGAGCAATTAAGACTTTTTCTTAAAGCTCAAATTTGAGTTCGTTAATCAATGTACGATGGGCATTTTTAAAAACATTACGAATAAATCTATCGTAAATATTATAGCGATAAGTAAATTCCGAAGTATCCATAAATGTGTAGTTTAATGGCTTGCCTACTTCAGCCTCTAATTTTTTCATAAATTCTTCAAACTTTTCTTTATCCAAATCATCGACCACTAAAAAAAAGTCTACCGGACAATTCGAAGCATTCAAAAACGCGCCAGAAATAACTGCTAACCTCACTCTACCAAAATTTTTTAATTCGCTGACTACATCTTTTTCAGAAATAGGATTAGTTTTTAAAACTAATGTGCTTAATTCCTTGTAAAGAGGAAAAAATCGGTTTACAATAAAGAGCCGTCCTTCAGGCTCCTCTTCTGTTTTTTCAAGCTTTTGATTTTTAATATGATCTGGACTTAAAGGTAAAGCAGTTGGTGCTTCTGGTGAAATTTTTGAGCTATCTGAGATTGAATTTTGGGTTATAGTTTCCCCTTGGTTTTGCATTTTATTATCACTGGTTTCTTTTTTTTCTTCTTTTTTGTCTTTATTTCTTGGTTCGTCTTGAATTTTTACTAGTCCTATTCGATATAAATCTTTCATATAGCTGTGCGTTGTGTTATAATTGGACTGAATACGCCTTGCAATTTCACCAATTCTAAAAGCTTCTTGAGGATGATGAAAAAGAAATTTTAAAAGACGAGCCTTCACTTTAGAACCAAATAATTCACCTAAGATATCAATAGTGGTAAGATTGTTGTTCATAAACTTAAAATAAATAATATTTATTCAAAATAAAAAAATTAATATTTTGCAAATGATAAGAGTTTTACGTTTTTTTGGTAAAATTCATTTTTATCTTAACTAAAAAATTTAAAAATGCAACATTTACAAACTATAAGTCAGAAATTTGTTATTGAAGGCCAAAATCAGGCAGAAATTTTTATTTATCATCCCTTGCAAGAAAATCAACAAAGGCTCGGTAATTTATATATTATAGGCGAGGTTGAAACTTTTGGGCACAAAGAGGAATCAAGAATAATTTTATTAAATGCTTTAGCGTCAGTCATTAAAAAAACTTATTATTCTTTTACAGATCCCCCTGATATCGTTAAGGCATTTGAATTTACTTTAAAAAAAGCTTCTATTCATTTTAAAAACACCTTAAAGAATTTTAAGGGATCACTCCATCTTTTAATAATTGTCATTTCTGCTAACCGAATATTTTTTGCTAAATCTGGCAAGGCAAATATTTGGCTTATTCGCGGGGGCAAATGGACTTTAATTTCTCAATTAGCTTCAAATCATAAAAAAAACAATACAGCTTTATTATTTAATCATATTTTTTCTGGTAAGATTTATCCGGACGATTCATTTTTAGCAGTTACTCCTAAAATTATTCCTTATATTATCCAAGAATCTTTTAAAATTAAAGTTACTTCACTACCCTTTGAATCGACTATTTCTTTTTTGAAAAAAAATTTAAAAGAAATAGATCCCTCGTCATCAGCTGCTATTTTAAAAATAGACATTAAAGAAGCTCAAACTTTGCTGAAAAATAAAAATTTTCCTCAATATTTTCAAAATACAGCTAACAAAGAGATAAAACAAAACGGATTAATCCTGACTGCTGAAAAACCAACTTTTAAAAATATAACCAATAGAGAAAAAAAATTTTCCAATCGACTCAGTTTATATTTTCATAATTATTTAAAAATATATCAAAATCGTTATAATCGTAGTCTTAAAATTGCTTATATTTTATTTGTTGTTTTGGTTATTTTAGGATTAATATACATTTTTCCAAAAAATGAAGCGGCCAAAGAAATCAATAAAAATTTTTCCATAAAAAATGCAACTAAAAACAAAGAAGTTTCCCCATCTTCTTTCCAAAATTATCGAAATTTAATTAAGGAAGCGCAATTTTTACAATTGGTTGATTTTTTAAAAAGCGGTTTTTCTTTTGAACCTCAAGCTTTACTACATACCGCCGATTCATTATTTTTGATTGACAACAATTTGTTAATAGAGTTTGATATTTTAAAAAATCAATTATCTACAGCGTTTATTGATAATAATTTTAAAGATCATTTTTGGGGGGTGCAATTTCCTTTAACTAACAACATTTTTATAGTTTCATCAAATGATCCATCTGCAGTTTACCTTTTTAATGTATCAGATAAAAATTTAAAGTCCTTTGAAGTAAAATTCCCCGAAAAAGATAATTCTATAAAAGATTTAGCGATATATAATTCCAACTTGTATTTTTTAACTTCAAATGCACCATGGTTATACAAATCGCCGATTTCTATTTCTTTTGCATTAAGTAACCCCACTAAATGGCTCTCTGATTCTTCTTTTAAAATAACTAACGATCCTCTTTCATTGGCAATTGATTCTAACATTTATATTTTAGATTCAAGCGGTAAAGTATGGAAATTTTATAAAGGAAAAAAAATTGATTCCTTTGACAATAAAACAGGAATAGCAATCGGTGTTGATGCAAAAATTTATACCGATTTAACGTTTCAAAATCTTTATATTGCTGATCCTGTAAATAGTCGCATAATTATTTTATCAAAAGATGGAAAACATTTTAAACAAATTGCGCGCGATGAACTTAAAGGAACACGCCTTATTTCAATTTCATTTGACGAAAAAACAATTTATGCAGCAAACTCAAAGGGGCTATTTAAAATAACTTTACCTTAAAGATTTCATGGAAAATGAACAATATTTTTCATTTTTGCAAATTTAACAACAAAAAGCCTTCTTGTTTAAATAATTTGCAGTGAAGGCTTTTTGTTTTTACCTAACTTTTAGATTTAGATCTTAATCATAATTCTATTGTAATTCTACTTTAGCACCCACAGCCTCTAATTCTTTTTTCATTTTCTCAGCTTCTTCTTTTGGCACATTTTCTTTTAAAGTCTGCGGTGGAGCTTCTACAATGTCTTTTGCTTCTTTTAGTCCCTTACCAGTAATATCTTTAACCAATTTAATTACTGCTATCTTTTGCGCTCCGGCTTCTTTTAAAATAACATTAAAAGAAGTTTTGGCTTCAGCTTGGGGAGCAGCTTGAGTCCCAGCCACTGGAGCAGCAACTGTCATCGCTGGTGCTTGAGCAGAAACCCCAAACTTTTTTTCAAGTATTTTCACCAGTTCAGCTAAATCAACAACGCTCATTTTTTCTATTTCCTCAACGATTTTTTGAAATTTTTCTGGAATCTTTACATCTTCCATATTATTTTTCGCTTAACTGCTATCTTGTTATTTTGAAAAAAATAACAAGCTAACAAGCTAGCAATTCAAATTACTTTTTATTTTTTAATAATTGAAGAAAATCTCTCATAGGAGCAGAAATTACAGAAACAAAATTTCTAGTGGGCGCTTGTAAAATGGAAAGAATTTGCGCCAATAATTCTTTTTGGGAAGGCAAATCGGCAATTTGCAAAACTTCGCTAGCACTAATAAATCTGGCTTCTAAAATTCCGCCCAAAACAACTAAATTTTCTACTTCTTTATCTTTAAGCTGTTTTAAAATTTTTGCCCCCTGAGTCTGACCCTTTTCATCTACAATTAAAGCGATTGAACCTTTGTATGAATCAAAATATTTTTTAATGCCTAATTTCGCTGCTGCTAATTTAAAAAGATTTTTTTTTGTTATTCTTAATTTTATTCCCGCTTTTTTTAAATTCTTTCTAAGCACCAAAAGTTTAGGCATTGACAAGCCTGAAAAATCAAAAAAAACTGCGCTTTTTGCTTTTTCAAGCATTTTTGTCAATTCTTCTACTATTTTCTTTTTTTGATCTTTTGTTAACATGATATTTCTGTATCTTTTCAAGTTGCAAAATTATAAAAAAACAGATGATTACTTGTTCAAAATAAATGGAATAAAAAAATCTGCGTTAAACCGCAGACAAAAAAATACTAAATATCATCTACATCATTACTAAATACTTATCTATTCCTGCGCGGGACTTATAAAAAGATATTCGGAAATATTTAGATTTCAAAATATCCAACTGCCCGCGGTCTGCGGAAAATATTTTTGTTAAAATAAGTTTAATATTTTCATTTTAAAAAGTCAAGTTTTTAAATTGTTTTTATTTATCAAAAAAATATAAAAAAAAAATAAAAAATGTCAGTTTTTTAAATAAAAATATTGTGTTTGTGATATCGTAAAATTTAAAATAAAAAATGCCCAGCGATGGTTATTGTATAACCAAAGCTGGGCATACTTCCCCTCTTAAAGAGGGTGGTAGTGAGGGGGTGGAGATCAGCGACTTAGATTAATGCCTCGCCAAATGAATGCTTAAAATCTCTCCATGCCTCCTTTCTTTGATTGATTGATTACCTCCATAATTTTGTACCTGATAACTCCCTTTGGGGCTTTCACTGAAACCAAAGCTCCTGCTGCTTTACCTAACAAAACACTTCCACAAGGAGACTGATGAGAGATTTTCCCAATCTCACAATCAGCTTCCTCTGGAGACACTATCTGAATCATTTCTTCCTTTCCGTTGGTTAAATCTTTTAATTTAACCACGGAGCCTATCCCAATTTTTTTAGATTTAAAGCTAGACTCAAGCCAATCTATAACTATGGCGTTATCTAGCTCTTGTTGCAATTTTTCCCTTTCTATCTCTAATCTTTCCTTTTCGGCCAGAACATCACGATATTCTGCATTCTCACGAAGCTCGGAATGATGAAATCTCGCCCGTTGAAGACTCCTGGGTATTTCTTCGTGAAGCTTCCTGTTTATTAAATCAAGAAGATTTTTTTTCTTTTTATACCCTTCAGAGGTCAAAATAATTCCCATCATTCCCCCTCTTTACCGTTTAGATACCGACCGCTGAGTCAACAAAACAACTTGTTGACCCACTAATGTTCTCTTCTGCACCTCAACGACACCGTTATTCACAACTACCTCTCCGATATCGTTGATAACCGGCTTGCTTTCTGGGTTGCAACATATTAATTGACGTCTGGTATTCTTGAGAGTTAACCATTTTTTATGCTTCTTCTCAAGCGCCATATTTTCACTCCCCCTTTGATTTGATTTTTTTATCTTCTACGACAATCAAATCTTTCAAGGAAGATCACCCCCACACTTTCGCTGGATCTTAATTTTAAAGAACACCTCCTTAAGTTATCGCCTTAAATTAGCCTGCCAGCTTCAGGCTAATAAGCGAGATTATTTTTCTATTTTATACTTTTTATTTCTTTTTGTCAATGTAAATTTTCAAACTTTACAAAATATTTTTTTAATTTTACGACATTTTGATAGAAATTTGGCAAAACATAAAAACGCAATAAAATTATCTTAAATATTTCTTAATATTTTCAAGATGCTCTTGATAAGTTTTTGAAAAATGCGTTTTACCCTCTTGATCAGTTAAATAAAAGTAATAATCAGTTATTAATGGCTCAAACGCTGCTTGAATGGATTCAAGGCCAGGATTGGCTATCGGAGTTGGCGGTAATCCTTTAAATTTGTAAGTATTATATGGGGAATCAATTTTTAGTTCTTTTTCATTAAGCCAAGGTCGGTTTGTCTTAAGAATATAATTTAAAGTGGAATCGACCTGAAGGAAATAATTATCTTGTAGTCTTTTCCATAATATTCCCGAGACTATTTTTTTGTCATTTTTTTCTTGGACTTCTTTTTCAATAATTGAAGCCAACTTGAGAATATCATAAAACTGATTATCAGCAACTGATAGCGGCTGTTTTATCTTTAGCGGTGAATTTTGTATAAAAGTGTTTAAATTATTCAGAACTTTATTTTTGAAATTTTTTAAAATGGTTTTTAAAATAACGTCTGTTTTTTGGCCTTTTTTAAAATAATAAGTATCAGGAAATAAATAGCCTTCAAAATTATCAATTTTAATCCCCAAAATGTCACTTGAATCAAAATCATCTATATCTTCTAAAAACTGGGCTTTAGAAATTACTTTTTTATCTTCCAAAATTTCGGCAAACTGCTCAACAGTTTTACCTTCAGGAAAAGTAACAATAATGTCTGGCTGATTTTGTAAAATTTTTAAAACATCAAAACCATTTAATTTACCGCTAAATTCATAAAATCCTACTTGTAATTTTCTTTCGATATTATAATTTCTAGCGGCTATTTTAAATAAAAATTCACTCTTAATTACTCCTTTTTCTTTTAAAAGACCAGAAAGCGCCGAAAGAGTTTGACCTTCTTTAACTTCCACTAAAATGACTTGATTACCAAGATCGACTTCTTGCCAAAAACCAAAATAAAAAAATAATCCACTTAAAATTACAATAATAAACAAAGATCCGACAAATCCTAAAATAAAAAAAATAATTGATTTTTTCCAATTAAAAATCATAGCCTTCTATTTGTTGTAGTTGAATTTGTACTTTTGAAAAATTTTGAAAAAATTTAAAAGTTTACTCTTTATCTGCTTTCTTGATGAATGGTATGCTCTTTACACCAAGGACAAAACTTAGAAAAAGACAGCTTTCTTAAGACTGTCTTCTTGTTTTTATATGGCCAATAATTTATCCTTTTGCACTTAGTGCACTTTAATTTTGTCATTTTTTCCATTGCCATAGAAGCCGATGACCGGGATCGAACCGGTGACCTTTCCCTTACCATGGGAATGCTCTACCAGCTGAGCTACATCGGCAGCATTTTAATTCTCACTCAAAAAGTAACAATTCCTTTAGATGATTGATCTTGTTTTTTATATGCGGAGAGGAGGATTTGAACCTCCGTAGCCCAGATGGGCGCCAGATTTACAGTCTGGTGCATTTGACCACTCTGCCATCTCCGCTTTCTTTTGATAATATTGAAAAAAATGATAATATTAATAAAAAGCCGATGGAGGGATTTGAACCCACAACCTGCCGCTTACAAAGCGGCTGCTCTGCCATTGAGCTACATCGGCCAAATCATCTTAACATCTCAATCTCTTTTTGCAGATCTCTGTCTTTAGAGCCAAGTTTCAATGCATACTCAAAACAATTTCTCGCATCTTCGAAATTACCCAATTCTTTATAAATGATACCAAGTTTTTTGTAAATATTAAAATCTTTTGGCCTTAAAGTAATCAATTTTAAAAGAGATTGTTCCTGTTTTAGTAAAATATCACGCTTAATTGGATCATCGACAACTTGTTGTTTAAGTTCCTCATTGTCTGTTTTAGAATCATCAGTTCTTAGATAAAACATTTGTTCCTTTAGAGGAGATACCTCTTTTTTTTCCTCAAAAATTGGTTTAAAGATTGATGGTGGTATCTTTTTATTTTGAAAATCATCAGTTCTTTCTACTTTCACAGATAATCTTCCTTCTTTAGTTTTATTGACTTTTTCCCATAAATTCTTCAAAAATTCCTTTTTTTCTTTACTAAAATAAACTGGTTTTAATTCTTTTTTGAAGTTAGCAATTCTTGATAAAAATGCATTTTTTATTATTAAAAAAAATTGAGTAATCTTATTAACGCTGAAAATAACTGTTTTTTTAAATTTAGGAGCTATGAAGAAAAACATTTTTTTAAACCATAAGCCAGCTTGTTTGAAAAAAATATTTATTTTTGAAAAAATGATTTTGGTAATAAAAATAATTTTATCCCGTTTTTCCTTTTGGGTAAATATTTTCTTTAGATACAAAGCTAAAATTCCTGCGATGCTGAAATAAAATATGATTTTTGCGATTAAAATGAGAATCATATTTCGTATCTGGTAAATCCTCCAATTTCAATTTTTTCTCCAAATTTTGCTGTTTTTTCTTCAAGTAAATTTTTTATTTTTTTCGTTGGTTCTTTTATAAAAAATTGCTCAAGCAAAACTACTTCCTCCTTAAATTTATTAATTTTGCCTTGAATGATTTTTTCTTTTATTTGAGCTGGTTTTTTATCTTGAAGAAGTTCTTGGGCATAAAAATCTTCTTTTTCTTTTATAATTTCTTGAGGAATATCTTCATTTTTAATATATAAAGGATTGCAAGCGGCTATCTGTAAGGCTAAGTTATGAGCTAATTCTTTGAATTCAGGATTACGGGCCACAAAATCTGTTTCACAATATAAAACTAACAAAACCCCGATTTTTCCATTAAGATGGATATAAGCCTCAACAAGACCGGCTTTGGTAGTCCTGTCTTGCTTTTTTGATGCTAAAACTTGACTTCGATTTTGTAAAATTTTAAGCGCTTTTTCTTCATCGCCCTTTGCTTCTTCTAAAGCTTTTTTACATTCAACTACTGACATTCCGGTAATTTGTCTAATTTTTCTTAAAGAGTTAATATTCATAATTTTTAAAAATTTATTAATAAAAATTTTAAAAATATATTTTTAATTATTCTTTAACGACGCTTTTATGATTTTTTACTTTTTTGACAACTTCGATAATTTTTCCGAAAATGTAATTTAAAGAAGAAACTGCGTCATCGTTAGCAGGAATTGGATAATCAATTTGGTTAGGATCGGCGTTTGAGTCGCATAAAGCAACAACTTTTACTCCTTTTGCTTTGGCTTCTTTAATGGCTAACTTATCATGCACTGCATCAACCACGAAAATTGCTTCAGGCAATTTTGTTAAATCCTTAAGACCACCCCATTTCTTTGTTAAATATTGTAATTCCTTTAAAAAAAGGAGTCTTTCTTTTTTAGTGTATTTATCAAGCTCACCGCTTGCTATTTTTTTCTCTAACTCTCTAAAATACTCCAATCTTTTAGCAATAACAGAAAAATTAGTAAATGTCCCCCCAATCCATCTTTCAACTATATAAGGCATACCTATTTCTTTTGCCATCTTTTCAGTTGCTTGGCGAGCATGACTACGCGTTCCAACAAAAAGGATTGTTTTATCTTCTTTTATTAAATCAGCAATAAAATTTAAAGCCTTAAAAAATTTATCGAAAGTTTGTTCAAGATCAATAATATGCACAGCACCTCTTGTTCCTTTTAAAAAAGGTTTCATTTGGGGGTTCCATTTTGATGCTCGATGTCCAAAAGAAACTCCAGCTTTTGCCATTTCAGTAATGGCTATGTCTTTAGAGCCTAAAACAGCTTCCACCACATTATTTGACATAAAATTACAAAATTTACTTTTAATTGATTATTTTTTATTTTTATAGTATAAGATCTTCTTTTGATAAAGTCAACTTCAAAATTTTTTTTTATTCAATAGAAAATATTTATTTTTTTCAAACTTAAATTTAATAAAAAACCCAGCCCCATTTTCTATCATCCCTTAAACTTATGCAAAAAATTAGGGATTTCAGAAAATGGGGCTGGGCCCTCCGATAAAGATCTCATAATTAATATGGCTTATTTTGGTAATTTCCAAAAATAAGCGTTTTTATTTTTACAATGAAGGAACAAGTTTTGAATATTGTTTGAGATTATTAAGTTGCGATTGGGTAAGCTTTTGAGCTCTTAAAATCGCTTCTTTGATTAAATTTACAGAGAACGATATTTCTTGACCTACTTTCAATTTGAAATTACCAGTCTTATCTTTCATATAATCTTCAATATAAATCTTATGTTCTTTTGACAGGTTAAGCGAGGAGCCTTCACTGGATAAATATTTCTTTAGCGCTTTTCTAGCCAAATGCGTTATCCCCTCTCCCTTTCCCGCTTTTTCAGTATAAATTTCAACCTTTGCAACTTCTGGACCTCCTGTGCCTATTTGGTTTTCAGTAGTTGTTTTAGTTTCTGATACTTTAGCATTTGTTTCATTTTGTGTTTCAATATTCGCTGGAGCTTCTTGACTACTTCGTGTCGGAAAATTATTGGACGTAATCTTTTCTGAAGAAACAGAATAAAAATAGATACCAAGCGCTAATAAAATAATAGCAATCAATGGCAATATAATCGTACTAAAATTTTCTTTTATCCAAGCAATAGCTTTAGCCATCATACCATTTTGCCACATTTTTTCATTCTTTAATCTGAGATTATCATTCTCTTTTATTTTTGCCATAAATTTTCATCACCTCCTTCCATAAATCATCAACCATTAAAAATTCTGAAACAATTGCTTGTTTCAAAATTTTTAATATTTAATTGTTAAGGATCTAAAAATTTTTTAACATAATTTCTTGCTGTCGATATTAATTTTTCAGCAATACTGACTCCATTTTACCTTCCATAATATCTTCCAAATTATACCAACTTTTATTTATGCGATGATCAGTTAAGCGATTTTGAGGAAAATTATAAGTTTTTATTTTTTCAGCCCTTTTTGCTTTACCAATTTGTTTTCTCCTAATATCACTTAAATGAGCTATTTTCTTTTGTTCTTGTAAATCATTTAATTTTGCTTGTAATATCCTTAAAGCTTTTTCTTTATTTCTATGACTAGAGCGTTCATCTTGGCTTGAAACAGTTAAACCAGTAGGCAAATGGGTTATTCTAATAGCCGATTCTGTAACATTTATATGTTGACCTCCCTTGCCTGAAGCTTTAAAATGTTCAATTTTCAAATCTTTAGGTTTCAAAGAAACTTCTGAAATCTCAGGTTCCTTAAGAACTGCAACAGTAATAGTAGAAGTATGAATACGACCATATTTTTCAGTTTTAGGCACTCTTTGAACTCGATGAGTGCCTGATTCTCCTTTAAAAATATTCCAAACATTATTTCCTGAAATTTCTAAAATCGCTTCTTTAATACCACCTGAAGTACTTTTTGTGGAGCTAATTAAAGAAACCTTAAATCTTTTAGAAGCTGCAAATTTAGTATAAGCTCTTAAAATATCGCTTGCGAAAATAGCAGCTTCTTCCCCTCCTGTTCCCGCTCGAATTTCAAGAATGATTGTTTCCATTTCATTTTTTTGAAACTCTTTGAAAATATCTTTGTTTGAATTTTTCAACTTGTCCAGCAATATCTACAAATTTATGTTTTCCAGTATAAAACGGGTGACAATTAGAACATATTTCAATCTCCATCTCTTTAACAGTAGAACCAACGGTATAAACGGCTCCACAAGCGCATTTAATCTTTGCCTCTGGATAATAAGTTGGATGTATATCTTTTTTCATAGTTTCAAAATACTAACATAAAGTCCTTAAAAAATCAAATATTAATCAAAAAAAGTGATAATTTAATTAAAGCTTAAGTTACCGATGACAATGTTACTAATTATCTTTATCAAGGTAAAGCAAATGAATTAAGAATTTAACGATTTGAAATTTAAAAAAAATATAACTTTAAAATGCTTTATAGTTTTTAAAATATCTCTGCTAAATTCAATTTCTGCACCTCTTCAGCGATAATTTGAGATAATTCCATTACTTGATCACCATAAAAACTATATTGTGGTTTTTTCCAATTTGAACCAGCAAAATATATCTGTGCTGCTTTCCATTCAGCTTCCCAAGTTTGCGCATCTGCCCCATTTGCAGCAAGTTTGATTGCAGCCGCAGCAAAAGCATCATCTAAATCCCATGGCGAAGGAGGATTATGTCCTGTAATTTCAGAAATTTTACTTTCATACTGTAACCAAGTACTGGGTAAAAATTGAGCAGGTCCCATAGCGCCACCCCATCCATAGTTTGGCTTAGCAGAAACTGGCATTAAATCAGGATTTAAATTTAATTTAGCAGTGACTATTTTAAAAGCTTCCCGCTCTTTGGGGCTCATATCTTTTCTCCAATTTCCACCTCCAACATTGGCACCCCAATCAGATTCTGTTTTCAAAACAGCCATTAAAAATTCTGGTCTGATACTTGTTTTTTGAGCTACCTTTTTGGCACGACGATAAGCTTCGTCTAAACTCATACTTGAGGCAAGTCCCTGTAACATATAAATTCGTTCGCGAATTTCTGCTATAGCCTTTTCGGTTTGAATTTTCTTTTGAGATAAAACGTTTTCTTTTTGTTTTCCTTGTTTAATTATTGCTTCCTTTTGCGTCATCTTATTTGCTAAAGTTCTCCTTTGAATTTGTTGCAAATTTTTTAATTTTAATTTTTCGGCTTTTTGATTTTCTAAGTTTTCCTTTTCTTTATCTAACTCCTCTTTGATTGTTTTGATGTCATTAATATTATTTTGAAGAGATTCTTGAAAAAAGTTTAATGATTGAACTTGATTAAAAAAACTACTAAATCGATTTTCTATTAAAAATATTTCTAAAAAAGAAACTTTTCCTTTTTCATAAAGACTTCTTAAAAAAGCTGATAAATACTGTCTCTTTTTATCTAATTTTTTTTCAAGTTGCTGAATTTTTTTATCTAATTCATTGATTTGATTTTCAGTCTCTTGAATAGCAACTCCAGTTGCTTCCATTTGTTTTTCAATTTTTTTAATTTCAAATTCTATTATTTTAATTTCGTCCTGTAAAGTTTTTCTTTCCTGAGCTATTTTTTGAATGTTTAATCTTAAAATTTCAATTTCTTTTTCTAAATCAGATAACTGTTTTTTATAAATGTTGGATAAATCTTTAGTACTAATACCAACAACTGGAAAAGTCATAAAATTAAAATAAAAAGCGACGATAAGCAAAAATAAGACAGTTTTTATTTCTGTTTTTATCATATAAATTCATTTTATCAAAAAAATCCCATTTATCAAATGGGATTATTTTATACTAAAAAAAGCTTTCATAAATTTTGAAAATATCTGAATAAAAAAATTTTTACGATCCTTATTTAACAGATCCTGTTGAAAAATTAGTAGTATTAGTTTTTGTTGTCGGTGAACCAGTTGGACTTGAAACATCAGAAGTAGAAACAGTAGATTCGCTGGCTTGTTTGGCTTCTTCTTGACGAGGAGGAACAATAGACGCAATAACGGTTTCTATATTTTGCACAGGAGTTACTCCTTCAGGAAAAGTAATATCTTTAATTTTGATCTCATCATTAATTTTAGTTAATTTAGCAATATCAGCAGTTAATTTTTTGGGAATAATGTCAGCTTGGCATCTAACTTCAACTTCTCTTGTATTGATGATAAAAATACCTCCGAAATTTTTAACTGCTGGCGCTATCCCCACAAATTCAACTGGAACCTTAACATTTATTTCTTTGCCTCTTTTAAAAGCATAAAAATCAACATGAATAGGCATTCCAGTTAACGGATGATATTGTAAATCATGTATTAAAGCCTCTTTTTTCATATTTTCGAATTGAATCTCGATCACTTGCGTTTCTCCAGCTTCTTTAAATACACGGAAAAAATCTGAGGCCTTTAAACAAAAGGCGATATTTTTCACTTGAGAACCATACAAAATAGCGTTAATTAAACCTTTTTTGAGGGCTTTTTTTTGCTTTGGTATCGCTTTAATTGTTATTTTATTTGATTTTGGCATAAAGATGATAAGTTAAAACATCATCAGGAGTTAATTGTTCAATTTTATCAAGCCTTTTGAGATCTTGCTTAGTTAAATCCGTTAATATTCCAAAGCTTGTAATATGGGGGTGTAAAATATTGCTTATTCCTATAATCGAAGAGCTTTTGCATTTTGGACAATCAATGTGAAAATATACATTAAACTCATTTTCATTGATAATAAAAGCATTAGATTCATCAAGCTCAAGCTTGCAAACCATACAAGTTCCCAATATCCGGAAATTAAATTTACTGAATTTTTTTCTTTTTTTCATCATAGTATGAATATATTAAATAAAAAAATTTGAAAGTCAACTTTGCTAATTTAATTTAGTTTAAAAAACTGAATTTTGGATTTAAAAAGTAAGTAAAATAAATTAGTTAAAATAATAACATCTGGCATGTTAAAGTTCGAGTTTTGAAATAAATAAAGATAATACTTAAAAAAATTATTTTAACTTAAGTTATATTTTCTAAACGCCCTTTAAAAAAATTCAAAGATTTGTGATATGCTTTATTTTTTTAATGAATTCTCCTTTTCCGAATAAATCTATTGCTTTAGGTGATAAAAAAATTCCTCTCCCACCTTCAGCGAAAAAATCTTTTATTATAGTTAAAGCTTCTTCTTGTTTTTCTATCTTATCGAAAGTGACTTCTGATAAAAATATAGGAAAATTTGGCGCCATTTTTGCGATAATATCAAAGTGATATCTGGTTTCAGGCCAAGGAATAACTGCGGCATCAGCGCCTATTTCCATAGCTGCTCTTACTCCATAAGCAAAAC
>JBBIMT010000005.1:0-18160 GCA_037444265.1 bacterium
ATATGTTTCTATTGTAGTTTTTTTTTCGTTGAAAGTTTCGTTTCTTCCGATGCTGGTGGCGCTATTATAAAAAACTCCATCTATTTCTATAATAGAAGCATAAACTCCTGATTCTAAAGTTTTTTCAAAAGATAATTGCTCTGGCTCGATATTGGCAGTTGGGAATCCTAATTTTTTACCGCGTCCTTTTCCTTTAACTATAATGCCCTCAATAATATTATTCATTTTGTAAAGCTTCTAAATACCATTTTAAATTTAAACTATCAAAAGCCAATTTAAAATAGTTGGCATCATCAGTAACCTCAAAATAATAAATCACGTTTTCTCCTTGACGCTTTTTATAAAATAATTCAATTTTATTAATATGATAGCAATAACCGTTTAAATAAAAATATCTTGGCTTAATTAATCCCTTTGGCCCAAACTCAACGAAAACTTTTATTGGCTGATGCAATTGTTGAAACATTTTTTAAAAAATTATAGATATGATTTATAAATTCATTTGTATTTACATTATAAAAAACACTATAAAATTTTCAGATTATGCTTTTTTCATTGCTCAAATATAACATTCTAACAACTTTAATAACTTTTTGTTCATTAATACTTTCTAAAAACTGCTCTAACGACTCCTTGAATATCTGCTTTTCTAACAAAAATAGGTTCCATCGAAGGATTTTCTGGTTGAAGTCTGATTAGTTTTCTTTTTAAATCAATGTAGATTGCTTTTAAAGTAACTTTATCTTCTCCAATGCGAGCCACAACAACTTCTCCGTTTCTTGGTAAGACATTTTTTTCGCAAATAATAAAATCTCCATCAAAAATACCAGCATTTATCATTGAATCTCCTTGAACTCTTAAAACAAAATAATCTTTCTCTGGAGATAGTCCTAAATCTTGAGGCAAGGTAATAATTTCTTGCTGTTCGTACATTGTTAAAGGATATCCTGCCTGCACCTCTCCAACAAGTGGTAAAGTCCAAGAAGTGTTTAAACGATAAAATTTTTCAGAGAGAGTTATAAGTCCAGTAATTTTATCTTTGATAAGATAGCCTTTATCTTTTAGACTTTTAATGTGTTGACATATAGTGGCCGGAGAAGATAATCCTATTTCACGACCTATTTGACGATAACTAGGAACATAGCCGTTTTCTTCTATGCATCTTACAATAATATCTAAAATTCTTTTTTGTTTTTGGGTTAATGGCGCAAGCATATTTTCATTTGATTTACTGTACTTTTGGTTTATCAAATAAAAGTATAAGCGAACAAAAAACGAATGTCAAGATTATTGACTTTAATTTTTAAAAAAATCCAAAAAAGACTAAATCTAAAAGAAAACAAAAACCTCTTTTAGGAGGTCGGATTCGATATTAACGAAAAATATAATTTAAAAAATATTTTCTCTTTATTTAAAACTATCACCAATCCTCTTTTTTAAAGGATTAATTAGAAATTTCTTTAAATCGCGTCTTCCTATTAAAACAGGATATTTTTGGTCTGAACGGTCAATAATGGAAGCGTAAGAATCTATCCTTTCTCCGGCTAAAATAAAAGAAATTGGGAAAAAAGCTCTCTCTTGTTCCCCTAAAGCAGAACTTACTTTTTTTATTTTTACCAGTTCAGCTTCATTTAATATAGCGTCTGTGATTTTTAATTTTTTTGCAAGACGTTCGTCAATAGAGGTAGAGTAGGCGCCGGTATCTATTTTAGCTCTTGTTAAATATTCTTTATTGTCTGGTGTGATAATTTTAATTGTTTCAAAAACCCCAATTATTTTTTGTCCCGACACTTCTTCTAAAATTTCCCAAATTTCACCACCAAAAAGATTTTGTCCAATTGCCACGCCTTTGGCAATAGAATCAATCTCCAATTCCTCTAATCTTTTTAATCTATCCTTTAAACCTGCAAGATTGGCAAGTTGAATTGAAAGTCCAGGTCGAGCATTGATTTCCAAAACCTTTGGACCCTGTTCTTTATCAATTACGATATCAACTCCCGCAAAACCAAGTCCTATTGCCCTTTGGGCTTTTACAGCCAATGTTAAAATATCTTGCCAATAAGGAATTCTAATTCCAGATAAAATTAACCTTTTCCCTGGTAAAAACTTAATAAACTTTTTTTTACCATAAATAGCAGTTGTGGTTACTCCGTTAGCTAAATCAATGCCCACCCCTACCGCGCCCAAAGCCAAATTGGCTTTACCCTCTGATTCTTTGGTGGGCAGTCTTAACATTGTCATTACTGGAACTGAATTGAACACGATCACTCTTATGTCGGGAATGCCGCGAAAACTATATGGTTTCAAAAAATGATGTATTTTAACTCGCTCTTCAATCAAAACAACATCTGGACTATTTCCTAATGAAAAGTTTCCTTCTAGGATATTAAAACAATGTTCTTTGAGTAAGTTCTCATAAACTAACTTGCCATCGGCTTTAATCCAAGCATTATGAGGTATATTTTTTTTTCCAAACAAAATAAGTACCCCCGCTCCCGCCCAGCCGCGGTTTGGTTTAATAACAAAGCTTTTTGGGAGAGAACTCCAGTTAAAATTATTCAATTCATTAATTGATTTAATAGTAGCAAAAGTTTTAGCTGTTGGAATTTTGTTTTCTTCTAAAACTTTTTTTGTCAAAATTTTGTTATCGGCTATTTGTTTGGCGCGTTTTGAGTTAAAAGGATAAATATAATGCAAATTGCGAGCGTTCATTCCAAGAACTTTTTGACTTTTTTTAAAAAATCTTAATAATTTCATTGTATTTTTTATTTACTGAATCTTAGATTTTTTTATAAATAATATTCATTTATTGATAATTTGGAAAAACCTAATATATTCTAAAATTCTTAAACCTGACCATCTACCCAACAACAAAGTTAAAAGCAACGAGATAATTATTACCGCCGGGTAGTTTGTCATTATGAATTCTTGGAAAAACTGCCAAGAAATTAGGAAAAATCCTGCTAACGATATTAATAAAGTTTCGGCAGTTAATATTACAGATGTCTTTAAATCTTGCTCTATTTGAACAGCAGCTAATTTTTCAGCAAATACCACAATTGATAACATTGCCAAAATTGAAGATTTAAAATTAAAAGAAAAAAATAGAGGCGCACTTAAAAAAACTAAAAATAAAGAAGAAATTGCAAGTGATAATATAAAAGCAATTCTCGGAAAATAAAGTATTCTTATGTCTTTTAAAAGATAACGGATTAAGGAAGTTATAATCGTTGTCAAAATAATAATATATGTCCCGCTAGCAAACCCTAATTTCAAAAGCCCAAAGATCATTAAAAGAGGCACGAAAATTCCAAATCCTCTTAATCCAATAATCTGCCTAGAAAAAGTAATGATTAAGATTAAAACTGGTGCCGCAAGCAAAATTATTAAATCTTGATGACTTAAACCTTGATTCATTAAATATTGGAAAATATTATCCATAGTTTTTCAATTTTTAATTTTTTTTAAATTAAGACTTTATAAAAAATTGAAAATTAATTACTGAAAATGCTTATTATTAAATATATGGGCAATCGCTATAGCCAAAGCATCAGCCGCATCGTCTTGCTTTGGTATCACTTCATTCTTAAAAATTTGTTTTAACATATAATATATTTGTTTTTTATCTGCTTTACCATAGCCGGTTAAAGATTGTTTTACCTGTAAAGGAGTATAAAAAGATATTTTAATTTTATTTTCGGTTAATATGTATTTTAGCGCTCCAACAATTTCAGAAATATTAAGGGCAGTTTTTTTGTTTTTAAAAAAGAAAACTTTTTCTAAAGCTGCTTCATTGGGCTTAAACTTTTTAACGATTTCCTGTATTTTCGAACCAACTAAATAAAGTCTCATTTCTGAGGTAAAATCTTTTGGGGTTTCAATTAATCCTGTTTCGATAATATTAACCAAACGGCTATTTTGCTTAACAATGGCAAAACCGCATCTATCAAAGCCCGGATCTATCCCTAAAATCATCATAAAAGATAAAAAATTTGTGGTGTTTTTATTTTTCTAAATTCTAGTTTAAAAATATAAAAAATTTATAATTTATTAATTTTTAAGTCTTCGATTAAGCATTTTAAATAGTTAGACTGTTAAATAAAAAATCAATTTTTCTTAATTTTTTTGATCTTTATCCTTTACTACTTTTTATTTTAAAAATTTCTTTATTAAGGATTAATGGTAGCTAAAACACGCAAGTTGATAATCTAAATTAGGATCACTGATATTTATTTATCTTTCTATATTTGAAAATACTCTTTCAGTATCAGGATAAGATTTTAATTCATCTTCAAAAGATAGAATATTTTTTTTCATCTCCTCATTAGAGATTTTAATTGGATTTTTAGGTTTCCAAATCAAAGCAGTTTCTTGAATATGAACCCCTATAGATTTTAGTTCTTTAATTGTTTCATTGATCATTTGGGCGTTAGTATAAATTCTTATTCTATTTTTTTCTTTTTTATAATCTTGAACGCTTAAATCAATTAATTTCAATTCAATTTCATCTTCGCTAACGCCTATGGGGATTTGAGCTTCAATAAAACCAACAAAATCAAACATCCATTTTACTGCTCCTGCTTGAGCAAATGATCCGCCACAGGAGTCAACTAAATGTTTTAATTCACTTGTACTGCGGTTTTTATTATCAGTGGCAACTTCAACTAAAAAAGCGCTACCGTTTGGTCCATATACTTCATATAAAACTTTTTCTAATTTTCCTTCTTCTCCAATGCCAAGGGCACGATTAATTGCTCTTTCAATTTTTTCTTTTGGCATATTAGCTTTTTTGGCTTTTTCAATAGCGGCTTCTAAACGATTGTTATTTTCTGGTTTAGGTCCTCCTTCTTTTACGGCAATAGCAATTTCTCTACTGATAGCAGAAAAAAGCGCGGATCTTTTTTTATCCTCTATGCTTTTTTTATGTTGAATGTTTGCCCAATGCGAATGACCAGCCATATTTTAAAATTTTTATTTTTACTTTTTAAAAATTGCAAAAATTTTTTCTTTATTAAATTAAACTTATTAATTAATTGTTTTTTTTTGAACGCATAGCATTAGATAATCCTTTATTTTTTGCGGATTAGGGACTTGTTTGAAGATAAAATAACGCGACATCCCCGCCGTTTGAATTTGTACATCTCCATAGTTAAAAATATTAGCCAAAAATCCTTTTTTATCAATAGTTACATCTTGAACTTTGTCTAACATAAATTCAGAAAATTCACTATTAAAAAAACTGATTTGTTCTATATCAATGATTCTTTTAGTAGTAATAATCCAAACATCTAAATACCAGTTAGTAAAATATATAAAACTGAAAAGAAAATATATTAAAATGAAAAATAAAGTTAAAATTAAAAGAAAAGGAGTAAAATTAGGATTTAAATTAGTAAAATCAGAGGCCAAAAGTGTTATAAAAACAATAGTTATCAATAAAAAAGCACAAGAAAACGCCAATTTTAAAATAAGAGTGATTGGATGGCGACGCGTAAAAACTATAATTTTTTCATCAGTAGGAAGGGATATCATTGTTAAAATTTAATAAATTGTCCCAGGGAGCAGTTATTAAAAATATTAAAAAAAGCGACAAAAGAATAGCTGAAATAATGGAAAAAACAATTATAATTTTTTTAATAAAAATTTTATCTTTTTCAAGGCCAAAATGCAGTAAATGAAAAATAGCAAAAACGGTTAAAAGGATATAAATTATACCAATAGGTACAAAAATGATAAAGCCAATCATATTATTTACAAGTTAAAAAGTAGATAATGTTAATAAATTTGGCAAGTTTTGTAATTTGTATAAGTTATTTTGTCTTTTAGCAATTAGCTTTGATTTTTAATCGAATTTTAGTTGACTTTCAAGACATTTTCTGGTTAAAATTCTTCCGTTTTTAGTTTTTTGCAGAAATCCAATTTTGATTAAGTATGGTTCGTACAAATCTTCAATAGTTCTTTGATCTTCGCCAAATGCTTTAGCAATAGTTTCAATGCCCACTGGACCGCCGTTAAATTTATCGCGAATCATTTTGATTAACTGTCTATCAGTTTTTTCTAGTCCCCATTTATCCACTCCCATTACCTCAAAAGCTTTCAAAACATCTTCAGTTGTAATTTTTTTTAATTCAGCCAATTGAGCGAAATCTCTAATTCTTTTTAAAAGCCTCTGAGCTATACGGGGTGTATATCGAGATCTTAAAGCGATTTCCTTTAAAGCATCATCACTTAAAGTTATTTTCAGATAAGCAGCATATATTTTCAAGATTTTAACTATGTCTTTGGGTGGATAAAATTCCAGTTTTAGCAAAGCTCCAAACCGAGATCTCAAAGGCTCAGAAATTAAACCAATTTTAGTTGTTGCGCCAATTAGCGTAAAGGGATTTAAAGATATTTTTAAAATCTGTGCTGATGGTCCTTTTCCTATAACAATATCTAATCTAAAATCTTCCATTGCTGGATATAAAATTTCTTCTACTATCTTATTTAGGCGATGCATTTCATCGATAAATAAAATATCGTTTTTTTGAAGAGTAGTAATTATGGCGACTAAATCACCTGGTTTTTGAAGTGTTGGACCATTTACGCTATAAAAAGAAACCCCCATTTCGTTGGCAACAATTTTAGCCAATGATGTTTTTCCAAGCCCAGCCGGACCATAAAATAAAATATGGTCACAAGGCTCATTTCTTTGTCGTGCCGCCGCAATTAAAACCTCGAGATTTTTTACTATATCTTTTTGTCCGATAAATTCTTTTAATGTTTTCGGCCTAAAAGCGCTCATAAATTAATTACAAAATTTTAATTTTTTCTGAAATTTTTATGGATATAACTTTAACAATTAACTTATTTTGCCAATAAAAATTCGTATTTAAAAGTTGCAGTCTGGCATCAGTTATTAATTGGTATGAGCGTAAGGGATTGTAAAATAAAATGTTGAGCCTTTATTTAATTTTGATTCAAACCAAATTTTCCCGCCATGTTTATCTACAATATTTTTAACTATAAAAAGCCCAAGACCTGTGCCTTCAATATTAGATCTTAAAGCGTTATAACCTCGAAAGAATTTAGAAAATATTTTATTTTTTTCTTCATCAGATATACCTATACCATCATCGCTAACGGAAATTTCTACTTCTTTTTCCTTTGGGACAAGCGCCAGTATAACATTTCCTGAAGCTTTTGTATATTTAAAGGCATTATCAAGTAAATTCTGCACAACAATTGTTATTCTCTCTTCATCGGCCATTACTTCTGGAATTTCAGTCGTTGGCTCATTAAAAGAAAAATGAATGTCTTTTTCTTGGGCTTTAAAAACATATTGCGGCACGATTTTTTCTACTATTTCTTTGATATTAGTTTTTTTAAAATTAAATCCAAATCTTCCTTCTTCAATGCGCGAAACATCTAGTAAATCTTTTACAAGCTCAATTAATCTTTCATTGGTTTCATAACCTTTCTTGATATATTCTTTTTGTTCTTCAGTTAAAGTGCCAAGATCTCCAGTTAAAAGCATTCTTAAAAGCCATTTAATAGCTGATAAAGGTGTTCTTAACTGATGAGCCGCTAAAGATATGAACTCTGTTTTAATGTCTGATAGAAGCTTTTCTCGACTTAAATCTTCCAAAACATACATTATACCAATGTAATGATGATGCTCATCTTCAATAAAAACAGGATTTACTCTTAAGTATAAAGTCTGATCTTCTTTTTTTATCTCTAAATTAAATTGAGATTCTTTTGAAGTATCGTATTTTTTTGAATTATCGAAAAGACTTTTTAGGTGAGGAAATTTTTCTATTTCTTTAGAATTGATATCTAATCCCAAAATATCGTTTTGTGTAATATTTAAAAAATTTTCGGCGCAAGGGTTAGAAAAAGCAATTTTTCCAGTATTGTCAACCAGTATTAAACCAGCAGTTAGGTTTTTTAGCAAAGTTCTAATTTTATTTCGCTCCAAAATGAGTTTTTGTTCCTGCTGAGCAACATGCAATAAGATAAATTCAGAGAAAAAAGCACAAAGAAGTAAAATAAAATTATTAATTAAAATAAAAATGATATTGTTTGCTTCCAAAAAAACTACAGTATTATAAAAAATTAAAATTAAAAATAGCGTTAATATAAACCCAACTATTTTAAAAGTTAACGCTGCTTCAATAATAGGAATAATATAAAAAATAACCAAAGGACTTAAATTTTTTGATGAAATAAAAATTAAAGTGGAGATGCTAAAGACATCAAAAAGTAAATTAAGAATCGTTAAATATTTAAATAATTTATTAAAAAGGAATTCATTGCGTAAAATGATTAAAAAGAATAAGTTATAAAAAAAAACAAAAGTTGCTAAATACAAAAAATATTCAATTTGCCAAGAAGTTTCAAAAGCTTCAAAAGATTTAGAAAGAGCGCCAATGGTAACAGTGGCGACAATAAAAAACCATCTTCCTTTGAGAAAAGAAAATAAAAGATTGTGAATTTTTTCTTTTTGTTCTGGTGTCATAATTATATGTCGTCTGCTATGGCTAAATTCTTTAAAATTTAAATCATAAAATCAAAATAATTGATGTTATAAATTATTAAAAAGCCAGAAATTATGTTTATAAAAACCTTTAACTTTAAGCTAATCTTTCCTTTTGGCGAAGTTAATAGTGTTTATTATTATAACTTAAAAAACCCAAATAACAAAGCCGATATCATTTTGTTTCCTTTTAAGTTGGTAATCCTTGCTTGCAATCAAAATTTAACATTAAATAGGCAAAAAAGAGAAATATTGTTTCATTTGAATTATCTATTATAATGAAATAAATATAAAAAAAGGAGGGAAATATGGAAGCAATTTTGGCGTTAGCTGTTTTGGCTTTAGCGTTTATAAATTTTTGGCTTATATTTGCTTTAAAATCGCAATATCGGCTGATGACAAAAAAAAGTTTAGAAACATTGGATAGTCTAAAAGGAAGTTCATTTTCAAATATTGCACCTCTTAGCTGGGTATGTAAAATAACAAAAAACCGCCACCTTAAAAAATAAGTTTAGAAGGGGCGGTTTTTTTATTTTTTTATAAAATATTATTAAAATTTTTTTAAAAAAAATTTTAAAAAATTAAAAGATTATTTTTTTAAAAATATACTTGCCGCGTTTTATAATATCGCCATCTTTAATTTTTACAGTCTCGTTGATGTTTTTTATTGTTTTTTTATTAATATCAATTGCCCCCTGTTTTAAAAGTCGTCGAGCTTCTGACTTTGAGGCAGCCAGTTTAGTTTTTAGAATAAGCTCAATTACTGGATAGCATCCAGGTTCTATTTTAATTTCTTCAATATTTTCTGGAAGTTCTTTTTTTGAAAAGACTTTTTCAAAATTTTCTTTGGCTTTTAAAGCCGCCAAATCGCCATGATATCTTTTTACAACCTCAAAAGCAAGTTTTAATTTCGCTTCTTTTGGATTTAAACCTTTTTTTAATTTTTGCTCCCATTCTTTAATCTCACTATCGCTCATTGCCGTCGCCAGATAGAAATAATTGATAATTGACTCGTCTCTTAAAGTCATTAACTTTCCAAACATATTGTCGGGATTTTCATTTATATTAATAGTATTCCCCCAAGAAGTAGACATTTTTCTTCCATCTAATGAATCAAGCATTTTCGTAATAAAAACGAATTGAGGTTTTTGATTGAAATGTTTTTGTAAAGTTCTTCCCATTATTAAATTAAAAGTCTGATCTGTCCCTCCCAGCTCAACATCAGCTTCTATCGCCACTGAATCATATCCTTGCATTAAAGGATATAAAAATTCATCAAGCCCTATAGGGTCTTTATTGGTTAAGCGATTAGCAAAATTTCGTCTTTCTAACATTTGATTCACTGTTGTTAGGCGCGTTAAAAAAACAATGTCCCTAAAATTTAATTTAGTCAACCACTGCGAATTAAATTTAAATTCAGTTTTTTTTAAGTTTAAAATTTTACCAATCTGATTTTTATAGGATTTAATATTCTCTTTTATTTTTTCAGGGGATAAAACTGGTCTTCTTTTATCTTTATCTGAAGGATCGCCAATTAAAGCAGTAAAATCTCCAATAATGATTATAACTTGGTGATTTAAATCTTGGAATTCCTTTAATTTCCAAAGCGCTACCGCTCTTCCAATATGAATATTAGGACCAGTTGGATCAATGCCTAATTTTACTTTCAGTTTTTTTTCAGATAACAAAACTTTTTTTAAGGCATTTTTAGAGGGTAGGACTTCTTCAACATTTCGGCTCAAAAGATGATTAATTTTATCAATTCTTGACATAATGTTATTTTAACTATTTTTTTTAAAAAGTTCAACTCAGGCTTTCAATTTTTGCCATTTTTTGCTACAATGCTTTTTATGATTAAGCAAATTATTGCCCAACATTTAAAAAAAATTTTCAAAAAAGAATTCGGTAAAGATTATTTTGATAAACCGTTTGTATTTGATCCCCCAAAAGAAATTAATGCCGATTATTACACCAATGCTGCTTTCATTTTAGCTAAAATCTTAAAGAAGAATATAAACGAGACAGCAAAACAAATTACTGCTATCTTAAATAATAATAAAAAAATTAAAGAAATAATTGGGGAAATCTTTGAACAAAACGGATTTATTAATTTTAAATTAAAAGACGATTTTATAGCTCAAAATTTATTTACTATTTCCAAAAATGGTTTCTTCGATAGTATCAAAAAAATTAGGTCTGCTAACAGCAAAAGAAAAATCATAATTGAATATTCTTCGCCCAATATTGCCAAAAAGATGCATGCCGGTCATTTAAGATCAACTATTATAGGCGATGCAATTAAAAATATTTTTTTATGGCTTGGATATAAAGTAATATCTTGGAATCACATTGGTGATTGGGGGACGCAATTTGGTAAATTGCTTTATATGTATAAAAAAAAATATGGTTCAGAAATAGTTCAAATTTCAGTTGGAGACCTTGAAAAATTATATGTTGAATTTAACAAAATGGCGCAATTGGACAAAACTTTACAAGAAAAAGCGCGCGCTCAAACAAAACAACTACAATCGGGTAATAAAACTAATGTAAAGTTATGGCGATATTTTAAAAAAATTTCGCTTAATGAATTTAACAAATTTTATAAATTGCTTGATATAAAATTTGATTATATTATTGGAGAAAGTTTTTATCAAAAATTTTTACCCAAAATTGTTAAAAAGGCGCTTAAACAGAAAATTGCTATAAAAAGTCAAGGTGCAGTTATTATTCCTCTTGAAAAATTTAACTTGCCACCTTTATTAATTCAAAAGAGCGACGGCGCCTTTTTATATGCCACCACCGATCTGGCTTCTTTAGATTATAGAATAATGAAATTTAAGCCCGAAAAAATCGTCTATGTTGTTGCCAATGAACAAACACTTCATTTTGAACAGTTTTTTGTTGCGGCTAAAATTTTAGGAATATTAAATGAAAAAGAATGTCAATGTCTTCATATTAAATTTGGTCTTTTGCTTGACGAAAGTGGAAAAAAATTTTCAACTCGTGGTGGTAATATAGTTTATCTTGAAAATCTAATCAACGATGTTTTGAAACTTGCGTTTGATATTGTAAACCAAAAAAATCCCTCTTTGTCAAATAAAGCAAAAAAAGAAATTGCTGAAATAATTGGAATTGGCGCAATAAAATATAATGATTTAAGTCGCGATCGTCAAGGTGACATTATCTTTAATAGAAAAAAAATGTTGTCTTTAGAAGGTAATTCTGCTCCTTATTTACAATATACTTTTGTGCGTATCAATAGTATTTTTAAAAAAGCCGGTCAATATCGTTTTGGTCAAATTTCTTTTACCAATGATTTCGAACATAATTTGGCAGTTTTGGTTTTAAAATTTCCGGAGATAATTTCAGAAGCAGCTAATCTTTTTAAGCCTAATATTTTAGCTGATTATCTTTATAATTTAGCCTCAACTTTTCATCATTATTACGAAACTTCGCCCATTCTATCTGCGCCTCCTCAAATAAAAAACTCTCGATTAGTGTTGATTAAAGCAATTGCTCAAGTAATAAAAGAAGGACTCAAAATTTTAGGAATCAAAACGCCAAAAAAAATGTAAGATTTTTGCAATGTAAGCTTAATTTTAAGTTCCATTTTCAGTCGCTTTTTTAAAAAAACAAAATTTTTTCAAAAAAAGGATTCTTTTGATTTCATTTTGCTTTTATTACTTGTTTTTTGAATATTATAGTTTACAATTACAATTAAATTATGAAAGCCGTTTTAAAGGAAAAACCTGAAGTAGGATTTTCTATTAAAGATGTGCCTCTGCCTGAAATTGGAGATAATGATGTTTTAATTAAAGTTTTAGTTGTTTCCATTTGTGGCACTGATGTTCATATTTATCAATGGGATAGCTGGGCAAAAAAAAGAATAAAACTTCCTCTGATTGTGGGCCATGAATTTGTTGGCAAAGTAATTAAAGTTGGCAGAAATGTTTCTTTAGTGAAAATTGGAGATTTTGTTTCAGCTGAGAGTCATATTGTTTGTGGTACTTGTTATGCTTGTCGTTTAGGTAATGCTCACATTTGCGTCAATACAAAAATTTTAGGAATAGATAGACCAGGATGTTTCGCGGAGTTTGTTGCTTTACCTGAAAAAAATATTATTATCAATTCCAAAAAACTTCCTTTGGAAATCGCTTCAACACAGGAGCCCGTTGGTAATGCTGTTAACATCGTTTTTAAAAACAATGTTGCCGGTAAAACAGTTTTAATTACCGGAGCAGGTCCAACTGGTCTTGCTGCGTGTGCGTTAAGTAAAGTTTGTGGCGCGGCGTTAGTTATTGTTTCCAATCCTTCTTCATATCGTCGTAAATTAGCCAAAAAAATGGGCGCTGATGTTGTCGTTAATCCAAAACAAAAAAGTTTAATAGAAGTAGTTAAAAAATTAACCAACAACGAAGGAGTTGATATTGTTTTTGAAATGTCAGGGGCAAAGTCGGCTTTTTTGGAGGGAATAGCTTGTTTGAAAAACGGAGGCTATTTTAATGCCTTTGGGATTCCCTCTAAAAAAATATCTCTTGAATGGGCACAAGAAGTTATTTTCAAGGGAATAACTATCAACGGTGTGAGTGGTCGTAAAATTTGGCATAGTTGGGACACGCTTAGGAAACTACTTGACTATGGAAAACTTGATTTTTCGCCAATGATTACCCATCAATTTCCTCTTGAAAAAATAAATCAAGCAATGAAATTGATGGTATCAGGTAAATGTGGCAAGATTGTTTTAAAAGTTGCTTAAAATTAAATTCATAGCTACTTTGCTAGTGAGGTTTGTTCGAAAAATTATAGTTAATATTTTTAAGTATATTTTATGGATAAATTTTTATTTTTTAAAAAAGAAATAGAAAGATTAAAATCCGCAGGTATATATAAAAACATTTTTTTGCTTGAAAGCAAACAAGATGCAGTTGCCAAAATTAATGGCAAAAAAGTTATTAATCTTTCATCTAACAATTATCTTGGCCTTGCTGGCAATTATCTGATGCAAAAATCTGCAATTTCAGCACTTAAAAAATTTGGTACGGGCACCGGTTCTGTAAGAAATATTATCGGCGATATGACACTTCATAGATATCTTGAAAAAATTATAGCCAAATTTAAAAAAACTGAAAAATGCGTTTTGTTGCAATCAGGATTTATGGCAAATATCGGACTTCTTAATGCTATTTTAACTGAGAAAGACGCTGTTTTTTCCGATGAATTAAATCATGCTTCAATTATTGACGGAATTCGTTTAACAAAAGCCCAGCGATTTATTTATCCTCATTGTGATTTAGAAGCCTTAGAAAATTTTTTAAAAAAATCCATAAAACAAAAGTTCGAAAAGAGAATAATTATAACCGACGGAGTGTTTTCAATGAACGGCGATATTGCTCCTTTAAGAGAAATTGCCGCTTTATCTAAAAAATATGATGCTATTACTATAGTTGATGATGCGCATGCAACAGGAGTTTTAGGGCAAAATGGAGAAGGGAGTGTTGCTTATTTTGGCATTGAGAAAGACTGGGATATTCAAGTTGGTACTCTTTCAAAAGCTATTGGGGTTTTAGGCGGTTTTGTGGCTACAAAAAAATCTTTAGCTTTATTTTTAGAACAGAAAGCAAGACCTTATTTATTTAGCACCTCATTGCCTCCAGCAGTTGTTGGAGCTTCTATCAAAGCGTTCGAAATTTTAAAAAGCCCCAAAGGAAAAAATTTGCTTAAAAAATTATGGCAAAACACATTTTATTTTAAAGAAAAATTAAAAGAAATGGGATTTGATACAGGAGTAAGCCAAACACCTATTACTCCGATTATGACCTACGATGATAAAAAAACCGCTGTCTTTAGTAAAAAAATGTTTTCTTTGGGAGTTTTTGTGCAAGGTTTTTGGTATCCAGTTGTTCCGCAGGGTAAGGCACGTCTTAGAACTATTGTTACTGCTAAGCACACCAAAGAAGATTTAGATGATGCTCTCGAAAAATTTAAATATGTCGGGAAAAAATTAAAAATCATTTAAATAATTTTTTAACTTAATTTTTTTAAAATGAATTCTTTTTTGCCTATCATTCTTGCCGCAGGGAAATGTACTCGATTTTACCCATATGCTGATGAAAAAAAACATAAATCTATGTTTTTTTTGGCTGGGAAGCCTATTTTAGAATATACTTTAAAAGAATTAAAAAAAAGCGGATGCGATAAAGTAGTCATTGTTGTTAACGCGAAAGATGAAAAAATTAGAAATTATTTTAAAGATGGACAAAAGTTAAAAATAAAAATTTACTATGCTATTCAAAAGAAAGCTTTTGGGATGGGTGATGCTTTGCTTTGCGCGAAAGATTATATTGAAGGAGATTTTTTACTTTTAAATGCTAATCAAATAAATATCAGTCAATTTATTCCTAATATTTTGACTTTTAAAAAACAAAAAAAATGCGCTGGGGTGTTAGTGGGGAAAAAAGAATCAGGGGGTATAAAATATGGAGTTTTTAAACTAAAGAACGACCGCGTCGAAAGAATAATAGAAAAACCTCAAGTTAATCTTAAAAATATTAAAAATATTAAAATTATCAAAAACAAAAAAGACGATTTGGAGATTAGAGTAGTTGGTATTTATTTTTTAAATAAGAATTTTCTTTCTTTGCTTGAAAAGTTAAGACGCAAAAAAAATAGTTTAGAAGAGGCTTTAAATCAATATTTTTTGAAAAACGATGTTAGAGTTTTTATTACTGAACAAGAAACTTTTTCTTTAAAGTATCCTTGGGATTTGTTTAAAATCAAGGATCATATTTTAAACAATTTACCAGACTATGTAAGTAAAAAGGCCCAAATCAAAAAAGGAGCGTTAATTTTAGGAAAAAATGTTTATATAGAAGAAAACGCAATTATCTATGAAAAAGCCATAATCAAAGGTCCGTGTTATATAGGAAGAAATGCTCAAGTAGGAAATTTTGCTTTTGCGCGAAATGGTTGTGATATTGAAGAGGGCGTTATTATAGGCTCTTTGGCGGAAGTAAAAAACTCTATTTTTATGAAAAAATCTTCTATGCACTCGGGTTTTTTTGGTGATTCAATTTTGGGCCAAAATTCCCATTTAGGCGCCGGATTTATTTCCGCTAATAAAAGATTTGATGGCCAAACTGTCAAAGTGTCAGTAAAAGGAGAAAAAATAGATTCAGGGCTTTATCACTTAGGAACCTTTATTGGAGCAAATGTCAATATTGGCGTTGAAAGCGCTACAATGCCTGGGATAATTATTGGTAATGATGCAATTGTTTATCCTGGACAAAAAATATTTAAAAATTTATCTGACGGAAAAATAATTAAAAGTAATCATTAGTTTTAAAACAAAACCCCTCATAAAGATGGGGTTGATCTTTATGAGGGGTAAATTTAGATCCCAAAGAACGCTTTTGGTCCACTTAGCCACTACCCCAAAGTGGCTAAAACCTGACTTGATTTTTTGTCTCCCCTCCTAAAAAGGAGGGTTTTGCTTGCTCTTTTACTGCCTGGCTCTCTGGCCCCGCCCGGTTGTGCCACGCGTGGCACGAAATTAAAAAATAATTACGAGGGCCGGCCACAGACTTATACATCCTTGGGGGGAAAAATCCCGCGGGGCACGGGCAAAACCTTTCCAAGGGATACTGAGATCGTATAAGTCTGTGTGCCGGATTTGGAGGTTGGTGGGAGGCTTCTTTGATGTATTATATTTTTTTTCCAGCTTTAGTCAATATCTCTAAAGTTAAAGTGGCAGTTTTTTCCCAAGAGAAATGATTTAAAAAAGTTTGTTTTTTTCTTAAAAAAATATCTAAATTTTTATCATTTAAAATTTGTTTTAGCGCTAAAAAAATTTCTTGTGGTCTATAAGCATCAATAAGTATAGCCTTATTTTTAACTGCTTCTGGTAGGGAAGAATTATTAGAGATGATTGTCGGTACTTTAGCATTTATAGCTTCCAGAGGAGGAAAACCAAAACCTTCAAAAAAAGATGGCCAAATGAAAACTTTGGCTTTTTGATAAAGAATGAATCTCGCCTGAGGCTTAATGGGGCCTAAAAAAATAATTTTATCCTTTTTTTTAGAATTTTCTGCTAATTCAAAAATTTTTTTACATTTCCATCCCCGAGGACCTACTATAACTAAATATAAGTTTTTAGATTCTAACATCTCAAAAGCCTTAATGATACTTTCAATGTTTTTACGTGGCTCAATCGTTCCTAAAAAAAGAATAAAATCTTTGGGCAAAAAATTGTAGTCAGTCATTATTGTATTTTTATTTTGATTTTGCTTTGATATACCAGAATAAATGACAGCAATTTTATTTGGTTTTATATTATATAAATCAATCAGATCTTGTTTTGTTGAAGCTGAAACCGCAATGATTTTTTTTGCGTATTTGGCTATTTTATTAGGTTGAGTCATATAATGAAAAATTTTACGATCAAGAGAATAAAATTCTGGAAAATATTCAAACGATAAATCATGAAAAGTGATAACATAAGGCGTTTTTTTTAAATGAAAATAAGCGATATTAGGTAAAAAAAATACATCAGGTTCTTCTAAAAATTTATCCAGTGAGAAAATTTTTAATTGAAAAAAACGATTAAGCAATTTATTGCTAATATATAAATGTTTTCTTCTAACATTTTTTTGATTTTTTAATATATTAACGAAATCTTGATTCGTTATTTTATCTTGTTTGCCGCTTGAAAATAAAAGATATTGATTTTTACTATCAATTTTAAAAATATTAATTAAAAGGTTAATGATATATTCTTGTACTCCTGAATGATATTTTTCAAGTAATGGCCGAATGTCTATGGCAAAATTCATAGTAAATAGTTGTAGTTATTAAGGTCCGGCCTTGTGAAGGTTGTGGAGGTCGGACCTTGGAAATGTTTCAAGGTCGGGCCTTGTTAGTTGGAAGTAGTGTTTTAAAAGTATCAATAAAACACCTCCAAAAATTCCAACTATTAAACTTAAAGAAATTACCAGCAAATAATTTGGTTGACTTGGATATTCTTTATAATCAGCCGCTTCAATGGTAAAGATTTTGAGATTGTTATTAACAAGTAGAGATTGGCGATTTTTAATCTCATTAATAATTGTATCTTTTACTGAAATAAGCGATTGATTGCTTTTTTGTTTCAATTGAATGAATAAATGTTGAGGCGTAATTTTTCTTGAAGTAATTTTAACATTTTTAAATTTTAAATCGTTCATCAACCAAAATCTGATAGAGTCTATAAAACTCTCAGCTGTTTTTATAACAAAAAAAGTATTTTTTACTTCATCATACGCGTTTTCAAATTTTTCATTTGAAAAGTTCAATTTGGCATATATAGAAAATGAAGCAACTTGATAATCGCTTTCGTTTAAAATGTAAAAATATCCTACTGCCGACGCCAAAATAATAAAAGTCAATAGATAGTGTTTATTTAAAAATAACAGTTTTCCAAATTCGCGAAGTTGCATATAATTTTCTTTAATAAAGAAAGTCCACTTAACATTAAAATGCCCGGGGAGAGATTTGAACTCTCACGTTCTTTAAGAACACAAGATTTTGAGTCTTGCGCGTCTGCCAATTCCGCCACCCGGGCAAATTTTTGTGAACAATATAAAAATCAAATTTCTATAATTAAAGTTT
>JBBIMT010000006.1:0-18075 GCA_037444265.1 bacterium
ATGTTTAACAAAAAGCTAAAAGAATATAAAGAAAAACAAGCTGAAATTGAAGCAAAAATGTAACAATATACTGACGCTGATGAAAACTTCTATTTAACGGCAAATATGGTATTAAATCTGGCTAAAAAGGCTTACGAAATCTTCCAAAGTTCTGAAATAGAAGAAAAAAGGCAACTTCTCAATTTCTTACTTCAGAACCTTAATTTGGACGGCAAAAAGCTCCAATTTGAACTTAAACCACCATTTGACACGTTGCTTCAAGCTTCAAAGTGTTCTGAAATGCTCCCCGGGTTGGATTCGAACCAACGACCTGCCGGTTAACAGCCGGACGCTCTACCGCTGAGCTACCGGGGAATAGTGTAAAAATGACAAATTTGGGATAATTTGGGATTATAAATTATATTTAAATATTTTTTAGAAACTTTTTTATATGATATTATAAACCCACAAAAAAATCAACTAAGCTTTTAAACTCCTTTTTTTAACTATAAAGTTGCCTCACCATATTATAAAATCAATCTTTATTTTATATTTTCGTTATTGAGTTGTTCTTGATCGCTTTTGTTTAAATTTCAGGTTAAAAACGAATCCTTCTCTTTCTTGGTCAGCTAGTTTTAAAGAGATATATTTTATTTGTTTTTCCATATTGGGAATAGTAATGTCTTTTAAAATATTTACTCTGCGACGAGTTTTTTCAATAGCTAAAGCCATTTTGATCAGGGCGTCTTCTAAAGATGAAACAGCGATTAATTCTGGTATCAAGGAGGAAAATCTCATTACTGATTTAAAAAAAGTTGGGGGGCAAAACTTTTCCTCGATTTCGCGTGGAGACAGTTTTTTTAACGAAAAAATAGTTGTTTTCACCCCCATTATTGATTGATTTTTGGATTCAATTTCAGGGGCGTCCCCGGCTTTTGAAGAAAGAAATTCTATTAAATTTACAGGATTTAATTTTATAGTTTCCTCTAAAGCGCCAATAACTAACTTCAATTCTTCGTAAAGCTTTTCTTTACGCTCTAAAAAAGCCTCCTTCAGTTCCATAAAAGTTTTAATAAGACTGTCTCTTTTTTGTTCAAGCAATTTATAACCAGCACGAACCTCAGCTAATCTTTTTTTCAATTTCAAAAGTTCTTGTCTGGTAACTGCGTTGGCAAAATTCATAAATTTAAATTTCAATGGTTATAAAATTTTTCTAAATCTTCTTGTCTGAGGCGGCGCAATTCTTCCTTAGGTAAAATTTTAATAAGCTCCCAACTTAAATCTAAACTCTCCAAAATAGTACGATTTAAATTGTCTTTTTGATTGATAAACTTTTCTTCAAAAGCATCGGCAAATTTTAAATATTTTTTATCTGTTTCACTTAATGATTCTTCTCCTAAAATCGCTGATAATGATCTTAATTCTTTTCCTTGCGCATAAGAAGCAAAAAGCTGATTGGCTAATCTTGGATGCTCAAAACGAGTTTTTCCTTCTCCTATGCCTTTATCTCTTAAACGAGAAAGACTGGTTAACACATCAATAGGAGGATAGATTCCTCTTTGGTGTAGTTCGCGAGACAAAATTATTTGTCCTTCAGTGATATAACCTGTTAAATCGGGAATTGGATGAGTTTTGTCATCTTCAGGCATTGTTAAAATAGGTAGTTGAGTAATAGAGCCTTTTTTATTTTTTATTCTTCCAGCGCGTTCATAAATCGAAGCTAAATCAGTATAAAGATAACCAGGATAGCCTCTTCTACCTGGCACTTCTTCTCTGGCATTAGCAATTTCCCTTACTGCTTCAGCATAATTAGTCATATCAGTTAAAATTACTAAAACATGAAATCCTTCTTCAAAAGCCAAATATTCAGCGGCAGTTAATGCGAATCTTGGTAGAGCAATTCTTTCAATAACTGGATCATTAGCTAAATTTAAAAATAGAACTGAACGCGTTAAGGCTCCAGATTTTTCGAATGCGGTAATAAATTGCTGTGATTCTTCAAAAGTAATTCCCATAGCGCCGAAAATAACACTAAATTTTTCTCCTTGAGAAGCTACTGTAGCTTGTCGCGCAATATCAATAGCCAATCTATTATGAGGTAATCCGGCACCAGAAAAAATTGGCAGCTTTTGCCCTCTTACTAAAGTATTTAAAACATCTATAGCGGATATGCCTGTTTGAATAAAATCATTAGGGTACTGTCTAGACCAAGGATTAATCGCAAAACCATTAACATCAAGATGTTTGTCAGAAAAATGAGGTTTTAAATTATCGAGAGGTTCTCCAATGCCATTGAAAATTCTGCCTAAAATTTCCTTGCCGACAGCAAAATCAAGAGTTTTACCCAAAAATTCAGCTTTAATATTTTTATTGCCAATTCCTTGACTTTGTTCAAAAAGTTGAGCCACCGCATACCCTTTTCCTGTTTCTAAAACCTGACCAAGATAATGACGGCCTGTTTGATCGGTAAATCGAACAAGTTCTAAATATTTAACAGGCGGAATTCCTTTTATAAAAACTAGCTGACCTTTGATAGAATGAATTGTTTTATATTGAATAATCATAATGTTTTATTATCAATTTATCATTTTAATGATTCCAAGATTCTGTCGAAAATGGAAAGATTATTTTCTGGCAAAAATTTCATTTTTTTAATAAACTCTTTAATTTCTGGTTTATTGCATTCTTGAAAAGATTTTCCTTGCGCTATCTGATTTGCTTGCCAAGTGTGATAATTAATAATTGTTGAAAGCATCAAGTATTGTTTTTTTAAAGAAGTAAAACTGTCAATTTCATCGAAGGCGTTTTGCATTAAAAAATCTTCGCGAATGAATTCAGCTGTTTGTAATATTAGTCTTTCAGCATCACTTAAGGACTCAAAACCAACAAGTTTTAATATCTCCAAAAGTTTTTCCTCTTCGCTTAAGATGGACATTGTTTGTTTTAATATTTCCGGATATTGAGGAGAGATATTTTTTGAAAAATAACTATCGGTATTTTCACTATAAAGGCTATAACTTTTAAGCCAATTAATCGCTGGAAAATGTCGTTTAGCAGCTAATTTATCGTCAAGCGCCCAAAAAACTTTTGAAACTCGTAAAGTGTTTTGGGTGACTGGTTCTGATAAATCACCTCCAGGAGGCGATACAGCGCCGATAACAGTTAAAGATCCTTGTCTTTTTGGACTGCCTAAACATTCCACTGCTCCTGCTCTTTCATAAAAAGCAGCAAGACGTGAACCCAAATAAGCCGGATAACCTTCTTCACCGGGCATCTCTTCAAGTCTTGACCCCATTTCTCTTAAAGCTTCAGCCCATCTTGAAGTAGAGTCAGCCATTAAGGCAACGCTTAATCCCATATCTCTAAAGTATTCAGCGATTGTAATTCCAGTATAAATAGAAGCCTCTCTTGCCGCTACCGGCATATTTGAGGTATTGGCAATTAAAACAGTCCTTTCTATTAAAGGACGTCCAGTTTTAGGGTCTTTTAAGCGAGGAAATTCTTCTAAAACATCAGTCATTTCATTACCTCGCTCGCCACAACCAACGAAAACAATAACATCAGCGTCGGACCATTTAGCTAGTTGATGTTGCACAACTGTTTTTCCTGAACCAAAAGGTCCTGGCACAGACGCTGTTCCTCCCTTAACTATTGGAAAAAGAGCGTCGATAATTCTTTGACCTGTAATTAAAGGGATCTCGGGTACTAATTTTTTTAAAACCGGACGCGGTTGACGGACAGGCCAAAGTTGAATAAGAGATATTTTAATCGTTTCTCCTAAAGGATTTTTTATCAGCGCTGCCTGATCGGTAACTTTCAAACTTTTCTTTTGGATATCAATAACTTCACCTTCTGAAATATTGGGCGGTACCATAATTGAGTGTTTAATAAAGGCGCTCTCTTGAATATATCCTATAATATCTCCGCCATTAACTTTTTGTCCTGTTTTTACTACAGGCTCAAAATCCCAAAATTTTTCTCGATTTAAGGATGGTATCGCTAAACCTTTTGGTATATAAATACCCCCGACTTTTGCAATTTCGTTTAAAGGTCTCAAAATACCATCGAAAATATTGCCTAAAAGTCCAGGACCCAATTCAACACTTAATGGAATGCCTTGATTGACTACCTTGTCCCCTGGGGCTAACCCGGCTGTATCTTCATAAACTTGAAGATAAGATAAATTGCCTTCGATTTTTATGATTTCACCTATTAAACCTTCTTTACCAACTTTACAAATATCGCCCAATTTGGCATTAGTTAAATTTTCGGCAACAACCAAAGGACCAGCAATTTTTACGATTAATCCAGAATTGTTTTGGCTTAAAGATTCATTTTTATTTAAAATTGATTCTTTTTGGGGATGTTGATTCATAATGTTGAGTAATTTTTATTTGCTTATTATACCTAAAGCTTTTGATAATAAAAATTCAATCTCTTTTTTGTTAAATGAAGAATTTTTGGTGCCTGGTAATTCTATAATGACTACCTCGTTTTCTTCCACTTTCTTCCTTAAATGTTCAATTTCCTTTAATTTATCGTCGCTAATAAGTAAAATCGTTTTTTGCAGCTGTGAAATTTGTTCGGGAAAATCCAAGTTTTTGACATTAAATGCCTTTAAGAGATAAGCCCAGTTTTTATTACAAAAAGCATACATATTTTATAAGATATATTGATTTATGATTTTCCAAATTGTAAATCTTTGTGTAAGATAATAAAAGATGAATTCAAATGGATTAGTTAAAAAATTCACTGATCCGCCGCTTATTAAATAAGGTAGATAAAAAAGAAATAACTCTTTCTCATGATTTTTATTTTGGGGAATAAATTTGAAAATTTTTAAAGGTAATAATGTTTTTAAGAGATTTTCTTTATCTTTTTCAAGGTAATCTATAATTTGAAAATATTTATTAATCAAATTAAATTTAGTTGCCTCTAAAACTTTAGGCTGATATTTTTTTATGCTTTTAGCGATAAAACGATTTTTATCTTTTTTACTTTTTAAATTTTTATATTGATTTAAAAATTTTATTGTTTCTTCGACAATGATAATATGGCTAAATTTACCTTGAACTATTTCTTGTAATTCTTCTTTTTTAAAATAACCTTCAGTGATATTTTTAATATCTACTTTTTCAAGAAGGAGAGATATATTGTAATAATCAATTGGCATAGTAATTCCCTGAAGAAAACGAATAGTTTGAAATTCTTTTTCGTTGCGAATGGCGCTTTGATGAAACTGAATATCTTTCTTAAGAAAATCATTTTTCTCGTTCAAAGAAGAAAATTTTTTATTTATCAACTCCCGAAAAAAAGCATCAAAATTTTGAAGATTATCTTGAAAAAATAATTGCTCAAGGTCATCAATCTTGATAAAATCCTGTAATTTCAGAAAAAATAATCCTTGAAGATAATTAATAGACATATTTTTCAAAGTATCGTTTAATAATTGATTGTTCAGTAGCATCTATTTCAATGAAATCATCAGCATATAAAAAACCAAGCGACAAATTATCTCGTATTTCTATTTTGGCATTTGGAAAATGTTTCTGCAATAAAGGCACTACAGATTTTGAAGCAAAAAACATGCCCTTTAAATCATTGTTGAACTTTTTCTTTAAAGATGAAATTAAAGCAAAATTCAGTTTATCTTGAGTTTCCTTATCAATTTCTTTTAAAAACTCAAACGCTTCTTTCAGAAAACTTTCTTGTAAGTTTGCTTTTTTTTCGTTTAACAATCTTAAAAAATCTTGTTCTGTTTTTTCGTAAGTGTAATTAATAAAATCTGACTTTGCTTTGGCAAGTCGCTCTTGAAGATTCTCCTGGTGATGCTTTATTTTTCCTTCCCAAAGTTTTTTTAGTTGCTCTTTTTTCTTTAAAAATTCGCTATCTAATTTTTCTTTTTGAGCTTTCAATTCTTTTTTTAAATAATTTTCTAAAGTTTCCATTTTTTGTGCAAAAATCAGTAATTAATACTGGTAATTGATAAGATGCTAATTAATAAGCCTAAAACAGCATAGGTTTCCACCATCGCTGCCATAATAATCGCTTTACCGACTTCTTGGGGTTTTTTAGCAAGAATTTGGACACCCTGCGCTGCTACTGCCCCTTGATAAATAGCGGAAAATAACCCAACCAAGCCAGTAGTTAAAGAAGCAGTCAATAGCGCTACGCCAACTTCCAACGGTAATGTTTTTGCCTCTCCTCCTAAAAGTCCTGCTTTTTGTAATATCATTATTGCCGTTAAAAAACCGTAAATTCCTTGAGTGCCAGGCAGAACCTGTAAAAATAAAATTCGACCAAATTTTTCAGGTTCTTCCGAAATTAAGCCAGCGCCCACCTCACCAACTTTTTTAACGCCAAACGCTGAACCAATGCCGGCAAGTCCAGCTGATAAAGCTGCTCCTAAAATTGCAAAAGCTATTGAAAGTGACATTTTTTTAAAAGCGTTTTTGTTTCTTCAAAAATCAAAAAAGAAACAAACACGCTTAAAAATAAAAAATTATTTAATCTTTATATTTTAATGGTTCAAATTGCCGACCACCGCCTTCTAAAAACTTGGAGAAAAACTCAACAAATTGTAATCTGCTTGAATGAATAAAAGCACCTAAAACATTAATTGCAATATTAAACAAATGTCCTCCGACTAGAATCGTTAAAAACACTATTTCTGAAATTATTGGTATATTTATCATATTTTTTAAAATACTAGCAACTAAATTTATAGTATAAGCAAGTACTCCAGTGGCAAGACCCAACGCAAATAACCTTGAGTAAGATAGAGTATCGGCTAAAAAACTAACTCCATTATAAAGACTTCCTAATCCCTTAAACAATCCTAAAATTTTTTTTGGTGAAAATAAAGTATAAGAGATAAGATTAAGCAATAAGATAAATAATACGACTTTAAGTAATATTTCATTTTGAATAATTTTTATACTAAAGATATTTTGAACCATCAAAAATAAAATTAAAATTAAAACTAAAATCCAATATCCTGACTCGTTTAAAAGATTGATGAATTTTGCCTGATGTTTTGCTTTGTGAATTAAGTTTATACTCATGCCAGTAATAATCTGTAAAATTCCAAACGCAAAACAAATTAATAAAATAAGTATCGGTTGAAGTTGCGGATCAACAATTTTGCTTAAATTTATGCCGCCAAAAGTCCCAAAAGCATAGCCAAAAACAACAGTGCTTAAACCTAAAAAGATAGATAATTGAGCAAAATGAATAAGATTGGACAATTTCTTTTTTAAAGCCAATAAAATTGCTCCAATTATAACCAAAGCCAGTCCATAGCCGGCATCAGAAAGCGCAAAACCAAAGAAAATAACAAAAAATGGAGCAAGATATGGGGTAGGGTCTAATTCAGTTGGTTTTGGCATTCCATAAAGTTTAGTTACTATCTCAAAAGGCTTCACTTTCTTGTTTAAAAGTTTTACCGGCGCTTCTTCAGGGACAAAAGGAACTTTCTCGATAATGATATACTTGGAAATCTTTTTTAATTTTTCAATCAGTGTAGGCAAAACCTTTTTAATTACCCAGCCTTCCAAAATAGTGAAAGATTCAGTTTGCGGCGCTTTTGATTGAAGGGATAATACTTCGCTTTGCCATTTAAGCTCAAATAAAAATTTATTCCAACTTTTAAGAGAAGGAGATTTTTGGGAAATTTGATTTTGTATGTGTATTATTTGCTCCTTGACTGTTTTTAAAGTTTTCTTTAATTTTTTTAGCTCTAGTTTTGGTGAATATTCAGGTAGAGGGATATTTTGAAGTTTTAATTGTGAAATTTTTTCTGAAATTTCATTAGTTTTGTCTGCTGGAAATAAATAAAGAAAAGTTTTTTTGTTTTCAGTTAAAGAACCAACTTCTTCAAAAACAAGATGTCTGTTAAATGTTTGTTGAAATTGAAGTTGTTCTTTTATTGGTCCGTTTAATAAGAAGGCCTTTAGCCAAATTAATTTTTTAGCTTCATTACTTGTAAAATTAAGATTTTCTAATGGCTTAAGCTCTTGAATTTTTTTTGTTAGCTCTTCTTTTTGGTTAACTAAACGTTTTAACTCATTTAATTTTTCTTTAGCAAAATTGAAAAAAAAGAAAGCCGAAATATTTTCTTTTTCAAAATCAGCAGAGGATTTAATATAAGAAGTTAGAGACTTTGCTAATTCAAAATCATTTTTAACTTGCTCTAAAGTTTCGCTATTACGATAGGGCAGTTTTTTTAGCTCATAAAAATCCATACATTCTAAAGAAGCAATCTTCTTTAAAATGTCGTTTAAATTTTTTTTTGGAAAAATAAGTCTAATTTTTTCTACTTGTTCAATCATAAAACTCTGAATTTAAAATAGTTTTTATAAATGAAGACAGTCTTTGTTCCTTATTTTTTTCCCACTCAGCCTTTAATTTTTTAAATTCTTGTTCAAATTTTTGTTGAAATTTCTTTTCAATTTCTTCAGCTTCTTTTTGATAAGTTTGCGGAATATGCGCAATTTGATTTTCGAGCTCTTTATCCATTTGTTTGATTTTTTCCTCAAAACTTAAAGAAAAATCCTCAAGCTTTTTTTTCAATAAGCTTTCATAATCTTTAAGTTGTGTTTGATATTTTTTTTCTTTTTCGGCTAAAAGATTAATGGGGTTGTTAAAATGTAAATCTTTTTTACTATCACCCATAAAATAAAAAATTCTAAAAAAATAGAATAATTTCTAATTTTATTTTTTTTTTGCAAAAAATCAATAGACTAATTTTAAAGAGAAACTTTCTATTTTGATTAGTAAAAATAATTAGTAAAAAATTTCAGTGTATTAAGATATTAAAGTGATTTTAATAAAAAATGATAATTAATTTCATCAAAGGTTTTTTGAACCAATTGCTTGTGAAATATTTTCAAATCCATCTTTTTTTAACAAATCAATTAAATTTAAATTTAATTTACTAATTAGTTGGGGGCCTTCAAAAATTAAGCCGGTGATTAATTGAATAAGTGAAGCGCCTCTTTTTATTTTTTCGTAAGCGTCTTGGGCGCTAAAAACTCCTCCACAACCGATAATAATAAATCTTTTGTTAAAATGCTTATAAGCTAAAGAAATTAATTCGTTAGATCTTTCAAAGCAAGGTCTACCAGAAAATTTTCCGTGTACATATTTTTTTGCCTCTTCCTGATTAATAGATGGGTGATGACGATTTGTTTGCAAATTACCGAAAATTACTCCTTTTATAAAAGAAAATTGAGAAGAAATTTTTAACATTTTTAAAGTGGCATCATCACTTTCACTAAGAGGCATCTTTATAAAAATTGGTTTAGAAATTTTTAAATCCGCCAAAGCCAAGAGCAGTTCCTGTAGATTTTGTGGGGAATAAAAAGAAATGTTTTCGCCATATATTAAATTCGGGCAACTAATATTTAATTCATAATAAGAATTTTCGATTTGTGCTTTTTCAAATTTTATAAAAGCTGAAATTATATCTTCAATACTTTGTTTTTGTGTTTTAAGAAGCGGTGAATTCGTTCTACCAATGCTGATGCCAATTGGAATTTCAAATGTTAAATGTTGAAGTTTTTTAATAATTGCATCAGCGCCAGAGCTTTTGAATCCTTTATTAACTAAAAGAGATTTAGATTTAACTAGTCTGCCAAGTCGTGGTGGCGGATTACCTTCATAAGGCATATTAGTAATTGTTCCACAGGTGCCAAAACCAAAATTTAAAATTGGTAATAATTGAGTTAACTTCGCGTCATAATCAAATCCAGCAGCTAATCCAAAAGGATTTTCAAAGGAAATGCCTAAGTATTTTTGTTTTAAAATTGAATCATCATAGCGTGTAAAAAAATGAGAAGATTTTTTAATAATATTTTTCAAAGTAGGGGATTTAGTCATTTTTTCTCCTTGCGATACTAATGCTTCGTGAATTTTTTCTGAATCGAATTTAAATAAAATCGGACGAATTAGTGTTTTGTATAACAAATCGCACAAATATATAAACAATTCCTTCCGTTCTTTTTTAAAAATAAAATTAAAAAGAAAAAATAATATAAAACTAATTAAAGCTGAAGCCAAGCAAAAAAAGCAAATATTTTTTAAAATAAAAAATTGAAGGAACGAAAAATAAATTGAAGCTATAAACCCTATTGTTCCTAAAATAAAAGATAAATATTTCCAAAATTTTTTTTCAAATAATTTCGTAAAAATTATTGTTAATGCTAAAACGCTGTAATGAATTAATCCAATTGAAGCCACCGACATATTGCCTACATAAGCGAAGCGACTATTTAACACGTTAGAGCAATTTGTAAAGGAATCGATTGAGCAGAAATAAGTTGTCAAAACAGAATCGCTATAAAAAGTCAAATACCCTGCGTCAAGTATTCCCAAAAAAGAAAACAGTAAAAGCCAAATAAAATGTTTTTTGATCATATTTTAAAAGTATTTTAGCCCGTTAGTAAAGTAGAGTATAGAAGAAAATTAAAGATTTGCAAGTGTTTCTTTTATTTTTAATTCTCCAAACTTAAAAGTAAAAATTTGAAATATTTTTTTAAATCTTACTAATAGACCATCTTTTAAAATTAAACTTTAAAAGTTTCTTTTTTTAAAAAAATATGATAAATTTAAACTGCTTTTTGTAAATATAAGTTTTTCATTATCATTGGCAAAATTAATTTAATGAGTAAATAAAATGTATATCAAAATTAATAATCAAATTATTTATTTCGAATTTTACCAAGGAGTTAATCAAAAGCCCTTAAAACCAGTTTTAGTTTTTTTACATGGTTGGCAGAGAAGCCACCGGGATTTTGATATTATTGCTCAAAATTTTAATAAAATCGGCTTTTCTACTTTACTAATTGATCTGCCGGGTTTTGGAAAATCTAATTTGCCGCAATTTGCCTGGACTATTGAAGATTATGCTGATTTTTTAAGCGATTTTTTTCAAAAAATATCAAAATCAAGTAGATTTTTGCAAAAGAATTTATCCTACATATTAATTGGCCATTCTTTTGGGGGTCGCGTCGTTATAAAATTTGCGGCAAAATATCCGATAATGGTAAAAAAAATTATACTAATTGCCTCAGGAGGAGTTAGGCATAAATCATTAAAAATCATCTCGCTTAAATATTTATCGAAAATTGGGAAATTTTTTTTAAAAACATTAAAACTTTCAAAGTTAAGCCAAGCTTTGCAAACAAAATTTAGTTCACCTGATTATTTGGCATTATCGGGAATAATGAAGCAAATTTTTTTAAATGTTATCAATGAGGATTTGATTTTGGAAGCCAACAAAATAAAATGTCCAACTTTAATTATTTGGGGAGAAAACGATGAAGAACTTCCGCTGCAAGACGCTTTGATTTTAGGCAAGGCTATTTCTAATAGTTCTGTCAAGATTTTAAAAAATGCTGGCCATTTTGTTTTTTTAGAAAAACCTGAAGATTTTTTTAATATTTTAAAAAAATTTATTTGAAAGTTTAAACGCCTCTGCCGCTTTTTTCAGAAATTTTACAGAAATCAAAAGAATATGATTTCTATTTTGAAGAATCTTTTATATATTTTCCAGCTTTCAGAATATGATTCTGTATATTTTTCAAATTGGATTTCATCTCACCCAAAACCCTCGCAATGGCTAAATTTAGAAAAAAAAGGAAAATTAAAATGGACTTATAAGGCACGCCTTATTTTTTTAATCGCTTTTATTTTACAATTTGTCGCCATTTTCAACAAAAAAATAATCCCCAAAACTTTAATTTTCGCGCAAAAGTTATTAATGCCACTTGAAAGAATATGGATAATTTTCCTTGCAAAAAAAGCAAGTCGCAAATTAATGAAATATAAAAATTTAAAAATCGTTGGTATCGCTGGCAGTTTTGGAAAGACCACTGCCAAAGAATATATTTCTCATATTTTATCGCAAAAATTGAAAGTAGTAAAAACACCAGAAAATATTAACACAACTTTAGGAGTTGTTAATTTTGTTCTAAAAACTGATTTTTCAGATATTGATGTTTTTGTAGCGGAAATTGGTGCTTATCGAAGGGGAGATGTAAAAAGATTATGCGACATTTTAAAACCAAATATTGGCGTTCTTACAGGCATTGGTAATGAACATTTAGAAAGATTCGGCAGTTTTAAAAATATTATCGATACCGAATTTGAAATCATTTTATCCTTAAATCAAAATGCTGTTGCAATAATCCCTGAAAACCAACAATCAAAAATTAAAATTAAAAAAGATAAATTATATTTAAAAATTTTCGGGTTTAATTATAAGAATGGTTTTTATGCAAAAAATTTTTCGTGGAAGATAGGAGAAGTTTTGGTAGACATATATAAAGGAAAAAAATTTTATTTTCAGGCGAAAATTCCGATCATTGCTGAACACCAATTAAATTTAATTTTTGCTGCTTTAACTGTAGCGGAGCAATTTAATTTAAACAAAGTTGAAATGAAATTAGGACTGGAATCTTTGCCAAATATTCCGCGTCGTTTAAGTTTTACTCAAACATCACAAAATATTTGGATTATAGATGATAGTTATAATATTACCATTGAAGGAGCCAAGGCGGCATTAAAGGCTTTAGATAGATTAAGTAAGGTTAACAATAAAAGAAGAGTCGTTTTATCAGCCGGCATTCCAGAAACTGGGGTTTTTAAAAAAAAGATTCATCACTACTTAGGTAAATTATACTTTAAGTACACTGATTTATTATTGCTATTGGAAAATTCTACTACTTCGTATATAATAGAAGGGATAATAAGGGCTCAAACGTCCAGTAAAAAAAATTATCAAACGACGAGTGATTTTCAAAATAGCTCTTTAGTAATTAATAATTTAAAAATATTCAAAAGCGTAAAAGAAGTGCAAGAAGCGTTATCGAATATTTTAAAACCAAACGATATTATTTTAATTCAAGCTTTTGATTGGCCTGATCATTATTACTAATTTTTAAATTAATTTAATAATTTATTTTAATTTCATGAAAAACAAAATAATATTTTTTGGGGTTATTTTGGGAACTGTTTTCTTTTTTTTAACAATTTTGGTTGGAATAAATCTTACTAAAGAAAATAAGAATCTTATTTTAACACCGCCACCTCCGCCAAAATTAGATAACAAAAATCTTCAAAAAGAGTCAAGTGCCACTCAAGGAAATGAGATAGATTCAGTAAATTTTTCAGCGGTAAGTAACTCCTTGCAATCTCAAGCAAAGGTTGATTTAACACGAGCAAAGCTTAATTTATCCTCTAAAATCGGAAATATTTTGGGGGTTTTGTATGTTAAAGAAGATTTTGCGCAAAATAATTTAGTGGTAGGCATAGAAAAGAGTAAGGCTTCAGAAGTTATTTCTCAAATTCCTAAAACACAAGATAATTATAACGTTAAAACTGAAATTAAAGAGATAGTCTGCTCTAAAGAAGTCAAAATATGTTCTAACGAAATAGAAGTAAAAAGAAATCCGGCTCGCAATTGCGATTTTGATCCTTGTCCAAATCAAAATAATCAAGCAAATGAAGATTCAAGTTCTGGTTTTGCCATTTTAGCAGGAGGGCAAATTTTTTCTTCAGATGCAAATACAAAACAAGGACAAAGCTCTGAAGAACAATCATTTAAAACTTACCGCAATGAAAACTTTAGATTCGAACTGACTTATCCAGCTTTTTTGGATTTTGAAGAAAATATTGTTTTAGGTCAACCAGAGCTTTTATTTGCTAATAATAAAGAATATGCAGAAATTTTAGCGATAAGATTTTGTTTAAATAATTGTGGCAATCCCGGTTTCGTAAAAAAAGAAGATTTAGCCAACACTAAAGAAGGTCAAATTGGCAATGAGTCGGCTAAAATTATCACTTACAGTGGCGGGACATTTTTTTGGTATTTTGCTAATCAGCAAATTCAATATGATGAAAATGATGTTCCTTTGTTTTTTGAAGGTTATATTGAAGTCCATACAGCCGAAAATAAAAAAAATGAAGAGTTAGCGAAGCAAATTTTATCAACCTTTAAAAAAATTTAATTCGATATGGAAACAATCGGTGTTTTTTTTGGTTCGCGTTCTCCTGAGCGAGAAGTTTCTATAGTTACCGCAATTTTAATAATGAAAGGTTTGCGTAGTCTTGGTTATTCTGTAGTGCCAATTTATATTTCAGCAGGTGGTAAATGGTGTAGCGCTTCGGTTTTTGAGAAAATAGAATTTTATCAAAAAGATAATTACGATAAAGAAGCTGAAAAATTTTCAAATTGGCTTTTAAAGACTAATCAAAAAGGAAAGCTCGTTTTAGTCCAAAATGGCTTTTTTAAAAAAGAAATCGTTATTGATGTTGCTTTTCCTAGTTTGCATGGTTCCTTTGGTGAAGATGGAACAATCCAGGGGTTATTCGAGATACTTCAGGTTCCTTATGTCGGATGCGACACGACTTCTTCAGCAATCGCTATGGATAAAGTTTTAACAAAAAAGCTTTATCAACAGTTAAATATTCCTACAACTAATTTTGTTTACTATATCAAAACAGATAAAGATTCAGATGAATGGCGTGATACTATTTTGGGTCTTATTAAAAGAAATCAATTAAAATATCCGCTTTTTGTTAAACCTGCGCGGCTTGGTTCATCAATTGGTATTTCAAAAGTAAAAACTGATGAAGAGATGTTGTTTGCGTGTGAAGTTGCTTTTCATTATGATAGAAAGATTATCATTGAAGAAGGTGTTGAGCCGGTTATCGATATTACTTGTGCGTTGAGAGAAAAATTAGATGGTGAAATTGAAGCTTCACTCTTACAAGAATCTTTATTTGAAGCGCCGTTTTTATCTTATGAGGAAAAATATTTAAATAAAGGCGCTACGCAACTGGGCGGTGTAAAAGGCAAGGGGAAAAATTATCAAATTCCGGCTAAACTTGATGAAAAATTGACAAAAGAAATTCGCGATTTGTCAGTGAAAATTTTTAAAGAATTTGGCTTATCGGGAATTTCGCGAGTTGATTATTTAGTAAATAGCTCAACAAGAGATTATTACGCTAACGAAATCAATACCTTGCCTGGTACCTTATATCATCATCTTTGGCAAGCAAGCGGTATTTCATTTAAAAAACTATTAAAAGATTTAATTATTGTTGCCCAAAAAAGATTCGATTATGCGCAACAATTAAAATATACTTTTCCTTCAAATATTTTAAAAAAAGTTAGCGGGGTAAAATTTATAGATTAATTTGCATTTTTAAAACCTTAAACTTTTATTAAAATCAGTTCTTGTAAAAGCCTTTTTTTATTTTAAAAGATTTAAAAATGATTTCCATTTAAGGCGGGTTTCAATAGGAAAACCGCCTTTTTTTTTATAATAATTTTTTAGAAATTCTATAGTTTTTTTATCATGGCAATATCCTGAACCGAAATCGCAAAAATATTTCCTATGAAGTTTTTTTATTTGGTTATCTCGCGATATTTTAGCTATAATTGACGCTGCAGCAACTATTGGATAATTTTCATCAGCGAAATTTCGACAAATTAAAAATCGAGAGCACAAAAAGTTTTTTGTAATATTTTTGCTTTCCTTTCGATATAAAGTTTCAATTTCACTTAACAAATCGATTCTATATTTTTTAAGCCCTTTAGGATTGACACAGGCATCGATATATATTTTTTGAGGTTTATATTTTTTTATAAAGTATAAAACAGATTGCTTAAATAACTCATTTAAAGAATAGTTATCAATAACTTTAGGAGATATGCTTTTGACACTAAAATCGGCGGCACCGCTTTTTTTTAATTTTAAAAATAAGGTATAAAATTTTTTTCTTTTTTCCGGAGATAATAATTTAGAAGATTTAATCTTGATTTTTTTAAAATACGAGATTAGACTTTTATCTTTTAAAAAAAAGCCAGCGATAACCATAGGACCGATAATTGGTCCTCTGCCTGCTTCATCAATACCTAACATCGATTTTTTATAAATCATAAATAAAAAAATTAATGCCAATAAAATGTTTAAAAAAAACTATTTAAAAATTTATATTTTAATAATTTTTTTATCTTTTGTTATTTCATTTCCAGCAAAAGCAAACCCTTTAGAAGTCGTAATCTCTGAGATTGCTTGGATGGGAACTTTAGCTTCTGATGATGATGAATGGATTGAGCTTTATAATAACACCGCAAACGAAATAAATCTTTCAGGTTGGATTTTAAGCGCGCAAGATGGAACGCCAAAAATAAATTTAACAGGGAAAATTCCTGCTCAATCTTTTTATATTTTAGAACGAACTGATGATACTGCAATAACAGATATTGTCGCTGATCAAATTTACACTGGCGCTTTAAATAATTCAGGCGAACATTTAATCTTAAAAGATAGTTCCGGCAATATTATTGATGAAGTAGATGCGTGGTATTCTGGCGATGTTACCAAAAGAGCAACAATGGAAAGAATTGATACCTTCAAAGCTGGCACTTTAAAAGAAAACTGGACATTAGCTCAAAATAATTCTACCCATAAAGATGCAAAAGGCAACCATATTGTTGGCTCTCCAAAAGCTTTGACAGATGTTAAAGAAAATAGCAATATCAACAAGAAGGAAAATCTAATTTCCGATGAAAATGATCAGGCTTTTAATATTCAAAAAAATGAACAAAATCAAAATCAAGATTTTATAATCTCTCAGAATATTGCAGCGAATCCGATTTTAGAGTTGCGATTGCAAGTTAAAAATAAACAAAATAACTTTGTTGATGCCGATGAAATATCTTTATTTACCAATGATCCTTTAACAATTAAAGCATTGGCTAATATTTCTTTAAATGCTAATGATTTATTATGGAGTGATGGAAGGGGACAACTTATTAAAGGTGGTTTTGAGTTTGAAACTATGTTTCAATTTGCTGGGACTTATATCATTACGGCTTTGACTAACAAAAACGGATTATCGGGGTCTGCTCAATTAAAAGTTAATGTTTTTGCGAAAGATTTAATTATTTCAGAATTTTTACCAAATCCAAGTGGTGCTGACAAGAATAATGAATGGATTGAGCTTTATAATCAGAATAATTACGCTGTGAATTTAGCAGGGTATGCACTCAAAATAGGTGATAAAAAATTGGTTTTTGCAGATCCTACATTTATTTATCCTGAAAGCTTTTTGGTAATTCCCTTAAAAAAGACGAGCATCAATTTAAGAAATAAAAATGGAGATATTTCTTTAGTGACTCCAAGTGACGAAATTATTGATTCCGTTTTATATTCTCAACCACCAAAAGAAAATTACGCTGCTGCTCGCGATTTACAAAATAAAGATAAATTTTTTTGGACTTCAAAGCCTACCCCTGGTTTTATCAATCTTATAAATCCAACTTTAAGCGTAGGCGAATTGACATCTTCTAAAGCAGCTACTGTTTCTCTTAAAAATAAAAATGTTATAATAATAAAAAATGTACAAATCCCTCCTTCTGTTGAAGATATATCGCCAACTCAAAAAACACTATTCGAAAATCAACTTAAAAAAACTATTCAGCTTGTAGAAAATGAAGAGAATTCTCAAAATTTTGATTTAAAAACCAATGTCAGCAGTTTAATTGATAACAAACACAACCAAAATGTTAATAAATTATTTACTCCATTTAATATTATTATCTTTGAAATTATTATTTTTACCGCTTTTTGCGCTCTGGGAACTATTATTTATTTTAAAAGAAAAATTTAAAAAGAATTATTTCTTAAATTTAAAGTTTTTCGTTTTATTAGTAGTTTTTTTTAATTTTTACTTTTTTAATTTTAAGGCAAGCGCCCAAATTATTGGCCAGCACCAGACTTTTAAATTAGAACCAACTTACGATTATGAACTAAAATCTGAGCGCCAAGCAACTCTTATATACATTACCCCAAATGCTCTGTTTTTCGTGGTTCAAGGACAACAATATAATATTGTTGATATTCGAAATTTAGCAGAAGAATTTGAAAAAAATATTCTCCCTTCTTTTATAGAAATTTTCGATATTAACAATGATCCTTTATTAAAAACTGTTTTTCCGATCGAGATAGTTTTTACGAAAATGCCCAATAATATTGCCGGTTATTTTGATAATGAAGAAATAAGAAATGAAATATTTTTAAATTT
>JBBIMT010000007.1:0-16819 GCA_037444265.1 bacterium
CGAGTTTTGTGACGCCGCAAGGCGGCGAGCCGCTGATTGGGTGGCGCTCCTGCGGCGCACCACTTCTCATCAGCAGAAATTTTTGGTAAAAGTGAGTTCGAGTAAAGTCATATAATCACACTATATTGCACGAACTTTTTTAAAACGGAAAATTCAATTCAGCTTAACCTTTATTTACATTAGGTATTTTATGTTTAATAATTTATATCTTGAAATTTTGATTTGATTTTTTAAAAGTTTTATTTTTATATTTAATGCATAAAAAGCTTTGTTATGGAAGATTACGTCTCAGAGCAACCTTTTATAATCTTTGAAGATCAAAATATTCTGGCTATTAATAAACCCAGTGGTTATTTAAGTCATCCGGTAAAAAAACAAGATAATAGACCTTCTATAACTGGATGGCTAGCGCAAAAATACCCGAATTTAGCAAATGTTGGTAAATTTGAAAATCGTTTTGCTATTGTTCATCGTCTTGATCGTGATACTTCTGGTGTTATTTTAGCGGCTAAAAATCAAATGACTTTTGAAAATCTCCAAAAGCAATTTCAAGAAAGAAAAATAAAAAAAGAATATATCGCGTTGGTTGAAGGAAAGATTTTTAAAAAAGGAATAATTACTGCGCCATTGACTGCCATAAAAAACAAGAAATCATTTAGTATCAAAGCGCTTAACAGTTATTTTGCGTCAAATATTCAACAATTAAATAAAAATCATAAAAAAAAAAAAATACAAATAAATTTTCGAAAATTAGAGAAGCCAGAACCGAATTTTTAGTTCTTGAAAATTATGATAATTATACATTGCTTAAAATTTTACCAATAACTGGTCGTACTCATCAAATTAGAGCGCACTTAAAATTTATTAATCATCCTATAGTTGGAGATAAGTTGTATAATAAAAAATCTAAAGCTCCAAGGTTGTTTTTACATGCCAGTGCTATAGAATTTTCATATCCAGAAGGAAAGAAGATTCGAATCGAAGCTACTTTACCTGTAGATTTTCAATATTTCCCAAAATCCGGAAAAGGGTCATAAGATTTTTGAATTTATACACTGAATTATAAATGAAAAGTGTCAGATAACTAACGTTACTTTCTTTAGAGAAGCTCAAATATTGATTTTTCATAACTTTTCGTTTAATATATTGACTATTATGAAATATAAATTTATGGAATTGCAACTAAAAAAAGATCTTCCAGATTTTAGGCCTGGCGATTTTGTTAGAGTTACAGAAATTTTGAAAGAAAAAAACAAGGAGCGGTTTCATAATTTTGAGGGGATAGTAATTGCCCAAAAACATGGGAAAGGAATCAATGCTACTTTCTCTGTTAGAGGAGAAGTTCTGGGATATAATGTAGAAAGAATCTTTCCACTCCATAGTCCAATGATAGCGAAAATAGAAGTGCTAAAAAGATACAAAGTCAGAAGGGCTAAATTATACTTTCTTCGCCGGCAAAATAAAAAATTAAAAGTAAAAAAATAATTTAAATTTACACTGGCGTTTTTTAGTGTCTTTCTTATTGGTGATTTAGATATTTTCATTTTTTTATAAATTATAGGTTAATAATCTTTTGCGCGGGTGGCGAAACTGGAAGACGCGCACCCTTGAGGGGGGTGTGCCGCAAGGCGTGGAGGTTCAAATCCTCTCCCGCGCATTTTAGAGATGAAAGAAAAAAAATTTTAAAGATAGCTTGGGTGTAATTATTTAAAAATTTATGCTTTTTGGAAGGTGATACATCCTCTGGAGTATTGAAAAGAAAATTGGAATTATTAAAATTAAATAAAGATATGGTGATAGATTAATTAATTAAAGACAATTTAAGATGTTCCTTTACAAAATATTTGATAAATAGTTATCATTAAATAAAAATTTAAAAAGAGATTAGGTGGGTGGTTGTTTTGGTTATAAATCCTATTGATAAACAGGGCAGATAGAAAATTAAAGAATGTTAATGAGGGGGCAGTTAGTTCATTGGCAGAACATCTGTTTTACACACAGAAGGCAGTAGGTTCGATTCCTACACTGCCCACTAAGCATTGCCGCAGTAGCTCAGTGGTAGAGCGCATCCCTGAAGAGGATGGCGTCGGGAGTTCGATTCTCTCCTGCGGCATTAGATTCTCAAAATATTCTTTAAGAGCTGTTTTTAATTTTATTTTACAAATTTTTGAAAAATAGAAATTTCGCTCCGTTTTGCGGTTATTTACAGTAAAAAGACTTTATACCTTAAAAAAATTTTTTTTAAGTTTTTTATTTTGTGCTTGTGCTAACTTGTTCTTTTACAAAAAAAAAGAATTTTATACTTAACTTTCGCACAAAAAGCGCCAGATGGTAGGACTTGGCTTTAGATTAAAAGTAGCGTAAAGAGAAAGAGTTTAAAAAGGAGGAATTTCACCATTTCCTCGCTTGATGAGCTCGTTTTTTCTGATCTTGTGCCATACTAAAATTGTGATATAATTAATGAGTAGGTAAAATTTCTAGAATATGTTTGACCAAAAAGTAGTTGATTACATAAAAATTTCTTTGGCGCAAGGCAAGACCAAAGAAGAAATATATAAAGAACTCCTTGAACAAGGCTGGACCATTGAAATTATTCAGGAGAATTTTAATGCGATAAATATTGAACAGGAAAATGAAGATACATCAAAAAGAACAATCCGTATAATCTTATTGATTGGCGCTATTCTTGTTGGAGCCGGAATTTTTTCATTTGTTGCCGCAAATTGGCAAGGGATGGCTAAACCTTTAAAAATCGGAGTTATCCTTGTTTCAATGTTGGTGTCTTATAGTATCGGCTGGTATCTAAAAGAAAAGCTTAATTTAGAAAAAACCAGTTCGGCTTTATTTTTGCTTGGTACTATTATTTATGGTGCTGGAATATTTTTGGTGGCTCAAATGTTCCATATGCGGGCGAATTGGCCAGATGGTTTTATCTTATGGATGTTTGGAGCTATCGCAATTGCCTTCGCCTTAGAATCATTTTCGCATTTTTATCTATCTATCATTTTGGGCTTTGTCGCAATGATTGGGCATCCCATAGAAATTTTTACAGGGGTTTTTGGCTATCGTGCCTTTTTTTTGACCTCAACTTTTTTGCTTTTAGTCGTTACAATAGTAACCTTTATTACCGGCTGGATTATTAGAAAAAGAATGCCGCCGGAACTTAAGGAATTTTATTAAGCTATGTATTTTTTTGATGTTTTGTACACAATTTTCTTTTTTTTGTTTTGGCTAATTTTAATTATTGGCTTGGTTGTATTTTTTATTAAAAGAAGGCATAAAAAATTAAATCCTTCTCAAGATAAAGAATGGTATTTGCAATTTGCGTTGTCAAAAGAGGATGCTGTAAGCCAATTATTTTTGTTGCTTTCGTTTTTCTTTTTGGGTGTTACTTTGCTTGCTTTTAATTACGATTTTGGCGAACCATTATCGTGGCGCGCCATTCTTTTTATCACATCGACTATTGGGCTTATTGGCTCATACTACTTAAAAACTATTTATATTTTGACATTTAGTCTTATTGGAATGATTGCTTGGTGGGGAGCGCAAGCCGCTCAGTGGATAGGCCAACAAGACATAAAGATATCTGCGCTTTTTGCTGGACTGTCTTTTTTTGCGCTGATTTTTTATTCCCTTGGGCATCTTCATGAAAAACAAATAAAATTTAAGCGCTTTTCTCTTGTCTATTTATTGCTGGGAATTCTTGTTATTACTGGAGCATTATTCTTTTTTTCAACAAAACTCGGCATTAACGTAATCGAAGAAATGACAAAAGGCGGACCATTTTTTGAATCGTGGCAACTAACATTATCTTTATTTATTTTGCTTATTTTTTTAATTGGAGCAACGCTTTATGCCAAGGCGCAAAAACTTCTATCTTTTTTTGAAATGCTTGCGGTTTTCGTTTTAACTTTTTTATTTGTAATTATAGCCTTATTGCCTGAACAAACAATGTTTGTGCACGCGGGACGTTCCTATTATTTATATTATGGTGAAAATAAACTTTCAAGCGTTGGCGTTTTATGGGCTATCATTTTTAACTTTGCGATATTTTTTGAATTACTTGGTTTAATTTTGTCCGGATATTTGCGACGCGAAACATGGCTCATCAATGTTGGGGCATTATTTTTGTTCTTGCTCATTATCGTTAAATACTTTGATTGGTTTTTTACTTTCCTTGACAAAAGTATTTTCTTTATTGGCGCAGGTATTTTGTTTTTTATTGTGGGTTGGTTAATGGAAAAAGGCAGAAGGTATATGATTTCAAATATTAAATCGCAAGTTCAACAAATCCAGCAATAATTATGATGACAAAACAAACAAAATTTATCTTGGCAATTGCTCTACAGGTGGTAATAATTTTTACCATTATCATTTTCAAATTATCCGTTTTAACTAGCGGCGCCGAGATTATGTTAAGGATTGAGCCAGTTGATCCGCGGGATTTGTTTCGCGGTGATTACATTACTTTTCAATATGATATTTCAAATCTTTCTTCTCATTATTCTCACGGCGAACAAATCAGAAATGGCGATAATGTATATGTTGTTTTGTGGCCATCTGGAAAATACTGGACGGCGCGAAGTATTAGAAAAATTAAACCAACAGGAAACGAGTTGTTTATTAAGGGAAAGGTTGTAAGTGGTGGTATGGAAAACAAAAATTATAATTTTTCATATCAGAGCTTTAATAGCTCTAAACTTCATATTGTCTATGGAATTGAGGAATATTTTATTCCCGAAAGAAAGGGCCAGAATTTCAACTTTCGGGATAAAGAAGTCGCCGCAATGGTCGCCATTGACAGTGACGGCAATGCTGTACTCAAAAAAATTTATGTCAACGATAAACCTTGGCCATAAAATAAACTTGAAATTTAATTGAATTTTTTAAAACATTTCTATAGACTTTTTTAAAAAACAAACAAAATAATCAAGCAAAGATACTGTAAAATTTATCCTTTGTAAACTCTCTCTTTGTACTATTCTTAAACCGAATAAACTGAAAATAAGTCCTGCCATCTTGTGTTTTTAGCACAGAATCAAGTTAAAAATTTCTGACTATGGGAAATACCGCTTGATTCGCTTACGGCAATTTACTAAATGCAGTGGCACATCTGCTTAACAGCAAGAAACAAAAATACGTTGTTTAACTTCCCGTTTTTTTGATTTATTTTGTGATTTTTAATTTTCTTTGGTATAATGGTAAAAAGGTCGAGGAAATAAAAATTAATTAATCCACAAAACTGGACATTGCATTTACCAAGCTTGTGGAATAATAAAAACATATGATGATACTTTTTTGGTTACTAATTGGAATAATTGTTTTTTTATTCTTATAGGCTTGAGAATAGTTGACCAATACGAAAAGGGTGTTGTTTTAACTTTTGGGAAATACACAGGCACAAGACAACCAGGTTTAACTTGGATATTCGTTGGTATCCAAAACATGATTAAAGTTGATCTGCGTATCGCAACAGTTGATATCCCGCAACAGGAGGTTATTACAAAAGATAACGTAACTGTTGGTATTAACGCTGTTGTCTATTTCCGAGTTGATAATGCAGAAAAAGCGGTTTTGGAAGTGCAAAATTTTCATCACGCTGTTGCCCTTTATGCCCAAGCAGCACTACGAGATGAGATTGGTGGAATAGAGTTAGATTTTTTGCTTTCGGAAAGAGATAAAATTGCTGAAAGAATAAAAAAGATCGTTGATGTGGCAACTGACCCTTGGGGCATTGATGTTTCTATAATTAAAATTCAGGATATTGAACTTCCGGCCGATATGAAACGAGTAATGGCTAAACAAGCAGAAGCCGAACGAGAAAGAAGAGCAATTATTATCCGAACAGAAGGAGAATATATAGCAGCTCAAAAATTGTCCCAAGCAGCGCAAGTGCTTAGCTCTGTACCCGGAGGAATTTCAATGAGAACTCTTCAAACGATTGAAAAAATCAATCCGATTCCTCAAAAACCGTACTTTTTGCCTTGCCTATTGAGTTTATGGAAGGAATTAAATCACTCTCCAGTTTTTTAAAAGAAAAAGATAAATGATATCTAAAACAATATTACAAAGTGAAGATATTTTCTTTATTACGTAATGAAAAACAGTTGTTAGGACACAAAAAGGAGGGACCATCCGGAAAGCGACTCAAACAATCATCAATGATAAAGAAGCAGAAGTTTTATCTATTAACAGTTTAATAAAATAATCTATACATTATGGGAACCGAGGAGTAAAGCGGCTTATTATTGAATAATGTAGACAAAAAAGACATCACTCAGGGAGAAATCTATTTCGAATAGAGTTTTACTTTACTTCTTTAAGAAATTGCTCTGCGAGATCGGCGGTATCTTTACTGCTTTGGAAGAAAGACTTCCAGACAACCACAATATCAGCGTCATTAAATATTGCCCGCTGTGCTTCTTTTAACGTATCGCCTCCGGCAATAGCGATGAGAATATCATAATTCCCCTTAATTCTTCTAATTTCGTGCAAGGGAATTTGTTTTTCTTTATTAAATCTTTCCTCATCAACTCCCCTATGCAAGATTACTACGCGTGGGGGTTTTTTAACTGTCGCAATGTTGATAAAGGATGTTCAACATTCATCATATCCACCATTGCGTCTAATCCTAAATCTTCGCATTTTTGGATAAAAACATTAAGAGATTCAATTAGCGAATGTCCGAGGGCTACAGCGGCATCAGCGCCGACTCGAGCGGCTATTTCAACTTCTGTCTCGCCCCGGTCCATTATCTTTAAATCCGCTACAAAATAAGGAATTATTTCTGAATTTGACGGCGGCTTTTGGACCATTTTTGGCTGCGAATAATTCTCTGTAGCGGCGTTAGAAAATAATGAAATTAGCGAACTAAAGGCAACAAATGGCGTTGTTGTTAGTTCTAGCGTTTGTCTTTGCCAAATACGTTATTCATACCACTGTTTAATTTGTCTTATTCCTTGTTCTCCATATCTTTTAATAAGTGGTGTACCGGCTTCAATCAAAATTCTATCGCTAATGGGAATTTGATTAATTATTTTATGCGCTTCTTCAAGTGTACTATTAAGTGCAATTTGAAGATATCGTTTTCTGGGATTAAGTTTAGATATTGTTTTTTTCATCATCATCTATTTTATATTATAATTTATATTATACCAAAAAATTTAAAAATCACAAAATAAATCAAAAAACGAAAAGTAAAAAGCGCATTAAGTCAGAAATTTTTGATAAAATGAGATTGAGCGGAGTTATATAAATACACTAAAACATTGCGTATTAGTTCAGTGTTAAAGTGCATCCCTAATAAGGAGATGGCGTAATAAGTTTGATTCTCTCTTGCAAAAAAAGAGAAAATTGCACTTTTAAAGCGCAATTTTTATTTTTTTAAAAAAAATCATTCAAATAAAAATCAAAGAAATAGATAGAAAAAATTTCGTAGCCGAAATGATTAATTTTTGAAATTAATTTTTTGTAATTAATTTTTTTAAGATTCTTTTTTATTTTTAAACAAATTTATTTTTGTTTATTTTTTAACTCCAGGTAAAATTTTTGACAATTTAAGCATCCTGGTTTATTTTCGGAGACGCCTAAATGCGCCTGCATTTTTAAATACTCGAAATCAGATAAAGAAATAGGGTCTTTTATATAACTTTCAATAAATTTTTTAATCGTTTCACAAGAATCTTCAAAAGGATTTTGAAAATAACTGTTATTTTTTGAATTCATAAAAATAAAGAAAACACACGACTAAACCAATGTTTAAATTTTTCAGTTGGTTTAGCGGTAATATGGTCAATAGTTGAAATATATTTATTATCTTGAGTTTTTATCTTGCCCGGAATAACGACGAAAAAACCTTCTTTTGCATTTATCTGTTTTAGCCCATTTGTAAAACGTGCGATATCTTTTTTTAACGGTTTGAAAAAATGAGGCAAAGTATCTAATCTGAAATTAGGAGTAATTCTTAATATTATTGTATCTTCCGGGTTTTCATTTTCATAAACTATATATTCTGATCTATTTTTTATCTGTATAGGGTAATTGTGGATTTTTTCTTTGTCTTGAATGTATCCGTCTATCGCAAATTTTACATCTTCTTCGGGATCGCTAAACCTAAAATTTAACATTTGACTTTCACGAATTAAATAAAAAATCGCCACAGCCCCTAAAAGACCAGCGTGAATCTCTCTTTTGGTTTTTGGTTCTAATTCTAAAGTTGAAAATAATTCCCAAAATTTTTTAACAATTTCGGGACTTTGATAGCCATTACGAATAAGAAAATTGGCAACTTCAATACTTAAATAAGAGTCGCGATAATTTAATTCAAGTGTTTTTTGAGATAATAATTCTAGTTCTTTTTTTTCCTCTTCTGTTAATATGCCTGATTTGCTTTTTAATATTAGTTGTTTTTTTCTTGTTATCATTTTTGATCTTTCTATCTCTCTAACTGGCAGCGACAAAAAATCAAAGGCAATTATAACTGCTAATTCTTTTCTTAAATTTCCTTTGATATCAGGACGATTTAAGAACTCTTGTTGATCTGCAGCAATATCATCAAAATAACCAGTTTTTTTCAGGGGTTCTAAATCAGCAGTTTTCTTTGCATGATCCAAAGCGGTTTTGATTGTTTCAGAGCTTTGATAATATTTAATTTCTTTTTTAATCTCCGAAATCAAATCATGAATGGCCTTTTCTTCCTCTAAATTTATTTCAACATTTTCTATGTTTAATAAATCACTTAGTTTTATTGTTTCCATATAGTTTATTATATAATTTTAATTTATAAAAACAAGATTAATTTTTAATTTAAAATCAAAAATAAAAGGATCTTCACAAAAATAAAATTATGGAGTATATTATATAAAATATAGTGAAAAAAATGCAAACTGGAGTTGAGAGATTGAAAGTTTTTTAAGTGCGGGAGTAGCATAGCGGTAATGCGTTTCCTTGCCAAGGAAAAGATCGCGGGTTCGAATCCCGTCTCCCGCTTTTTATAAATTTGCAATTAACAATTAAGTTAAAAATTTTATGATAGAAAATACTTTTTTTTCTTTTTTGGGTGGAGGGTCATTGTTTACGCCGTTTGCGGTTGGAATTTTAGCTTTATTTTACGGCGTATTTTTAATTTTGAAAATTAACAAAATGCCTGCCGGAGATAATAACATGCAGGAAGTTTCAAAAGCTATAGAGCAAGGTGCTCGAGCTTATCTAATGCGGCAGGCAAAGATTATTAGTATTTTTGCCGTCATTATTGCTGTTTTGCTTGGATTATTTATTGAAAAAAATGGCTGGCTAATTGCTTTGGGTTTTCTAGTGGGAGCGTTTTGTTCGGGACTTGCGGGGTTCATTGGAATGAATATTTCAGTTAAAGCAAATGTTCGTACGGCTGAAAGTGCAAAAAAAGGGTTGCCCGAAGCGTTAGACAGCGCTTTTAAAGGAGGTACTGTTACTGGAATGTTTGTAGTAGGATTGGGTCTTTTAAGTATTGTGCTTTTTATGCTTATTTTAAAATGGTTTGGCGTCAATCAAGATGATATTTTAAAAGCAATTATTGGCCTTGGATTTGGTGGTTCTTTAATTTCTCTTTTTGCGAGAATTGGAGGAGGAATCTATACTAAAGCAGCTGATGTTGGAGCAGATTTGGTGGGAAAAGTAGAAGCTGGTATTCCTGAAGATGATCCGCGTAATCCAGCGGTAATTGCTGATAATGTTGGCGATAATGTTGGAGATTGTGCTGGGATGGCGGCAGACTTGTTTGAGACTTTTATCGTAACAATCATCGGTACTATTATTTTGGGAATGGCTTTATTTTTAGATAATTTAGATTATTTATCTTTTCCGTTAGTGATTGGAGCAATCGGTGTAATTGCAAGTATTATTGGAAGTTTTAGCGTGAAAATGACCCATCATCACAAAAGTGTCATTTTAGCACTTTATCGAGGTCTTTTAGTTTCAGCTATTTTGGCTATTGGTGGCTTTTATCTTGCGGTAAAAGTTATTTTCCCTGATAAATTAAATTATTTTTGGCCTAGTTTTATTGGAGTATTAATCGGAATTGGACTTTTTGCGATCACTGAATATTATACCTCAAAGAGATTTAGGCCAGTCAAAAAAATTGCCCAATCATCACAATCAGGAACAGCAACCAATATTATAGAAGGATTAGCAGTGGGACTTGAATCTACTTTTGCGCCAGTTTTACTTATAGTTCTTGGGATAATTTTAAGCTACTTTTTAGCTGGTGGCATTTATGGAGTGGCGATTGCTGTGACGGCAATGTTAAGTTTAACTGGAATGATTATTGCTCTTGACGCTTATGGACCGATTACGGATAATGCTGGTGGAATTGCTGAAATGTCTAAAATGTCTAAAGAAGTTAGAGAAGTTACAGATGCGCTCGATGCAGTTGGTAATACAACAAAAGCAGTAACTAAATCCTTTGCAATCGGGTCAGCTGGACTTGCTGCTTTAACTCTTTTTGCGGCTTATTTGGAAGAAATAAAATTAGTTAATCCTGAAAAAGTTTATAATTTTTCATTAGATAATCCATTGGTTGTTGCTGGACTTTTAATCGGTGCCGCTATTCCATTTTTATTTTCTTCAATGGCGTTGCGTTCAGTTGGTCGCGCGGCATTTAAAATTATTGAAGAAGTTAGAAGGCAGTTTAAAGAAATTCCAGGCATTTTAGAGAATAAGGCAAAGCCTGATTACGGAACGGCAGTCGATATTGTGACCAAAGCAGCCTTAAAAGAAATGATTGCACCTGCTATTTTAGCTGTTATTAGTCCCTTGGCAGTTGGCTTTATTTTAGGACCAGTAGCACTTGGAGGACTTTTACTTGGAGTAATTATAAGTGGTTTATTTGTTGCGATGCAAATGGCAAATGGAGGTGCGGCTTGGGATAACGCAAAAAAATATATCGAAGACGGTAACTTTGGTGGTAAGGGCACTGACACTCACAAAGCCGCTGTAGTAGGAGATACAGTAGGGGATCCGTATAAAGATACTGCTGGTCCTGCTATTAATCCATTAATAAAAGTTATTAATACAATTGCTATAATTTTTGCAACCTCGATAGTGCTATATAATTTAAATTTATTTTAAGGCGTATAAATCTTATTTAGGCATCCAAATCAGACCCCCCCTTTTTTAGGGGGTCTGGATTTGTATTGTCTCCCCACTTTAACTTAAAAAATGATTATTTTTATTATTTGGTTTACTAAAATAATTCTTTTTTTTCATATTATTTACCACTTATTTGAGAAAATAAAATCAAAAAATCATAGTTAGCGCTGTATTTAAGTATAAAATTAGTGGAGAGAAGATATTGACTTTTAAGAATTTAGCTACTACAATCATTAAATTAGATAAAAAAGCCCGAATCAGCCTGAAAATATGATTTTTATTGAGGAAGTAAAAAATATAGGCTGAAAGAGGGGATTATAAGTAATCTTAATTTATGAAATCAAGTATTGCTTCTATAGTGCTTTTTCTTTTTCTTTTCAATATTAACTTGCCTTTAAATTATTTTTCAGTCATAAAATTTCAAAAATTAGTTATCCCAGAAAATATTCCTTTTTCTAACGATACTTTCACAAATAAAACATTACATAACATTGCTTTGTCAGAGGTTTCTGAAGTACAAAATAAATTTTTACAAACAAAATCTGTTGCTTCTGAGAAAAAAATCAAAAAAATAGTCAAAAAAGTTATCACGGCTTATTCATCTAGCCCAGATGAAACTGATGAAACGCCTTTTATCACTGCAAGTAATACTTTCGTGCGTGATGGGATAGTGGCTACAAATTCACTGCCTTTTGGCGTGAAAATTATGATTCCAGAAATTTTTGGCGATAAGATATTTGTAGTTGAAGATAGAATGCATCCAAAATATGGTAATCGTATTGATATTTGGATGCCTTCTAAAAAGATGGCTCTTGAATTTGGCAAAAAATTCGCTGAAGTGTATATTTTAGATATGTAAAGTCCGCAATGAAAAATAATGAATAAATAATACACTCGTCTATCTTTAAAATAGTAGTGTTTTTTTATAGTTTTTATTTTTAACCAAAAATTAGCGCCATTAATCTTTTATAGGTTATCTTTTTTAATATATTTTTCTTAAAAAATTAAAACTAAATGAGCTTACTTTTTCTTGTTTATCTAGAAAAATTTTACTTATTTATATTATTTAACATAATTTGTTTTTTATGGGATTTGGTTTGCTATGTTATAGAGTTTTTATTATCAATAAAAACAATTTGCTAATTTTTAAAAATAGATTTAAAATTATGTTATATGACAAACTTTATAGATACTCATATAATAAAGAATTTTTCCACACTTGAAAGTACAATGGAGCGAAGATATGCTCTTGATATTGTCGAAGCTGGTTTAAAGGCGATAAATACTGAAAGTATTATTGAAAAAAATGTAAAAATTCAAGGCGATATATTAAAAATAAAAGATCATACTTTTGATTTAAGAGATTTTAAAAATATTTATTTAATTGGTTTTGGTAAATGCGCTTCTGATGCCTCCATAGCACTTGAAAAAAAAATAGGTCATATGATAAAACTTGGCGCTATTATTGATGTTAAAGATGCTAAAGCGCAAAATCCAGCTATAAAAATTTTCAAAGGTACTCATCCGCAACCTTCTTTAATTAATGTTAAAGCCTCTTTAAGCATAAAACGAATAGCTCAACAAGTAAAAGAGGATGATTTGGTTTTAGCGATTGTATCTGGTGGTGGTTCTGCCCTTCTTTGTTCAAATGAAAAAGAATGTGAAGCTGGCCAAAAACTTTATCAAGCATTTTTAAAGACAGATGGGACTATAGATGAATTAAATATTTTAAGAAAACATACATCAGATTTGAAAGGAGGAGGGCTGGCTAAACTTTTTTATCCGGCAACTATAGTGAGTTTAATTTTTTCCGATGTTCCAAGCGGTAAAGTTGAGCAAGTGGCTTCTGGACCGACTTTTTATGATGAAACTTATTTAAGCGATGTAGAAGCAATTTTAAATAAATATAACTTAAATTATTTAAAAGACGAAGTTAAGTTTATCGAAACTCCCAAAGAAAAAGATTATTTTGAGCACTGTGTTTACATTTTAATGTGTTCTAATGTTGATGCTGTTAACGCAATGCAAGTTAAGGCGCGTAATTTAAATTTCAAACCAAAAATTATTTCAAGCACAATTTTAGACTCCATCGAGGAAGTTGCTAAAATTTTTACCAAAAATTTAAATGCAGGTGAGGCTTTAATTGGCGCAGGTGAGCCTAGAGTAATTGTAGATAGAGCTAAAAGAATAGGCAAGGGAGGAAGAAATTGTCATTTAGCACTTTTGGCAGCTAATTATTTAATTTATGGGGGAACATTTATTTCTATAGCTTCTGACGGGATAGACAATAGCGATGCTGCAGGCGCTATAGTTGACAAAGATACAAAGAAAAAAATTGCAGCGAAATTTAATTATGAAGAAGAGATAGCAAATTTTAATAGTTACACTGTTTTCAAAGAGATAAATGATTTAATTTTTACCGGACCAACAGGCGCTAATGTTTCTGATTTGATGATAAGTTTGAAGCTTTAATTTAATCAAAAACATCAATAAATATTATTTTTTCATTAAATTATACTGTTTTATGGAAAAGATAAAAAATATCAAAGCCAGAGAAATTTTGGATTCTCGAGGTAATCCGACATTATCTGTTGAAGTATTGACGACTTTATATTCTGGAAAATTTGATGTACCTGCCGGAGCAAGTACTGGCGCTTTTGAGGCAAAAGAATTGCGAGATAAAGATAAAAATAGATTTAATGGACTTGGAGTTTTAAAAGCAATTCAAAATATCAAAGATAAAATATTACCAGCTTTAAGAAATGTTGAAATCATAAATCAAAAGAAAATAGATTCGATTCTAATAGAACTTGATGGAACTAAAGATAAATCCAATTTAGGAGCGAATGCTATTTTAGGAGTTTCAATAGCATGCGCTAAAGCTGCTGCGTATAATGTTGGTAAGGAACTTTATTTATATTTGAGAGAGATGGCTGACATTAAAGCCTCAAAAAAAACACCTTATTTGTTCATAAATTTAATAAATGGCGGAAAACATTCGCAAAGCGATATCGCTTTTCAAGAATATATGATTGTGCCCCAAAGTAATTCAATTCAAGAAGCGATTCATTTTGGATTTTTAATTAAGAATGAAGTTAAAAAAATTCTTTTAAAAAATTTCGATAAATTATCTACTAATATAGGTGATGAAGGCGGATATGTTCCAAATTGTAAAAATGTTATCGAGCCTATTAAAATATTACATCAGGCAATTGAAAATGTCGGAGCGCTTAATAAAGTCAAAATTGCTTTAGATATCGCTGCTACATCTTTTTATAATGATGGTTATTACGAAGTTGATAAAAAAAAATTAAATAAGGAAGATTTATTTTCTTTATATCGAAATATTATTAATAATTTTCAAATTTTATCTATTGAAGATCCGTTTCATGAACAAGCTTTTGAAAGTTTTGCCGAATTTAAAAGAATCGCTGGCAATATTTTAACAGTTGGAGACGATTTAACTGTGACTAATGGCGCTCGTTTAAAAGAGGCTATCACAAAAGATTGCATTGATGCTTTAATTATAAAGCCTAATCAAATTGGCACTTTAACTGAAACTTTAATGACAATGAAATTAGCTAGAGATAACAATATTGAATTGATAATAAGTCATCGTAGCGGTGAAACCAATGATGATTTTATTGTTGATTTAGCGGTGGCTTTTCAGTGTTTCGGTTTAAAATTAGGCGCTCCGCAAAGAGGAGAAAGAATAACAAAATATAATCGATTGCTTAAAATATATGAAAATGATATAATATAAAAGTAAACAATTTTTAGTATCAATAGGTTATATTCGTATTAAAAATTTATTGGTATCATGATTTAATTTTTTTACTTTTTAGTTTATGAATAAATCAGAACAATTTATTTTGTGGTTTGATCAAATTGGCATAGAAGATGTGTCTTTGGTGGGAGGTAAAAATGCAGCGTTAGGAGAAATGTATAGGATTTTAACTCCACAAGGAATTAAAGTCCCCAATGGTTTTGCTATAACTGCTTTTGCTTATCGTTTCTTTATGGAGAAAACAGGATTAAAAGATCGCATCGCAAGTTTACTTAAAGATCTTGATACTTCAAACATAAAATCTTTACAAAAAAAAGGGAGTAGTATAAGAAAATTAATTTTAAATGCCGAACTACCTTTGGAGCTTCAAAATGCTATTAAAGAAGCTTATTATCATTTAGGTTTGGCTTATTTCCCAAATCCTGATGTGGCTGTTCGCTCTTCAGCAACAGCCGAAGATTTGCCTGGCGCTAGTTTTGCTGGTCAGCAAGAAACTTATTTAAATGTGAAAGGAGAAAAACATCTTTTAGAAGCTGTAAAAAAATGTATTGCTTCGCTTTTTACAGATAGAGCAATCTCTTACCGGCAAGATAAAGGGTTCGATAATACGGAGGTGGCATTATCTGTGGGAATTCAAAAGATGGTTCGTTCAGATGAAGCATCCTCGGGAGTTGCGTTCACTTTAGATACTGAAACAGGATTTCCTGGGGTGGTGGTGATTAATTCTATTTATGGCTTGGGCGAGATGATTGTTCAAGGAAAAGTAGTTCCAGATGAATTTATTGTTTTCAAAGAAGGCTTAAAGAGTGGTTTTAAATCAATTATCTCTAAAAGTTGTGGTTCAAAATTGGAAAAAATGATTTATACTTCAAATCCATCTTTTTCAACTAAAATAGTTAAAGTTCCACTTAAAGAGCAAAAAAAATTTTCATTAACTGATGAAGAAGTTTTAAAACTTGGATCTTGGTGTATTAAAATCGAAGAATATTTTTCATCAAAATATAATCGCTATCAACCGATGGATATCGAGTGGGCTAAAGACGGTAAATTAAATGAGTTATTTATAGTTCAGGCGCGTCCTGAAACTATTCATTCAGTTAAACCAGCGAATATTTTCGAAAAATATATTCTTAAGGGTACTGGTAAAATATTAACTCAAGGCATAGCAGTAGGTAAAAAAATTGGACAAGGTAAAGCAAAAATTTTAAAAAGCGCAAATCAAATAAATCAATTTCAAAAAGGAGAAGTATTAGTGACAGAGATTACAGATCCTGATTGGGAACCGATAATGAAAATGGCTTCAGCAATTGTTACTGACAAGGGTGGTAGAACTTCGCATGCAGCTATTGTTAGTCGTGAATTAGGCATTCCTTGCGTTGTTGGATGTGTGAATGCCACAAAGATTATTAAAAATAATATGGCCATTACAGTTGATTGTTCCTCAGGAGAAACCGGTAGAATTTTTCAAGGTAATTTGCCTTTTGAAATTAAAAAAGAAGATTTGGGACAAGTGCCTCAGCTAAAAACTCAAGTGATGGTTAATATTGGTTCTCCAGAAGAAGCTTTTTCTCATTATAATTTACCAGTTAAAGGAGTAGGACTTGCCAGAGAAGAATTTATCATTGCCTCTCATATTAAAATACACCCTAATCTTTTAATTGAATATAATCGACTAAAAAATCATTTTAAATCGAAAACTAAAGATAAGAAAAAATTTAAATTTATAGTGCAAGATAAAGCGCGTGATGATGTGGAGAAATTGGCTAAAATGATAAAAAAAATAGAAGAATTAACTGAAGGGTATGAAGACAAAACTCAATTTTATATTGATAAATTAGCGCAAGGTATAGCCAAAATTGGCGCGGCTTTTTATCCGTATAAAGTTATTGTTAGATTTTCTGATTTTAA
>JBBIMT010000008.1:0-16793 GCA_037444265.1 bacterium
TTTTCCTTTGGTTATTGCGCCTGAGGAAATATTGTTAAAAATATCGGCGGCAAAAATTGTATAAAAATAAGTAGTGTCATTTATTAAATTTTTATCTAAATATTGAGTAGTATTTCCTTCAAAAACTTTATCGCCATCCTCAATATTTTGCGCAAAAGACCCAATTTTCCTCACTATGATAACTCTATCAAAGTCCTCATCTAAAGGATTTTTCCATTTTAAAAACAAAGCACTATCACGAATAAAAATAGATAAATCATAAACATTAGCCGGTGGTTCTTCGTCTTTTAATGTTTCAATTGCAAAAATATCGCTTTTGGTTTTATTACCTGATTTATCGGTTACGATAATTTGAATATAATAGATTGTTTCTGGTTTTAAGTTTGTAATGAAAAAAAAGTGATTTTTTAAAAACTCTGGGTTTTTTATGCCACCTAATTCAAAGTTTTGAGTTTTACCATAATATAGTTCCGCTAAAGCTTCTTCATCAGTTTGCCAGGTAGCTCTAAGTGTTGATTCTGAAGTTGGGACTATCAAAATATCCGATAAAATTGGAGGGGTAGTGTCGCGATTTAAAAAAGACAAAAACGAAAGAGGCACCGTCCCCCCACTTGATCCTTGTAAAATGGTTTGATTTACTGATCCTGTTTTTTTAATTCTTTGTAAAAATCCACCTTTAACTGAAAAATTTTGACTTGCCGCGCCACCTTGCGCTTGTTCTCCTAAACTATTTTGCAATTTAAAATTTTGAGATTGCGAAGGTTCAACGCCATAATTGATTGAGTCATCAATAATTTTATAATTTGGCGAACTAAAGCTTTCAGCAAAAATTAAATTTGCAGATAAAATAAAAAATCCAAACAATATAGATATGGCAAAAAAGATTTTTTTAATATTCATTTTAATTATTTATAATTTATTCATATTTTTCTTTTTATTTTATTCTGCTTTTAGTAAAATGTCGAGATTCAATATCAAGGCCGGACCTTCAATATCAAGACCGGACCTCGGCGATACCAACGGACCTCGGCACAACGAGGCCAGACCTAACGCGAATCAAGGTCGGACCTCAAGGTCCGACCTTGATCCCCAAGGCTGGAGTTTTTGATAAAATTATGTTAGACTTTTGCTTAAATAAATATTATGGTGACACTGGAGACTATAATCAACTTAACAAAACGGAGAGGATTTATTTTTCCTTCTTCTGAAATTTACGGTGGACTGGAATCTATTTATGATTTTGGACCTCTTGGTGTTTTGTTAAAAAACAATATAAAAAAATTATGGTGGCGAGAAATGGTTGAAAAACGAAAAGATATTGTTGGTTTTGATAGCGCTATTTTGATGAATTCAAAAGTTTGGGAAGCTTCTGGTCATATTAGCGGATTTCATGACCTAATGGTGGAATGCTTAAAATGTAAAAAAAGATATCGTAAAGACCATCTACAAATACAAAATACTAAACCGACTTGTCCAAATTGCGGCAGTAAAGATTTCGGAAAAGCGAAACAGTTCAATTTAATGTTTAAAAGTTTTTTTGGTCCTGCTGAGGGAACGGAAAATATTGTTTATTTACGTCCTGAAACAGCTCAAGGAATTTTCGTAAATTTTGCTTTAGTGCAAGAAACAATGAGAATGAAGTTACCCTTTGGCATTGCCCAAATCGGAAAAGCATTTCGCAACGAAATTACTACCGGGAATTTTATTTTCAGAATGCGCGAATTTGAACAGATGGAGCTTGAATATTTTATCGCGCCTTCAAATGATAAATCCCAAACTTTAAAATGGTTTGATTATTGGGTCAAAGAAAGATACAACTGGTATATTCAAACGCTTGGCATAAAAAAAGAAAATTTAAGATTAAAACCATACAAAAAAGAAGAATTAGCACATTACTCATCTGCAACAACAGATATAGAGTATCATTTTCCTTTTGGATTTAGCGAAATTGAAGGTATTGCTTCGCGAACTGATTTTGACCTAACACAACATGAAAAATACTCAGGAAAAAATTTAAAATATTTTGATGCAGAACTAAATCAAAGTTATATTCCTTATGTCATTGAACCTTCCTCAGGGGTAGAGAGAATATGTTTAACTTTACTGTGCGATGCTTATTGTGAAGATGAAGCACCGACAGCTGACGGAAAAGTTGAAAAAAGAATTCTGCTAAAATTTAAGAAAGAATTAGCGCCCATAAAAGTTGCTATTTTACCGCTGCTTAAAAACAAACCTGATTTAGTTAATAAAGCAAAAGAAATTTTCAGCCAGTTAAAAGAAAAAGTAGGTTATGTAATGTATGATGAGGTTGGTGCAATTGGAAGAAGATATCGTCGACAAGATGAAATTGGAACTCCTTATTGTATAACAATTGATTTTGACACTTTAAAAGATGGAAGCTTTACCTTAAGAGATAGAGATACAATGAAGCAAAAAAGAATTACTATTGACGATTTAGCTTCTTTATTAAAATATTGATTATTAAGATCGGAAAATTAGATTTGAGGTCAGACAAAGTCCTTGGCAAGGTCGGACCTCGATAGTTGCGATAGTTAATAAAATATGACTTTTACTAAATATTTTTTGAAAAACGGCATAAGAGTAATTTTAGCGCCACTACAAAATACTGAAAGCGTCACTGTTCATATTGGCGTTAAAGTGGGCTCAGTCGATGAGAATAAAAATATCAATGGTCTTTCTCACTTTTTAGAACATATGATGTTTAAAGGCACGAAAAATCGTCCAAGCACTTTGGCTATTGCTAAAGAATTAGACGCTATAGGAGGTCTATACAATGCTTATACCCATAAAGAATATACCGCTTACTTCGCAAAAGTACTTTCAAAGCATATTAATGTTGCCTTAGATATTTTAAGCGATATGCTGCAAAATTCTCTTTTTGACAAAAACGAAATTGAAAAAGAACGTGGCGTTATTATTGAGGAAATCAATTTATACCAAGATACTCCCTCGCGATATATTGGAGATTTATTCGAAAAAGCTTTATGGGGAGATAGTTTTTTAGGTAGAGAAATTATCGGCACTAAAGAAAATATTTCAAAATTTTCTCGCCAAGATTTGTTAAAACATTTAGAAAATTTCTATGTTGGACAAAATATGGTTATTACAGTAGCTGGCAAATATCCTAAAAATATTTTATTTTTAATAGAAAAAAAATTTTCCCGAATAAAAAATAAAGCTGCAAAAAATCATCCTAATAATTTTAAGATAAAAAGAAGTCAAAATATTATTTTTTTTGATAAAAACACTGATCAGACTCATCTCGCTATTGGTTTTCACACCTTTCCGTTATCTGATAAAAGGAAATACGCGACAGCAATACTGGCGACAATTTTGGGCGGTAATATGAGCTCGCGTTTTTTTATAAATATCAGAGAAAAGTTAGGGCTTTGTTATTATATTACTACGGAGGCTGAACATTATTTAAAAGACGGATATATTGCTACTTTTTCAGGAGTAAAAAATAATGATCTATCAACGGCCATAGAAAAAATTCTTGAAGGATATAAAGAGATGGCTCAAACAGAAATTTCTCAAGAAGAATTAAATAAAGCAAAAGATTACATTAAAGGAAAAACTTTACTTTATTTAGAAGAATCACAAGCGGTAGCTGAATTTTTAGCGCGACAGGAAATATTATTAAACAAAATTTTGACATATCAAGAAATTTTTGAGATAATTGAAGCGATCAAAACAAACGACATTCTCAAAATTTGGCGTGAAATTTTCTCTTTAGAAAAATTAAAAATAGCCTGTATAGGCCCAGAAAAAAATAAAAAAGTTATAGAGAACATTTTTGATAAAAAAGGGTAAAAATTTAATTTCCATAATTAAATAAAAATACAGTGATTTACAAAATTGAAATTGCTCCAAAAACTATTCTGCTTTTTTTGGCAGGTATTTTAGGCGTTATTTTTCTTTATACTATTAAAGATATTTTAGTGATGCTTTTTTTTGCTATTATTATCAGTTCTGGCATCTCTCCTATTGTTGATAAATTTGAAAAATTGAAAATCAATCGCGTTATCGCCACTTTAATTGTTTATTTGTTAATTATTCTTTTAATCAGCATCTTACTTTATATAGTTATACCGCCACTTGCCAAAGAAGTAACAATTTTAGCTAACGATATTCCAAATTATTTTCAGGGACGAGGACTTTTTGCTAGTGAAAATCCGACTTATCAAGATATTCTAAAATCAATTGAACAAGTCACTAAAAGTTTTGGCAAACAATTAAGCGATGTGGCGTCTGATTTATTTGCTGGGCTTATTAAAATTTTTGGCGGATTTATGGCAACATTGCTGACTTTAGTAATATCTTTTTATTTAACAATTCAGGATAATGCTATAAAAAGTTTTTTAAAAAGCATTTTGCCGCCAGAGCACCAAGAGCAAGTTTTAAGAATAATCGCGCGCAGCCAAAAAACTTTATCGCGTTGGATCAGAGGACAACTATTTTTGGGTTTGGTGATTGGTAGTTTAACTTTTATTGGACTTTCCATAATCGGTTCGTCTTATCAAGGAACTTCTTATACTCTACTTTTATCTATTTTTGCAGGAATCGGGGAGCTGGTGCCTATTATAGGACCAATTGTTTCGGCAATTCCCGCGGTTTTAATCGGTTTCGCGATAAATCCTTTGCAAGGCTTTTCGGTATTGCTTTTATATTTTTTAATCCAGCAGTTTGAAAACCATATTTTAGTTCCACAAGTTATGAAACGAGCTACCGGGATTAATCCGCTTGTTAGTCTAACAGCGCTTTTAATTGGGGCAAAACTTGCTGGTATAATTGGGATACTTTTGGCTGTTCCTTTAACTGCGCTTTTTTCGGAATTTTTAAAAGAGAAATTTAACTTTGATTTGACAATGAAGTTAAATGATAGGTAGTGTATAATTTAAGTAGTTATTGTTAGAGTTATTAGGAATGTTTGAAGTATTTGAAAATGATAAAGATTTAAGACGTAGATTGAATCATTTGAGATCAATTTATAGTTTGAAAATTTTAAAATTTAACAATTTTTTAAATTATAAATCTTAAATTTTAATTCATAAATTTAGTATTCTTTACGTCGTTTCTACTCCAATTGGAAATTTAAAAGATATAACGCTTAGAGCTTTAGAGATTTTAAGAAGCGTTGATTTGGTTTTGTGCGAAAATAAAAAAATTTCAGGCAGACTTCTTAAATATTATAACATTCAAAAAGTTCTCATTACTTTTAATGAACATACTAAAGATAAAGACATAGATAAAATTTTATCATTTTTAATATCAGGAAAAGATGCGGCTTTAATCACTGATGCTGGCACACCTGGCATTTCTGATCCTGGAGGAAAATTAATCAAACAAGCTTTTAAAGCCAATATAAAAATTTCTCCCATTCCTGGTCCTTCAGCAGTGACTGCGGCTTTATCAATTTCAGGATTTCCGGCTAATGAATATCTTTTTTTAGGATTTCCGCCTCATAAAAAAAGAAAAAAAAAATTTTTTGAAAAAATTAATGACTATAAAAATACAATAGTTTTTTTTGAATCGCCTCATAGAATCAAAAAAACTCTTAAAGAGCTTGCCGATATTTTAGAAAAAAATAGTTATCAAAGAAAAATCGTTGTTTGTCGAGAATTAACAAAAAAGTTCGAGGAAATAATTAGAGGAAAAGTTAATGAAATCGTGCAAAAATTTGATAAGGATGTTATAATAAAAGGTGAATTTACTATAGTCGTTGCGCCAATAACAGAAAAAAATGATTAACTAAAGTTCGGATATAAAATATAAGATGTTGAGCTTGTAAAATAGCAAAATACAAAAAAGTGACAAAATTTTAGATGCCTGATTCTGAAGAAAAAATAAAAGTTAATACATTAGATGTAATTGAGGTAATTTTATCTTACGCCGTAAAAGAACGCGCGTCTGATATTCATTTTGAACCTCAACGCGACAATTTCCAAATAAGAATGCGAGTAGACGGTATTTTGCATCCTATCAAAATAGAAGGTAAACCGTCTTATGATCAAATTGTTCAAAGAATAAAAATTTTATCTAATCTTGATATTACCGAAAATAGACGATCTCAAGATGGACATTTTGAGTATAAAGATCAATCAAGCGGAATCTTATTAAATGTTAGAGTTTCTTTAATGCCGACTATTTACGGTGAAGCAGCGGTTTTAAGGCTTTTAAATAGAAAAGATTTAGTTTTAAATTTAGAAGATTTAGGGTTTGATGAAGAACAATTAGAACAGGTCAAGGAACTATCTTTTAAAAAAAGCGGAATGATTGTGGTTAGCGGACCGGCTGGCTCAGGCAAAACAACGCTCCTTTATTCAATTTTAAATTTAATTAATCAAGCTGGCGTTAATATAGTGACTTTAGAAGACCCTGTAGAATATCAATTTTCTGGCATTAGACAAACACAAATTAACCCCAAAACCGGTATTACCTTCTCAAATGGACTTCGGGCTCTTTTAAGGCAAGACCCTGATATAATGTTTGTTGGAGAAATTCGAGATCAAGAAACGGCTGAAATATCCTCTCGCGCCGCTTTAACTGGCCATCTTTTATTAACCACTGTTCATGCAAACGATTCTATTGGAGTGATAATCCGTTTAAACGATATGGGGATTGGAAAGGCCACTATTGCCTCCTCTATTACAGGAGTTATCTCTAGACGATTAATTAGAAAAATTTGTCCCTATTGCGCTGAATTTTATAAACCAGATCCGCGAATTATTGTCCAACTAGATATTTCTTTAGATAAAGTAAAGGCTTTAAAAAAAGGACGCGGTTGTCCGTATTGCAAAAATACAGGATATTTAGGAAGAACCGGAATTCACGAAATTTTAATCGTTGACGACGAATTAAGATCTCTTATTATTGCCGGTGTTTCTTACTTGGATATGATAAGGGAATTAAAAAAGAAAGGTTTTTCAACTTTAAAAGATGATGGCGTCAAAAAAGTAATGAAAGGGATAACAACTCCGGAAGAAGTTTTAAGAGTAACGGAATAAAAATAATGTATTAAGTTTACCCCCTCGATATTATATAGCGTTGTTTCATTGTCAAAACAATGGATTATTCAATTGCCGCTATTATTTTATCAAGCGAACCATCAGGTGAAAACGACGAAATATTTACTGTTTTTTCGCCTGAACTTGGTATTTTTGAAGCAAAAGCTAAATCTTCAAAAAAAATAACTTCCAAATTAAAAATGTCTTTACAAGAATTTTCTTTTGTTAATATGACACTTGCTCCCAGATGGAAAACCTTGATACCAACTATAATAGGCTGCGAAATTTTGGAAAATTTCACGAAGATTAAAAAAAATTGCTGGAAAATGTTTTTGGCAATAACTATTGGTGAAATTATTTTAAAATCTTCTGCAAAGTACTATGAAAACAATTTTTTATTTAATCTTTTTTTAAAAGCACTAAAAAAAATAAATCAACTGCCAGAAAAAAAATTAAATATTTATTATAATAACTTCATTTATTTTTTTTTAATGAAAATCTTTATAAATGCTGGACTTTCGCCTCAAACAAAAGAGTGTCTATCTTGTGGCAAAAAAGAGCAGCTGCATTATTTCAGTCCCTTGCGCGGCGGAGTTTTATGTGTTAATTGCTATAAACCAGAAAATCAAACAATATTGGTAAGGCAAGATGTTTTAAAAATTTTGAACGAATTAAAAAAAGAAGAATGGGCCTTTGTTTCTAAATTAAGACTAACAAAATTTCAAAACTTTATTTTACGAAAAATTTTATTAGATTTTTACCAAATTCATTTTCACCAAAGACTTTTATCTCTGTGTCTTATACCTTGTTAAAATAAGATATAATTTCAACTAATTTAAAAGTTAAATTAGTTTTAAATTAAATGAATAGTAAAAAATACGCTAAATATTTACGAGATATTATTTATGGCGCTAACGACGGAATCATTACAACTTTTGCTGTTATATCAGGCGTTTTAGGCGCTTCCTTAGATAATTTTGTCATAATTGCACTGGGATTTGCTAATTTAATTGCTGATGGCATTTCTATGGCAGCAAGCAGCTATTTAGGTTATAAATCAGAGCTTGATGTCGAAAAAAAATTAAAAGAACAAGGCGTTTTAACTTGTCAACCGCTTGAATTAGCTCCATCAAAAAATAGTTTTCTCACTTTCATTTCTTTTATTTTTGCCGGATTTTTCCCTTTGTTGCCTTTTTTAGTTTCTATTGGCAACGCAAGTTTTTTAATATCAATCATTTTTACATTTTTTTTGCTTTTTTGTATCGGAGCTTTAAGAAGTATTTTCATCTCAAAAAACTGGTTTTGGTTAGGATTAGAAATGCTATTAATTGGCGGCGGCGCAGCTGTAGCTGCATTTTTGATTGGATACTTAATAAAGTTAGTGTATAATTTATAAAATGGTTGCGCCAAAGTTATTTTCATCTTACTTTATTACTTATTTTAATTTTTTAACTTTTTAAGCTAACACTATTAACATTAATTATGTCATACATTGAAGAAAAAGAAAAACAATTGTATAAAAAAGATTCTCAAACTCAGATGGATTTTACGCAAGAAGATGCTTTAAATCCAAAAAATATCGATATTAAAAAAACTTCTTACAGAGGCTGGCAAAATCCTTCGAGTTTTGGCTTAAGTAAGAAAACAAAAAAAATCATTTATTTCGTAGTCGGGTTTTTTGTTTTAGCTACTTTTGCGCTTTTGGGTTTAAATAAATATTTAGAATATACAAGCTGGTCTATTGATAAAATTGAAATGACTTTAGACGGACCCGCTAATTTAACAAGTGGTTCTTATGCGAGATGGATTTTGGTAATAACTAATAGAAACACAAGTGCTTTAGAAGATGTAGAACTTTTCTTTGATTACCCAGAAGGTTCTTATATAGCTACTGAAGGTTTTATAAAAGAACAGAAAGCCACTCAATTAAGAATCAATTTAGGCGATATTTTTCCTGGCAAAAGTATTCAAAAAGATTTTAACGCGCGCATAGTAGCTCCTGAAAATAGCCTTAGATCAGCCACAGCCACTATTAATTTTAAACCCAAAGGAATCTCAAAGGAAATCAAAAAATCAGTTAAATTTACAACCTCTATTAGCAATTTCCCAATTATCTTAAAAATTGAAGCTCCACGACAAATTTTTTCAAATAAAGAAATATTTTATAAAATAAATTACATCAACTCCTCCGAAAATGCTTTTAATAATTTAAGAATTAAGGTCCAATATCCACCTGGTTTTATTTATAGTGAATCTGATCCTTTGCCGTCAGAAGAAAAAAATATTTGGCAAATTGATAAATTAGGCCCAACTCAAGAAGGACAAATTAAAATTAAAGGCATAATAACCGGGCAAGAAAATGATTTCAAAACTATTTTAGCAATGATCGAGGGCTTAGAAGGTGAGGAATATGTCATCTATACCAAACAAACTTCGCAAACAGAAATTATTAGTTCGCCTTTAGCTTTAAAAATCAAAGTTAACGGAGAAGATAATCCTTCGGTCTACGCTGGACAAGAATTACAATATAATATTATTTTTGAAAATAATTTTGACGCACCCTTACAAGATCTTTATTTGTCAGCCAAACTTGATGGTACGATGTTTAATTTAAGCACCTTAAGGACAAACGGTTATTTTGATGTTTACACTAATACCATTACTTGGGGGCCAAGAGAAATTCCGCAATTGAAAGTTCTTAATCCAAAAGAATCAGGGTCAGCTTCTTTTAAAATTAACTTAAAAAATTTCTTTCCCATTTTAAATCCTTACAAGGATAAAGAATTCTTTGTGAAAGTTTCTTTTAATATCGGAACAAGATCAGTTCCTCAATTAATTGGACTGAAAGAAATTAATTACTCTACCGATGTGATAAACAAAATAAACACTCAGGTTTTTTTGCGAGTTCAAGCATTTTACCGAGAAAACTTTACTTCAATTCAAAACTTTGGCCCAATTCCACCTCAAGTAGGTCAAACTACAACTTTTACATTACATTGGCAAATTATAAATGTTTCCAATGATATAGATGATGTCGTAATTAGCGCTACTTTGCCTACTGGAGTTGTCTGGACAAATAATTATTATGCTAATTTTAGTAAAGAAGGAATCACTTATGATGAATCGCTTAAACGCGTTACTTGGAAAGTAGGCAAAGTACCGGCAACAACCGGTATTGCCAATGGTCTACCAGTTTATCAAGCTGTCTTCCAAGTTGCGATTACCCCAGGACCTCACCAAATCAATAAACCTGTTGATCTTTTGGATAAAACAACATTGACTGCTAAAGATACTTTTACCGGCATTAATATAGAAGTTTCTGGGCTAAAACAATCTACTTCAACATTAGAAGATCAAAATATTGACTCAAGGCAAGGATTGGTCAAACCATAAAAATTTTACATTTTTTTAAATTTTCATCAAAAAATTAAAAATAAATTGAAATTAAATTTAAAAATGTAAAATTTTATTTTTTTTAATTAATGGATATAGTTTTTTTTAAAATATCAAAATTAACTAAAAAGTTTCGAATAAAAAATTAAAAAACGCTCAAGCGAGCGTTTTTTAAAAATGAACTATTTAATAATTTTAAATAATAACTAATATGCAAAAGGATTAGGCGCTCCTCTTACCTCAAAATGTAAATGGCAACCACTTGATCTTCCTGTTGTGCCCATCAAACCTATAACTTCACCCTTATCGACATTATGACCGGCGCTAACATTGACTTGGCTTAAATGCGCATATAAAGTCTGGGTACCGTTAGGATGTTGAATTTGAATGTATTTTCCATATCCTTTATTCCAGCCAGACGATTTAGAAACTAAAACAGTTCCTGACGCTGCTGCATAAATTGGCGTACCGCAAGAGTTTCCGATATCTACTGCATTATAAGAATGCAATCCTTGAGTAAATTTTCCGGTAGTTGGCATTACAAAATAACCTTTAATTGAAGCGAATTGAGCAGTAGTTTTGCCATCTTTAGGAGGTTTATATACAGGCGGCAAAGGTTTTTTCCCGCCTGGAATAATCAAAATTTGCCCTGTGATAATCAATCCATCTTCATCTAAATTATTAAAATCAATAATATCTTCTTCACTGGCCTCATAAGTTAAGGCGATTCCAATAACCGTTTCGCCTTCTTTTACTTTGTGTAAAAGACCGTTTACTGGCAGTATTGTTAATTTATCTCCGGGTTTAATAATGCTTCGTGCTGTTAAGTTATTTGCCCACAAAATTGTATTTAATGACACGTTAAATTTCTCAGCTATTGTAGAAAGAGTGTCTCCTTCTTCAACTATATAAGTAATCAAGTCTTTCTTATAAGTATACCGTGAATTATTAGATAAATTGCCAGTAGAAGGAGAATGAACGGCAAAAAAACTGCTGTCATCCATTGTTAAATAGATAATATTGTCCAGTCCGCCTTTGCCATTTGAAAAAAAGTTAACCGCTTTTGGAAGCGGATTATAAATAGCTGAAAGTGTAGTAAAAGAAGATTGGCCGTTAACTTCCACGGCTAATCCTATAATAATAAATAAATAAAGAAAAGATAATATCTTTTTAACACTGAATTTACTAATAGTAGTAAAAGTCAATTATTAGCCGCTGTTGTGCTTTTCCCTCTCTCTTCTCAAACAGCGAATTTTATAGTATAGTATATTATACTCTATTTTGTTTTTTATGTCAATATACTACTTTATGTATATGTAAACTATCAAGATCGAACTTTCTTTTATCAAATTATGTTAAAGGAAACTGATAATCAAATTTTAAAAGATTTAAATTTAAGCCAAAAAGAAGCGGTATTGCATCTTAAAGGCCCACTTTTAATTTTAGCAGGACCGGGATCAGGAAAAACTAAAACTATTACCCACAAAATAGCCTATTTAATAGCGCAAGGAATAAAACCCGATTATATTTTGGCGCTTACTTTTACTAATAAAGCGGCAGATGAAATGCGGCAGAGAATTTTCAATTTATTGAAGAAAACAGCTAATTTAGATGGTATAAAAGGACTAACTATAGGAACTTTCCATAGTTTCGGCGCAACGATTTTACGCCATAGTGGTTCATTTCAAGGCAGAAATAAATATTTTGTAATATATGATCAAAATGATTCTTTAGCTTTAATTAAAGAAGCATTCAAAGCAGCCGATGTATCAAAAGAAGATTACTCCCTCCAAGCAATACATAATGCTATCTTAAAAGCCAAAGTTAATCTCTTAACTCCTCAAGAATTTAGCCAAAATATTCAAAGTCATTTAGATGAAATAATTTATAAAATTTATGATATTTATGAACGACTTCTTAAACAAAATAATGCCTATGATTTTGAAGATTTAATAATGAAAACCATTCAATATTTTATTTCACATCCGGAAACACTGCAATTTTGGCAAGATAAATATCAATATATTTTAGTTGATGAATATCAAGATACTAATTATTCTCAATATTTTTTAGTTAAAATGTTATCTCAAAAACATCAAAATTTAACAGTCGTGGGAGACGAGGATCAATCTATTTATTCTTTTAGAATGGCTGATTATCGGAATATTCTAAATTTTGAAAAAGATTTCCCTGGCGCAAAAGTAATAGAGCTTGGGCAAAATTACCGTTCAACGAAAACTATAGTTGAAGCATCAAGCCATCTTATTAACAACAATCAATTCAGAATGAAAAAGAACTTATGGACAAACAAGGAAACTGGTGAAGCGATCTTTTTAAGAGAATTTGAGAATGAAAAAGAAGAAGCAGCTCAAGTAGTTTGGACTATAAGAAAATTAATATCTGAAGAAAACTTTCAGTCAAACGAAATTGCCATTTTATATCGAACTAACGCTCAATCTCGTGCTCTAGAAGAGGCTTTTTTAAGAGAAGGAGTCTCTTATAATTTAATAGGAGATATAAACTTTTATCAACGCAAAGAAGTAAAAGATATTGTGGCTTATTTAAAAATTCTCCATAATCCAGCTGATTCTTTAAGTTTAAAAAGAATTATAAATGTTCCACCTCGCGGGATTGGTGAAAAGACAGCTTCTTCGATTTTACTTTATGGAGAAAATTTGATAAATGAACCGCAGGTCTTGAAAGAAAAACTGCCATTGCGAATTTATAAAAAAATTTCAACACTTTTGACAATACTTAATGATCTTAAAACTTTTAAAAAAAAGCTCCATTTAGGAGATCTTATAACGCAAATCATCAAAATTACAGGATATGAAGATTTTTTAAAAAGGAATTCGGAACAAGGAGAGTATCGACTTGAAAACGTTCAAGAATTAATTTCTTTAGCTAAAGATTTTAAAGACTATCCCCAAGAAGAACAGCTTCAAAAATTTTTAGAGAAAGTAAGTTTGTATACTGAAGATGACAAACTTAATTTATCAAAAGATGGTCCTCATCTAATGACTTTACATATTGCTAAAGGTTTAGAATTTAATATCGTTTTTTTAGTAGGAATGGAAGAAGGCATTTTACCTCATTTCAAAGCCTTTGAAGAGCCTTACGGAATTGAGGAAGAACGGAGATTATGTTATGTAGGGCTTACTCGAGCTAAAGAGCGTATTTACTTATCTTTTGCTAAGAAAAGAACTATTTATGGCAAAACTCAATTCTCTCTTCCTTCCAGATTTTTACGAGAAATCCCTGAACATCTTTTACAAATGAATAAAAGAGATAATATTCCAAGAATCATTATTGATTTTTAAGGATATTTAAAAGCTTCTGAGGGTGAAACCTTAACATTCAATTTATTATGTATTCCATTGCTCAGATAAAAAAAATTTGTAAATTACATAAAATTTCTCCCTTAAAGAGCTTAGGGCAACATTTTTTAATTGATAAAAAAGTAAGAAATATGTTTTTGCAATTTGCCGATATTAAAAAAAGTGATATAATTATTGAAATAGGTCCCGGGCTTGGCGCATTAACTTTTGAGATTGCTAAATATGGCGGGAAAGTTTTGGCTATTGAAAAAGACAAAAAATTAACTGAAATATTAAAACAAAATGCGCCCGAAAATGTTGAAATTATTAATAAAGATATTTTAAAATTAAATATCGTCGATTATCTACCTAAAAAATACAAACTAATATCAGATGTTCCTTATAATATTTCTAGTCCTTTAATAAAAATATTTTTTGAAGATACTACCCAAAAACCCAGTTTAGCTGTTTTAATGCTACAAAAAGAATTTGCGCAAAAAATATTAGCTAAACCCCCTTATGCTAGTAGTTTAGGGATTATTCTTCAATCATTATGCAATATTAAAAAAATTAGCGATATCGCTCCTGATTCTTTTTGGCCAAAACCAGATGTTAAATCAAGTTTAATGTTATTTAAAATTAAAAAATTTCCTCTTTTAAAAAATGAAACTTTTGCAATTATTAGAAAATGTTTTATCTTTAAAAGAAAAAAAATATTAAAAACTTTAACTCAAATTTTAAAAAAAAATTCAAAGGAGATTGAAAAAATATTTATAAATAATAATATCAATATAAACGCTCGACCCCAAAATCTCTCTCTTAATGATTGGCAAAATATTGAACAAAAGTTAGTACGATTATAATTTTGGCATTATTAATAATGACTGATAAAAATTAGATTTAATGATTATTGTATTTTCAAAATTTTACAATTTATAAATTATAGATTTGATTATATTAATTAATACTAATTTGCTTTTTACATTGTGTCTTTTAAAAAAATATTTACAATTTTAGCTTTATTATTGGGAGGTTATTTTCTGTTTTTTAGTCCAACTGAAAATGTTATTAAAATCAACAACGACAACAATAATAACAAGGAATTAGAGAATAATCTTAAAAGGGGGGAGCTTACGGAAAGATATTTTGATTGGCTAAAAAACGATTTAGGCGTCAATGAACAAAAAATAACCCAAGCATATTTAGAAAGATTTTTCAAAGAAGTAGTACCGCCACAGTTAAACCTCCCTAAAATAGACGACACAGAAATAAAGATTATTGACTCCTCTAGAGAAAATTTAAAAAATTATTTAGAACAAACGGCAAAAATCAAAATATTACCTGATGAAAAAAATATAGATTATGTTTCAATTGTTCGAGATATCGATAAAGGCAACACTATTAAAATTTTAAAAAAAATTCTTGAAACAATAGATGACGCTTTAGCAAAACTTAAGGCAATATCTGTCCCCCCGGAAGCAAAAAATGTTCATAAAAAATACATAGGTTTGATAAAATATATGCGTGTAATGTTTGATGATTTAAATTACGCCAAAGAAGATCCAATTAAAATAAATTATAATATGGCATTATCGGATAAAATTATTCAAGTATCAAACGAAATAACAACAGAAAGAGAAAAATTAGCCAATTCCTTGAGATAATATAAAAGTATTTAATGAAAATTTAGAAAAATATAGTGATCCAATAGTCTAATTAACTAGTAATTTGAAAATTCTTTTTTATGAAAAAGAGTTCGTTATTACTGATAGCTTTAATAATTGCAATTTTTGGCTGGTCAAATATTAAAAACAAAACCGATGTCATCCAATTGGAAAATTTTCCTATTAAAAAGAAAATTCAAAAGCTCAATCTTGATAAAGAATTGGCAGTTAATGCAAATCCCCAGGAAACCTTAAAGACTTCTTTAAGTTCCATTTCCTCTCAAAATTCTGAAGTTGCCTCAGAACAAAAATCATTATTATCTCAATCTTCCTTATCTTTATCGTCCTTATCTACTTTTAGCACTCTTCCAGTTAATTCTTTAGATCTGAAAATTGAAAAAATCAACCAGTTTTCAAAATCAGCAATGGAAAAATATTTAATAGACAGCGCTAATTTAAATTTTCCAGACAATACCGATGTTTCACTAGCTCTTTTTGAAGCGCGCGACGGTAATCCTTCTAAAATGAATAATTTAATAAAATTGTTCAAAGAAAAAATTCCTAAACTTGAAAAGTTAACTCCCCCGGACGAACTTAAAGAATTTCATGAAAAATCTTTAATTTCGATTAAAAATTATGTATCACAACTTGAAAAAATTGCACAATTTTCAGGTAATCGGGAAAAAATTTTAGAAGTTTTAAATTCCCAAGAAATGAATACAGCTCGCAATACAGCTCGTGAACTTTTAACAAATTTAAGAGAAATAGTTAAAAAATATAATTTATCAATCCCCACAGAAGTTTTGCCCAAAGATAAAATACCAGACCAAAAACCATAAATAGTTTTTGGCAGAATGATAAATTGTGAATAAAGATAATTTTGCATAATGCATCATAATTCTAATTCATTTATTTATGACATATGATTCTTAAATTTCAAACAAAAAGAAATTGCATAGTTGTTTTGATTGTAGGACTGATTAGTGTTGTATTTTTTAGTTTGACGGCAAATGCGGCTGTTCCTGTTTGGACTGTTGGCTTTGATAATAATACAGATTATGAAAAATCACTGGAGGTGTTTTTGTTTAATTTAATGCAAGCAATACAGGAGCGCAATGAAGATTTCCAGATGTCTTTTAAATTAGCTCAAATAGAAAAAGCTCGGGAAGATGTAAACAAATTGATGTTTGAAGCTTTTACCGAGCTTAGATCTGAACCGGTCCTTTTAGAGTTTCACGAGATAAACAAGTATTGCGAGCAAACTTCATTTACTCCAGGCTTTGAAGGTGACGAAGATAAAAGAAATCGCGCAAAGGTATGCACTTGGTACGATGAGATAAAAAATTATATGAAAAGTAGAGGTCTCACTATTACAACCGCTCCTTTTGATA
>JBBIMT010000009.1:0-16054 GCA_037444265.1 bacterium
CTCACCTTCTTCTTTTAGATATTGTAATGCCTAAACTTGATGGGTTTCAGGTAATGAGAAAATTAAAAGAAACAGGAAAATCATCAATTCCTATTATCATTATATCAAATTCTGGACAAAAAGTTGAACTCGATAAAGCGATTGAGCTCGGAGCTAAAGATTTTATCATAAAAGCTGAGATTAATCCAGAAGAAGTAGTGGAAAAAATTAATAAATATTTATAGATAAAATAAATAGAGAAAAAATGAAATTTAATATCTTTGATAATGAAAAATGAAAAAATAAAAATTTTGATAGTTGAGGATGATAATTTTTTAAGAGAGTTAGTTGTTAAAAAAATGAGCGATTTTGGCTTTGATGTTTTGCAAGCTGAAAATGGACAAAAAGCCTTAGAAATTGCAAAAAAAGAATCTTTGGCGATTATTTTGCTTGATTTAATAATTCCTGAAAAAGACGGTTTTGAGGTTTTAGAAGAATTAAAAAATGACCCGCGAACTCAAAAGGTTCCTGTTATAATTTTATCTAATTTAGGACAAAAAGAAGAAATTCAAAGGGGCTTAAATATGGGTGCAGCTGATTTTCTTGTTAAAGCGCATTATACTCCAGATGAAATTTTGGCAAAAGTCAAACAAATTTTAAGAATGGAGTAAGAAAATGTTGAAGTTATTATGCTATTTGGTGTTAAAAAAAATTAAAGTAATCTTCGAAGATTTTAGAACTGTCAAATCTTTGTTTAATTATTACTTATAAGAAATTGTTAATTAAAAGCCTATTGCTTTAAAGTTAAAGGGCATTTTTTGACTTTTGTTGGTTTTTGAGATAAAATAATCCAAATCTCTTAAATTTGTTGCTTAATAGTTCTATCAGGGAGCGTTGGTTAATTGGTAAACCACCACTCTCCAAAAGTGGGACTGCGGGTTCGAGTCCTGCCGCTCCCGTTTTATGTCAAAAAAAAAGACTGTCAATATTGTGGTTATCGGCGGCGCTACCGGAATATTTCAAGTTTTAACTGGACTTAAAAAATATCCAGTCCATTTATCAGCAATTGTATCTATGGCTGATGATGGAGGATCAACTGGTAGATTGCGTAGTGATTTGGGAGTATTGCCGCCTGGAGATATTAGGCGTGCCCTTATTGCTCTTTCTCAATCCGAGAAGCATTGGCTTGATTTATTTAATTATCGTTTTGCTAAAGGAGAACTTGCTGGCCATAATTTTGGCAATATTTTTTTAAGTGCCTTGGAGCAAGTTACGGGTAATTTTGAAAAGGCGGTTCAATTGGCTGGCACTTTATTAAATATTAAAGGCGAGGTTATTCCTGTGACACTGCAAGACATAAAACTTCACGCAATTTTAGAAGATGGAAGTGAAATCGCCGGCGAGACCAACATTGATATTCCCAAACATAACGGCCATCTAAGAATCAAAAAAGTTTTTTTAAAACCCCAGCCCAAAGCTAACCCTAAAGCGATTTTGGCAATCAAAAAAGCAGATTTAATAGTGATTGGTCCTGGCGATCTTTTTACAAGCATTATTCCCAATTTATTAGTCAAAAATATTCCAAAAGCAATAAAGGAATCAAAAGCAAAAAAGATTTATATTGCTAATTTAATGACAAAATATGGAGAGACTACTAATTTTAAATTAAGCGATTTTTTGGCTGAAATTGAAAAATATTTAGGGAAAAACATTTTAGATTTTATTTTATTTAACAGTAAAAAACCATCTAAAACGCGACTTAAAAAATATGGCAAGGAAAACTCAATTTTAGTAAAAAACGATCTTTCGTCTTATTCTATAAAAATAATAGAAACTGATTTGATAACTCAAAAAGACCTTATTCGACATGATCCTAATAAAACTGCAGAAGCGATATTAAAATTAAGCGATAAATAAAAAATGATACACTTTTAATGAATGAATATCTTTTTAATATAATTTATGGTTTTTATGGAGAAAATGTCTTTTTAGATTTAATTGGCATTTTTTTTGCTGAGTATCTTATTTTTTTGTTAATTCTTGGTGTCTTTATTGCCCTTATTCTTAACAAATTAAATCCTAAAGTTTACTTTTTTATTTTTGGCAGTTCTTTATTTGCTTGGTTTACATCTCAATTTATTAAAATATTCAATATTGCGACTCGTCCATTTAATTTAAATGCTTCCTCTTTTCCTTCCGGGCACACAAGCATTGCTTTTGCTTTAGCTTTTGCATTTTTATTTTTTGTTTTTCATCAAAATAAATCAACATTAAATAAAATTCTAGTCTTTAAATTTTTCATTTTGGCTTTTTTGATTGGGTTTGGTAGAATTTTTATTGGCAAACATTGGCCTTTAGATATTGCAGGAGGAATTATTTTAGGATTTTTGATTCCTTTTTTTATTTATAAAAAAAAGTCCGCGCTCAATTTTCTATCACGCGGACCCAAATGCAATTAATTTACTTTCCGTCTTGACTATAAGAGAAGTTTTTAGCCCTTCCAACTATCCATAAAGTGCCCTTTTTTGTTGTTAAATTATATCGACCTCTCATCATAAACTCTTTATCGTTTTTGATATATCCCCAAAATTCCCACATAAGTCTTTCACTCTCATTGTCTAAAGCTGACATCTTATCTATTCTTATTACAGCGCGATATTTTTCTTCGTTTAACTGCAATAAACAAGGAATCCACAATCCTTTTCCCAGTGATTCAAGAAGTCCTTTTTTTGTCAAGGAAGACAATATTTCATATTCTTCCTTAATATCCATTTTTACCTCCTTTCTTTTACTGGTTCGTAATGGATTATTCTTCTTTTCTTGCTTTGATAAAAAGTTGACTCAAATCTATAAAAAAAAATGTTCTTTTCATTTTCGTATTTAATTTCTAAATTATCTGGTTCCCAACCACCTCCCTGGTTTTTCAAGCGACATATTGCTTGAAATTTAACCAATGTTTTGTCGTTCATTTCCAAAGTACCATTAATAGAAACAATCTGTAAATACTTATCGTCTTTTACGCCTCCATAAATCTCGTCGGCTGTCATTTCAGATACTTTTTTAACTAATTTAGGACTTACTGATCTGATTTCAAATACTTTTATGGCTGTTGGGTTCAATTGCCGAAACACTTTTTTTATCATTTTTAAAGGCAGCTTTAATTTTGCCTGTTTCATAACTGACCCTCCTGTTAAAGAACTGGCTAAAATTAAAATGTATTTTTAGTTTAACTTTTAATTTTTTAATGTCAATGTGTTTTTTATTTTATTGTTTAAAAAGCTATAAAGATTAAACTTTACTTAAGACGATTTTATTGGTAAAATTTATTGATCTAAAAATGATTTTAGGAGTATAATGTAGTCAACAGCGATTTTTGAATTTAATTATTAATATAAATTACTATGAAATACACATTACCTTCATTATCTTATTCTTATAATGCACTTGAGCCATATATTGATGCACAAACAATGCAAATTCACCATACAAAGCATCATCAAGCTTATATTGATAACTTAAACAAAGCGCTTGAAAAATACCCCTCTTTACAAGAAAAAAAATTAGAACAGCTTTTACGGGATATTAAAAGCGTTCCCGATGATATTCGACAACAAATTATCAATCATGGTGGAGGGCATCTAAATCATAGTTTATTTTGGCAAATTATGGCTCCTCAGAAAGAATTAGATCAAAATTTAATTTCTGAAATAAAAAAAGAATTTAAATCTTTAGATGAATTCAAAAAAATATTTACCCAAATTGCTTTATCTCATTTTGGTTCTGGTTGGGCATGGCTTGTGCGCGATGAAAGTGGAAAATTATCGGTTTATTCTTTACCTAACCAAGATTCTCCATATTTAAAAAATCATACCCCAATTATCGGGCTCGATGTTTGGGAGCATGCTTATTATTTAAAATACCAAAATCGACGTGCTGATTACATTGCTGCTTGGTGGAATGTGCTTAAGCTTTTTTAATAGCAATTTACAAAATAAACTAATTAAAAACATCTTGCAAAAGCAAGATGTTTTTAAAAATATAAAAGTAGCAGATAAAAATTTATTATTTTTTTATAAAAGCCTCGTAAAAGTAAAATAAGCTTAAAACTAAAAAGCTTAAAATCATTGTAAAAAAAAGAGAGAGAAGTTTGTTTGAAATTTCTTGACCATCTATATCTTCAGAAGAAGGTATTAAATTGAAAATTAGCGATGAGATTAAAAAAACAATTATCCCTAAAATTCCTTTTCCAATCCAATGATGGTAAAAAGTGCTTTTTAAAAAATCTTTCAAACCGTCAAAAAAATTATTGTTATTATTGCGCCAAAAATAAGTGCTTTAATTTTTTTCATAATTACAATTGATTTAAAATTATCTTAAAAAAGCCAATTTATCTTTTTACCGCTCCAGAAATAACGATACCCATAAAAGCAACCAACAATCCTAAAATAAAGACTGTCAATGACAACATGGCAAGACTTTTTCTTAAATTTTCATTTTCCTTTAATTTATCTTGCATTGAATATGAAGCTATAAAAACAATAAAGGCCAAAAAGGGAAGATATAAAAAAATGTGTTCTTTTAATTCCATTATAAAATTATGTGCCCAAGGATAAAGCCCTTGTTTAATAATTGGCTTGACATTATCTCCATAGTAAAAGACATAATAATAACCTCCGGTAAGCCAAGATAAAATAAAAGCAAGCAGTCCCCCAAAAGAGTTTCTTTTAAATGAGAATAAATTTACCTCTCTTTTTAAAAGATTCATTGTAACACTGTAAAAAAAAGCTATTGCGATTATACCAAGAAAAATGTGAGATGAAAGAAAAAATACAAGTAAAGATGACATAAAGGAAAATAGAATTTTATTAAGTAGAAATTTTATTGTTTTTATTTTTTATAAAATTCAAAAAATAATAAGCCACAATAACCATTACGATGTAAGATAGAATAATTGTACTAAAAGATACGTTAAGCGAACGCCATGAGCCTAAAATTAAAGCGCTATACCAAGAAATTAATGAAATCGGACTACCAATTGAGGTTGGTATAATTTTAAATTGCATTGCTAAAGCGTTTAACATAATAATTGCGACAATTAACATTTTTGATAAAAATCGTTCGTTATAAAAATACTCTGGACCAAAATTACCTAACCGCCATAAAATTAAAAATCCGAATCCAGAGATTACTGTCAAAAATAACCCAATTCTTAAAATAAAAAAAGTTATTTTTAATACATTTGATTCTTCTTCTGTTACTTGTTTATCTTTTAAAGCTTGATACGATAAAACTTCAGCAAAAGTCGCACCTCCAGCGCCTAGCACTGTTCCAATGATATGACTTATTTTAAATAAAGTATAAAAATCCATTATTTTAATTTTAATATTTTTTTCATGTAAGTAAAGATGATATTCAGTATAAAAATCGAATTTCTTAAAGTTTAAACTTTTAAAAGTTCGATACATTATTAAAGTTAATTTTTTATTTTTAATTTCAAAGTTTCTATTGACTAATAGGTTATAGGGGTATAAGATATATTAGATTACTGAAATTTATTTATGGTTAATCAAAAACTCAAAAAAAGAGCGTTGCACCGCGCCAAAATTATTCAAGGACAAATTTCTGCTCTTATTAAGGCGATAGAAAAAGAACTTTACTGCGCTGAGCTTTTAGAGCAGTCACTTTCTATTCAAAAATCGCTTCAAAGTCTTGATGCTTTTTTGCTGGAAAATCATTTGCGCAGTCATATTAAACACCAAATAAAGAAAAAGACCGAGGCTGAAAAAGCAATAAAAGAACTTGTTAAAATTTATACTTTATCTAAAAGATAAAATAGGCTCTAGATTATTAAAATAACAATTTTGTTGTTTGAGTAAAATATTGAATGTTTCATAATTTTTTTTAAAAATTCATATACAAAGCTTTTTTTAGCTATCATTTTTTTAGCGCTACTTATTTTTTATTTTATTTTGCTTGCGCTTGTTTCAGGCTAAGTTTTGCTAAAAATCAATTTGCGTTTTTTTAGTATTTTATTGTGATTTTGGCTTTTGGCTTTGTCTTTTAAGTTAGCTTATATACTTATCTAAAGAATTTTAATTATAATAAACAAAATACAAGCATTAAATTTTAAGTGTTACGTGTACTACAATTGCCACGATGACTGGTAAAATTTTGGAGTGAACTTTTAAATAAAATATAAATAATCAATAATTTTTTAATTATGAACCACAAACAGTGCTTTCGAAAAAATTTTAAAAAAAAATTTTCAAATGACAGCAATTTAAAATCAAGTTGCTCTTGTGTTAAGGAGTGTTTTTGTTGTAGTGCTGAAAAATCATCTGTAAATTGCGGCTGTACTATGGAATCAAAGCAATATGAATATAATCTTAATGAAAAACTGAAGCACTTAAAACACGAACATAAAGAAGGTGCGCAATCTTTTAGCGAAAAAAAAATAATTTACACTTGTCCTATGCATCCGGAAGTTAAACAGTCAACGCCTGGTCGTTGTCCAGGATGCAGTATGGAATTAATTCAAGAAAAAAGAAAGAAAAAAACTGCCCCAGCAGAAGATTTAGAATCTGAAATTTCAAAAATGAGCCATAAAAATCATGAAGCAGCGATGTCTGACCCTAAAATTGCTAGGCAAATGGAATTTGACATGCTTCGTCGATTTTTAATCTCGTTTATCTTGTTAATTCCAATATTTCTTTACTCTCCTGTTGCTACAAACTATTTTAAGCTTCAACTTCCTTCTCCTATCCCCGTTAATATCTTGCTTTTTATTCTTACTACCCCAGTTGTTTTTTGGACTGGTTCAATTTTTATTACTGGCTCTTATTGGTCTTTAAAAGCCCGACAGTTAAATATGGCAGTATTAGTAGCTACTGGGGTACTGGCAGCGTATTTTTTTAGCGCTTTATTAACTCTTTTAAAACCTGATTCTGAAACTTTCTATGAAGCAGCAGCGGCGCTGGTTACTTTTGTTCTTTTTGGTCATTGGATGGAGATGCGTTCTCGTCGTGGCACTTCAGAAGCCTTGCGGGCGCTTTTTGATTTAGTTCCTCTAAAAGCAACAGTTATTCGTAAAGGTAAGGAAATTACAATTCCTAGCGCTGAGGTTTTAAAAGGAGATATTATCGTAATTCGGCCTGGCAATAAAATCCCTGTTGACGGCGTAATTATTGAAGGAGAAACATATGTTGATGAATCTTGGGTCACTGGAGAATCAATGCCTGTGCATAAAAAAATTGGCAGCCAAGTAATTGGCGGCTCAATTAATCAACAAGGTTCAATTAAATTTAAAGCCACTAAAGTTGGTAGCGAAACTGTAATAGCACAGATTATCAAGATGGTGCAAGTAGCGCAAAATTCCAAAGCGCCAGGTCAGAGAATCGCTGACAAAGCCGCGGCGATATTGGTGATTGTCGCTATTGGTTCAGGAATTGCCGCTTTTTTAGGATGGTATTTTTTTGCTGGCGCTTCACTAATTACTGCTTTAACTTTTGCTGTTTCCGCTGTGGTTATAGCATGTCCTGATGCGTTAGGACTTGCTACTCCAACAGCAGTTGCGGTAGGAACTGGCCTTGGCGCTAAACATAACATTTTAATTAAAGATGCTACTACCCTTGAAAGAACTTCAAAGATTAATGCTATTATTTTAGACAAAACGGGAACTCTTACTAAAGGAGAACCTGAAGTAACAGATGTTATTTCTTTTATAAATATAGAAAACGAAGATATGCAAAAAAAAATTCTGCAAATTGCTGCTTCCATTGAAAAACATTCCGAACATCCGTTAGCAAAAACTATTGTTGAAAAAGCTGTAAAAGATAAAATTGAGCTCTTAAATGTCGCAAAATTTGAAGCCGTTGCAGGTTATGGAGTAAAGGGATGTATAATTGGTTTTGCTGCTAGTCTTGGTAAAAAATCTTTTTATTCTCTTGATAAGGCAATTCAAAGAACGGCTAAATCTTTTAAAGGTTTTCAATCAGATATTGCTGAATTTAAGTTAAAACCTGGTTTTGGAATTTATGGCAAAGTAGCCGATACTAAAAACTTAGTGCTTTTGGGAAATCAGAAGCTTATGAAAAAGTATCAAATTAAAATCAACGATCAGATTAATAAAAAAATTGAAAAACTTCAAAAAGAAGGCAAAACCGTAATGCTTTTGGCTTTTGATAATGAAATAATAGGGCTAATTGCTGTTGCTGATACTTTAAGAGACAATTCTAAAAAAACAGTAGATGAGCTTAAAAAAATGGGAATAGAAATTATAATGATGACTGGTGATAATAAAAGAACAGCTAAAGCTATTGCCAAAAAACTTGGGATAAAAAGGGTTTTTGCTGAGGTTTTGCCAGCTGATAAAGCTAACTGGGTGAAAAAACTTCAAGAAGAGGGCAAATTTGTTGCAATGGTTGGTGATGGTGTTAATGATGCTCCTGCTTTGGCGCAAGCTGATATCGGCATTGCAATTGGCGCTGGTACAGATGTGGCGATTGAAACTAGCAACATCGTACTTATGAAATCTGATCCTTATGATATTGTAGCGGCTATTCGTTTAAGCCGTGCAACAGTAAACAAAATGAAGCAAAATCTTTTTTGGGCTGCGATTTATAATCTGCTTTCAATTCCGGTTGCAGCCGGCGTTTTCTATAATATATTTGGCTGGTCGCTACGGCCTGAAATTTCAGCTCTTTTAATGTCAGCTTCTTCCATTATTGTGGCAGTTAATGCTGTTTTCTTAAAACGCGTTGAACCGCATCTGCGGCAGTAAAGAAAATACAAATTTTAGCCTTAAAAAATAAATTTAAATTCAATATTTTAAAACATTTATCTTAAGCAGGTTAGCTGGTTTAATTATAATAAATTTGACAAGATCAAGATTGGAGCATAAGATTTTCATCTTGTTATGAAAATTTTTTGTTTATCGCAAAATGAAAAGCAATACCCAAAACTTTTAAAAAATCTTCCAGATGCGCCCCAAAAAATTTATGCAAGCGGAAATTTAGATTTACTTAATGAGCCTTGCTTTGCAATAGTCGGAACAAGAAAATGTTTGACAGAAGGTAAAGAGACGGCAAAAAAATTTGCTTTTGAACTTTCTTTTGCTGGATTAAATATTGTCAGTGGTTTAGCTTTTGGTATTGATTCATCAGCTCATGAAGGGGCAATGATAGGTAGAAGTAAAACTATTGCGGTTTTAGGCAGTGCTCTTGATAATATTACACCCTCTAGTCAAATAAAATTGGCTCATAAAATATTAAAAAAAGGAGGTTTAATCATCAGTGAATACCCACCAGGCGCTAAAGTTTTCCCCTCAAATTTTAAAAGAAGAAATAGAATAATAGCTGGAATCTCGTTGGGTGTTTTAATCGTTGAAGCGCCTTTTCAATCAGGTGCAATGATAACTGCTGCTTTTGCTAAAAAATATAAGCGACCGCTTTTTGCTATTCCTGGCTCTATTTATTCTAAAAATTATGAAGCAACGAATAATTTGATAAAAAACAGTTTAGCATATCTTGCTGTTTCACCTAAAGATATTTTAAATTATTTAAAGAAAAAATCGTTATTTATAGAAAAGTTGCACTACAAAAAAGAAATTAACACCAAAGTGTCAAATCAAGACGAAGATTTTAATCAGTGGCTTTTAATTATCAATATTTTAAAGGCAAAACCGCACTCTATTGACGAAATATCAAAAAAATTAGATATTGAGCTGAGTAAACTTTTAGTTATAATAACTAAAATGGAAATAGCTGGAAAAATCAAAGATATAGGTAATAAAAGATATGCTCTTGAATAAATTTTACTTAAATTTAAAAATAAAGATTTATTAGCCAAAAATTTAAAATATTAATTGATAACTGTTGCTTATTTAATATATCGTTTAAAGTCCCATAACTTAAAAACTCCGAAAATTTTTAAATATTTGTAAAAATTTAACCTCTTTTCATTATTTAACATTAAAATGAGTTTAGTCATTGTTGAATCACCAACAAAAGCAAAAACGATAAAAGGTTTTTTAGGTTCCAAATACCGAGTGGAATCTTCTTTTGGTCATATTCGCGATTTACCTAAAAGCTCTCTTGGAGTTGATGTTAAAAAAGATTTTCAAATTAAATATGTGATTCCGCAAAAAGCTAAAAAAAATGTTAAAGTTTTAAAAGAAAAAGCTAAAAATGAAAAAGAAATTATCCTTGCTACTGATGAGGATCGCGAAGGAGAAGCAATTGCTTATCATTTAAAAGAAATTTTAAGCCAAAACGGAGCTAAAAATTTTAAAAGGATAGTCTTTCACGAAATTACAAAAGAAGCTATTTTAGAAGCTATTAAAAATCCTCGAGATATAGATTTAAATTTGGTTGACGCCCAAAAGGCACGTCGGATTTTAGATAGACTTGTAGGTTATAAACTTTCACCTCTTTTATGGAAAAAAATAGCCAGTGGGCTTTCGGCTGGTCGTGTTCAATCAGCGGCTTTGAAACTAATTGTTGATCGTGAAAGAGAGATACAAAATTTTAAACCTGAAGAATATTGGGAGATTTTTGGAATTTTTAAAATTCAACACTTTAGCGATGATAATAAAATTATAAAAACTCAATTAATTAAAATCAATCAACAAAAATTAAAACAATTTGATATTAAAAATAAAGAAATGGCGAACAAAATTAAAGAAAAAATTTTACTAAAAAACCTTTGGGAAGTAGTAATGGCTGAAAAAAGAGAAATTTCAAAAAACCCTTTGCCCCCTTATATGACAGCAACGCTTCAACAGGATGCGGCTTATAAGCTTGGATTTCCGGCAAAAAAAACAATGTTAATTGCCCAACAACTTTATGAAGGTGTAAACATCAAAAATTATGGAAGAATTGGGCTTATTACTTATATGAGAACTGATTCGGTGCATTTAGCTCAAAAGGCGATATCGCAATTTCGTGATTTTATTGAAAAAAATTTTGGCAAGAAGTATCTTGCGTCTTCGCTACGCATTTTTAAGAATAAATCAAAGCTATCTCAGGAAGCCCATGAGGCAATTAGACCAACAAATATTTATTTTATCCCTGAAAATATCAAAAGTGACCTTACCCCCGATCAATATAAGCTTTATAATTTAATTTGGTCCCGAGCTTTAGCGACTCAAATGTCGTCAGCTATTTTTGAAAATACTTTGATTAATATTGAAGATGCTCAAAGAGAGTTTACTTTTGAGGCAAAAGGTCAGATTTTAAAATTTGAAGGTTTTTTGAAAGTCTACCAAATGAGGCTTAAAGAAACAGTATTGCCAGAGATTTTTCTTTCTGATAAGGCGCAACTGCAGGAAGTCAATCTACAACAAAAATTCACAAAACCACCAGCGCGATTTACCGAAAGTTCACTTATAAAAACTTTAAAAGATTTTGGGATAGGACGGCCTTCAACTTATGCTCCAATTATTGACACTTTATTTAAACGACAATATATAGTTAAAGATGAGAATAAAAAACTTATACCCCAAGAAATAGGTTTTGCTGTCAGTGATTTACTTTCAAATCATTTTCCGCAAATTGTTGATATTAATTTTACAGCTCATATGGAAGATGAGTTAGATGAAATTGCTTCAGGTAAAAAGAGTCTTGTTCCAACTTTGAAAAATTTTTACGAACCATTTGAAAAACTTCTTGAAGAAAAATATAAGGAGATTGAAAAAATAGAGGATGAAAAAACAGATCGAATTTGTCCTAAATGCGGCAGTTTTGTTGTAATCAAATTAGGCCGGTTTGGTAAATTTTATTCTTGCTCAAAATATCCAGAATGCGACTTTACTGAAAATATTTTGGTGTCTACTCATATAAAGTGTCCGCAATGTAAATTAGGTGAATTAGTGGAACGAAAAACACGGCGCAAAAAAATTTTTTACTCCTGTTCGCGTTACCCTGATTGTAAATATGCAATGTGGGATAAGCCTACTGGGAATATTTGTTCAGTATGTGGTGCTTTAATGGGGCTTAATCGTTGGAAAAAAGAAAAATGTTCTAATCAAAAATGTCCTACTAATTTAAAAACTAAATCATAAATTCTTAAATTTTTTTATTTCCTCCTTGTTAATAATTATGTTGATAAATTGTTGAAAATAAAATCTTGAAAAAATATTTTAAGAGAATAAAATATTCTCTTTTTTAAAACAATATCTCCTTTCAGGAAATTTAATTTTTGAAAGGGTATTATACAACTATGGATCCAAACTTAAACACAAAAACACCAGAGATAACTACCATAAAAAAAGAATCAAAACTAAAAAAATATTTACATCGTCTTTGGGTCTCATTTTTAATAATGTTTATCCTTTTAATGATTATTACCTTAATCAGATTGCCTACTTTTTTACAAAAGGAAGCTACTAAAGATATTATTATCAAAATCCACAATATTAAACTTACCTTAGATGATGTTTTAGGTAAAAATCTTCCTCCTGAACCTAGACCTGAGATCAAAGATGCCACGTTAGAAGGAGTGGATGTTAATAAAAATGGTATTCGAGATGATGTTGAATTGGCTATCTTTAAAAAATATCCTCATTCTGCTAAAATGCGGGCTCAACTTTTACAATATGCTCAATCCTTACAAATTACTGCTTTAGTTCCCTTTATTAATGAAGAAATTGCCACTGCTTGGGAAGAAAAAAGTAGTACTGCTTCTTATTGTCTTACTTCAACTATCCCTAAAGTCGACTTTAAAGAATTCTTTAGGAAAAAGGATGAACTTATTAATTTTGTAGAAGAAAAACAATTCAACACTTACGAAAGAAAAAAAAGAGAACAATATTTTTATAAAATGGCACGTACAAGCGGGGATCTTGGTAATGAATGCGACATTGATTTATCTATTTTGCCAAACTAAATTTATCTAATTAAAAAGAAATTACAAAAATAAATTTATGAAAAAAAGAATAATTACTGTTGGCATTTTTATTGTTACATCTTTTATAATAATCGTTCCATTCATTAAAGGGCAGGATCAAGTTTGCAAATTTACTGGGTATAGTATCTTTTATATCAATGGAATTTTAACTAACGAGGATGAAGCTAAAAAAGATAAAAGAAACTTTGAAGACATTTTATTTAATTATTATAAAGATGAAAAAGTTTATATCAAACATCTTTATAACCCTTCTCATTTTCAAGGTGCTGGGGATCTTTTACAAACGGCCAGCCAACTTGCTGGAATGCCTTTAAATAGTTATGACTTAAAGAAAATGCTTTTTGATTTGCATAAAAACTTAAAAACAAGAAAACTTTTGCTGTTAGGATATTCTCAAGGAAGTTTATACTCCAATCAAATTTATGAATATTTAATTCAAAACGGCTTTCCTAAAGAATCACTGGCAGTATATAACATTGCTACTCCAGCTTATCATGTTGCTGGAGATGGCCTTTATATTACCAGTAGCAATGATAGAGTAATCAATTTTGTCAGAAAATTGGCCACTCAATTAAAAATCAGTCCTCCGCTTCCAGCCAATATAGATATTCCTTTAAGTCAAAAAGAGACAAAAAATCTTTGGGGCGGTCATTCTTTAAGAAATGTCTATTTAGTCAATGCTGCTTCAAGAATAATTATAGAAATTGAAAACACTCTTAAAAAACTTTTTGTTTCTAAAGATATTCAATCATCAGCAAGCGGTTGTTTTAATCCACCATATGATAATTGGCTTTTTAAAACTGAAGGTTTTTTAATTAATACAGGAGATTTTTTAACAAACATAGGCGCTACCATTTTAAAAACAGTTTATAAAGGATACATCAATACTGTTATTGTTGGTTTTAAGGTAATAGATTACTTTACGGCTTTATTAGCTGATGTTATAACTTCAGGCATAAAAAGTGGTTATCATGTCTTTAATGAGACTTTAAAAACAATAAATAATTACATAAAAAAAGGATATTTATCTGTTAAATTTATAGATGATAATAATCCTATAAAAACAGCATTTCCTAAATTTCAAGAACATCAATCATTAAATTCTAATTTTCATACTTTTAATACCTTAATAAAAGATAATCATAATCAACTGGACTTTGAAAATATTGCTTTGATTTTTTCTTCTGATTTAAAACTTAATCCCCAAAACATCAATCAAACTTCATTAACTATTTCTAAAAATAATATTAAAAATGAAAAAAATCAAAAATCAATCGATATCCAAAAATTATCTGAAGATATTTATCAAGCCACCTGGAAATATTATCAAGCTCATTTGTTTGAGCAACATCCAACTAATTCATTAAATGAAATAAAACAAAATTTGCCATCAACTTTCCTTCTAATTCCTGGTGGCCCATCTTTTAACAAAACTGACGATTCAGTCATTTCTGTTTCATCTTCGTCTGCTTCATTATCACAAAATCAAAATATTACAAATGAAAATAATAAGATCTCTCAAGATTTTTCAGATGATAATCATCTTTTTCAGGAAGAAAACGGAAATTTTAACATTAATGAAAAAGAACAAGATGATTCAACATCTCAGCCATTATTTTCAAAATTCCAAAATCAAATCTTAATCAATGAGATTTATATAGACTTCAACAATGTTCAAAATCAATGGTTGGAATTAAAAAATTTAACTAATGTTGAGATTAATTTAAATGGTTTTAGCTTAAAATGGGGAAATTATCAGTTAACTTTCACTGAAGATGATAAAATTTTCCCTCAAAGTTTTTATTTGCTTAAATATTTAAATAATGAAGATTTGTCCCAAATTGAAGCAGATAAAATATTTTCTTTTCCTTTTAATTTGTCAGGTCAAAAGATTACTTTAGTAGATAATTTCAATTTAATTATTGATGAAGTTGATTTTTCTCAAGGATGGCTTAAAAAAGAAAACGACTCGTTTTCTCGTTCTATTCAAAGAAAAGATTTATCATTATGGGAACTTTATTTGAATGATGGTTTCAATGAAGATTGCCGGCCAAAGGTTCAAGATAAAAATGGAAAAGCTATTTTAGGCACTCCTAAAAAAGAAAATGATTTCACTTTAAATTCTCAAGATGATACGAATTTTCAAACAAAAACAATCATCAGTCAAACAACTATTCTTCAAAATCAAAATTATTGGTGCCAAAGAAAAAGTCCGTACATTATAGAATTTTCTGAATATAGTCATCCTCTTTTAGGTGCTCAAGGTTTGCTGCACATCGCTCCAGGAACTAAAATAATATTTAAATATGTCTCCCCTTCGGTATCAGCCCCTTTTAATTTTAACCCCAGACAGCGCATCAGTGCTTTTGAAATTCAAGGTGTCTTTCAGGCTTTAGGTAGTGCTTCAGAAAATATACATATATCTTTAGACTCAGATAGTCTAAACAATTTTAATAGAGATAATTTTGACTTTTTCTTATTTAAAGATACTTCACAATCTTTTCTTGAATATTTGAATATTAATATTCAATTTTCAAAACCTTTTCTTTCTAACATTTTCAATTTACAATCTTCTTCATTTTCTTTACAAAATAGTTCCTTAAAAGTTAATACCCCCAATAAATGGGTTTACGGCATCTCTATTTTGCATCCCATTAGTCCTCAAATTATCAATAACTTTTTTGAAGGCTTTTATCATCCTATATTTATTCACTCTCAAGGCGAACTCATTAATGGACAAAATGTTTATCCGGCTCCTATTTTTAAAAATAATTCAGGAAGAAATAATGAATATAACGGTATTACTCTCTTTTCAGGCAGTGGTTTTGCAACTGTTATTGGACAGGACTGGGTAATGCATGAAAATGATTCAGATTTTCCTTATTTTATCGCTTCTGACCAGTGGGATTATCTGACTATTTTACAAGGCGCTACTTTAAAAATTATGCCTGGAGTTAAAATAATGCCTTTAAGTTGTCCTCGTAATTTTTACTTGCTTAAAAGTTTTGGCACTATTGATGCTCAAGGTACTAACGAAAAACCAATCATCTTTACTTCATCTTGTAAAAACCCACAACCTGGTGACTGGCAAGGAATATCCATAGATGCCGGCAAGGCTATTTTTAAAAATGTAGAATTTTCTTTTGGTGGTTTGAATTCCAATCCGTTTGTT
>JBBIMT010000010.1:0-15373 GCA_037444265.1 bacterium
CATCGCGGCCAAATGAATGGATAGAAGACGGATTTCCGTATTTTTGAGTTAAATACGGCAGCATTGCTTTGACAACTTTTTTATCAATAGGCGTTGTTGCCGCGTAATCAAGATAAATCATATTAATCATATTAAGAAGTTGCACGTCCTTTTACGCCGCGTGATATTGATAAGATTATAATCGTTGACTAAATTTTATAAATGTTTTATAAAAATTAAAGCTTGTTTATCTTTGATTTGATTTCATCTATTTCCTGTCTAGTAGGAAGATTGAGTTTTTGGATTTCTTCGCGAACTATTTTTCGAATCATTTCCTCTATTGCCTTTTGAGACTCCTTGGCTTGTTCCATTAGTTTTGGGAGATCGGAAGGATTAATATTTTTGAGAAGATCTTTGGCTAATTTTAAATTTTCAAACATATTTTAAAACATAATATTGAATTTAAAGAATGAAAGATATAGACAAAAAAAGGCTACACTTTAAAATTCAATATTTGAAATTTTAAATTATTAAGCTGTTTTTATTTTAGTTTTAAAACTTGCTTGAGTCAATGAATAGCCATAAGCAATCTCGTACTGAGGAATTAAATTTTCCCACCCGTAAATGGCATCAATCTTTCCTTTTATTATCTTTCCCCATTTTTCAACTAAATCAGGATGCATTAAAAGATAATTGATGCGGCGCGTAAATATTTTTTTGTCGCGCACATCGCAAGAAAAATCTTTAATGAATTCTGGGTCAGAAGAAATGATTTTAAGAACTTGTAAATTTTCTTCAATGTTATTGACAAAAGCCGGCACTCCAGCTGAAAAACTTTCAAGTAAAGCAATAGATAAGCCTTCTGACTTGGATGGCTGAATAAAAATATAAGCGTTTTTAAAAAAAGCCTCCAGGGTCTTCCCACTTTTAAATCCTGTAAAAATAATATTTTCTTCTCCTTTTGCCATTTCTCTTAACTTTTCTTCATAATCTTTAGTATAAACACTACTTGCCCCTCCGATAATAACGAGTTTAAATTCTTCTTTAAAAACTTTAGGTAAATTTTTATACATTTCAATGGCAAGATGGATGCCTTTGTGGGAAACAAATCTTGATACAAGTAGAATATATTTTTTGGGTAAAAGACCAAATTTAGACAAAACTCTCTTTTCAAAGGAATTTTCCGGAGTAAAGTTTTTGAAGGTTTTAACGCCTTGGGGAATATATATTACATCTTTACTGTATCTTTCTTTGATATACTTTTGTAAAATTTCAGAGATAGTTATCACTTGATGCGGTATATAAATAGTTAAAATCTCGGAGATCTTCAAATAAAGTCGAGATATTGGTCCCCATTTATCGTGTTCGTAATCTCGGCAATGAAAAGTGGCAAAAATTTTAGCGCGCGAAAAAATTCTTGGGATAAATGCTAATGAAGTAGGTCCTATCGCTTGATAATGAATGATATCATAATTACAAAAAGACGCATGTAAGGAAGCCAAAAGAGTATGGAGCCATGCTTCTAAATATTTATTATAAATTGTTGGGAGATGCCTGACGTGAACTCCTTTATAGTTAAATTCTTTTTCTTTACGGCAAGTATATTTTTTGCGCGCGTAAACTGTAACTTGATGGCCAGCAGCAACAAGACCTAAAGCCAAATTCTCTACATAAACTTCCACGCCACCTCCCTTTTTTGCTGGTATACCTTTTTGTCCAATAAATGCAATACGCATTTTTAATAGCCTGAAAGTCGGATTTCTTTTTAAGAGCTTAAGAAGCTTAAGATCCAAGCTTGAGGTCCGACCTCCATTTTCGATTTTTAATTTTTAATTGGTTTTAATTTAATTTCTTGTAATCAATCCTTAATTTCAGTCAATCCTTAATTTCAATTTCAGTCAGTTTAATTCCAGAACTTTAAATTATACATTAAAGATACAAAAAAGTCAATATTTAACACGTTCGAGGCCAGAACTTGAGGTTCAACTGGCCTTAAGGTACTTCCGTGAAATCCGCTTGAGACCGGACCTTTTGCTTTTATAAAAAATTTCCGCGACTATTTAAGTCGCGGGAGACATTAAGCAGATTTTATCCTCCTTCTGTTTTATGATTTTTTTTCTTTTTCCTGAGCCAACCAAAAGTTAAAAGCTGTGTTAACTTGACTTTGAGTTAGCTTTGCAGGATGACAATTAATCGCAAAAATTAGTTTTTGCCAATTTTGCCAACATTCTTTGCAAAAGTGCTCATCATTTCTCTTTTTTCCGAAATATAACGAGCCGTCGCAACTTTTACCGCACAAATAACACTTGTAACCTTGACTTCCCCCTGCCTGAGCCATTTTACTCTTTAACCTATTCATTATCTTTCCCTCCTTAATTTGAGTGTAAAAAAGCTTATCTGCTTTTTTATTAGATTAAAACAAGAATTATCAAAAGTCAACTAAATTATTAAAATTCGATCGAGGTCGGGCCTTCTATCGAGGTCGGGCCTTAAAATGACTTGGAACCAATTTTTTAAAGTTGATCGAAAGTTGATATTAAATTTTTTAAATAATTTTGGGGAGAGAAATTTTTTAAATAATTGTAACCGTTTTCACCAAGTTGACTTCTTAAATTTTTATTTTGAGCCAATAACTTTATCTTTTTGGCTAAATCTTCTATATTTTTAGGGATAAATAACAATCCTGTTTCTTGATCTTTTACAACTTCAGGTAGAGCGCCTATTTTGGCAGCAATTACTGGTTTTTTATATTGATAGCTTTCAAGCGCCGCCATCCCGAAAGTTTCTGGCACACAAGAAGGAATAACTGTGAACATTGAATCAGCAATCACTTGATTTAATTTTTCTTGATGTAAATTCCCTAAATACTTTATGCGTGGTATTTGGTATTGCGTTTTTAAATCACCTTCCAGTGGGCCAACACCGGCTATATATAAAGGAAGATCTATACCACTTTTTAAATAAGCCTTGATTAAAATATTAATCCCCTTTTCAGGCGCCAAACGCCCAAAGTATAAAATATATTCCTCCTTTGAAGGCATCTGAAAATTGTTATTTTGATTTTTCGATTTCAAAAAATGTGGCAATACTTTGATTTTGTTTTCCTGAATGTTGTATTTTAAAAGCTCTTTTTTTACAAATGATGAAGGCGCAATAAAAAAATCAATATATTTACTAACATTGAGTATTTTATTATGTAACAAAAGTTCAGCGGAACAAATAATTTTTTCAAAAACATTTTCAGCATAAATTGGATAAAAAAGGTGCAAATCGTGAATTGTCATTACTGCGGCAATTTTGTATTTTTTTAGCACCGGTAAAATAGAAGGGGAAATTTGATGATAAATATTGTGAATATGGGCGATAAGTTTGGTTTTTTTTGATTTTTTCGATTGTTCTAAAATTTTAATATAATCATTTAATAGCTCATCAATTTTTTTTGCCGCATTTTTTGACCAAAACATTCGCCAAAATTTCAAAAAATCCTTTAAAGTTTTATTTGGACCAAACTCAATATAATCTACAAAATAATCTTTATATTTATCATAAAGAGCTCTTAATTGAGGATTTCTTAATGATGCTTTTTGACTTTCATTTAGCTTCATTGAAAATGGAATAACCTCATAATTTGCCTCAACAAGTAAATCAATCAAATCGAGATAATGTCGCTCAGTACCGCCTCTTGGATAAAAAAATTTATTGATTTGTAGTATTGTCATATTAAATACTATTGATCTTATTGGTGTCGTAGGAAACGTGAGGACGTCATTGGGTTCTATAAGGTCAAGCCTTAATGAATGAAATAAAAATCGAACCTAGCATTACTGCGCTATTAAAATCAGATCTTGATTGTTTGGATTAACATTATCAAGGTCGGGCCTTGATTTAACTGGCTCTATTGAGGTCGGGCCTTGATTATTCATATCGTTGAGATTGTTTTGTTTTTTTGATTTGATAGTCTGAAAAATGAGGCTTTTCTATTGTGTAATCGCTAATTGCAGTAATATTCATTCTCCAGTCTTTTAGCCAATTTTCTGTTTCCTTTTCATAGTTTTTATAGTTATTAAAATAGCTCAGTATTAATTCTTGATTAAGCAACGAGGGAAAATTTTCAATTCCAATATAGTCTAAATAACTGCTCCAGCGATAATTTCTTAAAAATGCCATTTGTTCTTTCGTATTATTAAATCGGCAAAGTTCTACTGGATTAGTATGAATGTAAAATGGAAGATGAATAAAATAGGACTCTTTATCAACCAGAACTGCTTTATAACGGCCTTGAAACAAACTGCCAACTCTCTTATATTTTTCATTAAAATACATTGCATAAGCCGTCCCTAATTTTTGCATAAATTTAATGATACCGCCTTCTTGAACTTGCTTTAATAACAAATGAAAATGGTTAGGCATCAGAACATAAGATAAAATTTCAACTAACAACTTTCGCGGTTTCTGCTTAAAAATGTTGCCATTGGCTTTCTTATTAGGTTTTTGATAAATATTTTCAACGCTGGAAACGTAAAATAAAGAATTTTTAGAGTGGTCTTGGTCGTTCATATCAAATAGATTTTGTATGAATCTAAGATAATCTTTATTATCCAAAAAAATTTTCCTCTTTTCAACTCCTCTATTATAAATATGGTAAATATAATCGTTTACAAATTGTAATCTTTTCATAGAATTTTATTTTAAGTTAAATGTTATTTTGTTACAATCATGCAATCAAGGTCGGACCTCGAGGTCGGGCCTTGTTGATTGCGGTTTGCGATTGCGAGGTCCGGCCTTAGACTACGAAGTTCGGCGTTGAGGTCGTCAGGTTTTAAAGTCAAGCCTTAAACGATCTCAAGGTCCGACCTTGACGACCTTGATGACGACCTTCGACCTTGACGACCTTGAAAACGAACTTTGAAAAGTTATCTATTTAACATAAGAGTGCGAATTTTGCAAGTAGTTGAAGTTCATTTTTATCATTTTCATTCGAAATTAGCTTTATTTTATTATATTTTATTATTATATTGAGTATTTTTATTGTTTCACCGAGGTCCGTTGTTCCACGAGGTCCGACCTCGCCAAGATAGGTCCGATTTCGCAAGATAAAAGCGAGCTTCAAGGTCCGACAAGTGTTCTACTATCGAGGCCTGACCTCGATAGTATTTAGACAATGTGTGGTTTAAAATGTCAATATTGGATAAAGACGTGAAAAAGAGTAATATATTTGTAATATATTTATTAAACAAAAGTAAAAAAGGAAGTAAAACTTTTTTTAAAGAATCCTACTTAACATGTCGATTCAAGAGTTTGCCAAATATTTGGAAAAATTAGAAAAAACTACGTCACGCAATGAGATGACTGCGATTCTGGCCAATTTATTTAAAAGCTTAAAACCAGCAGAAGCGCGAGTAGCCGTTTATTTGGCGCTGGGTAAGTTGACGCCAGCTTATTTAGGAAAAGAATTGCAGATAGGGGAAAAGTTATTAATGCGCGCAATATCAAAAGCTTATGGCATTGATTTAAAAGAAATTGAAGCAAAATATAAAAATTATGGCGATTTGGGGGAAGTAGCATTTAATGTTTGTTTAAAAATTAGAAACTCAGTCAATAAAACGGCAAATAAAAACTTTTTTGATTCATTAACAATCAATGAGGTATACGAAATGTTATTTAAAATATCCGAAATTTCAGGAGAAGGAGCTGTTGAAAATAAAATAAATGCTTTTGCTGATTTGTTAAAAAAACTCGATCCACTATCGGCAAAATTTATTACGAGAATACCACTTGGAGCCTTAAGGCTTGGATTTTCAGATGCGACTATTTTAGATGCTTTGTCATTTTTAAGCGTTGGTGATAAATCATTAAGAAAAAAAGTAGAACGCGCCTATAATATTTCAGCGGATATTGGGTTTATTACCGAGAAATTTCTTCATTTTGGAATAGAGGGATTAAAAAAAATTCAAATCAATGTTGGGATTCCCATTAGAATGGCTGGGGCGGAACGCCTACCCAATGCCCAAAAAATTATTGAAAAATTAGGCACCTGCGCCGTAGAGCCAAAATATGACGGCTTTAGACTTCAAATTCATTTAAAAAAAGAGCTGCAAAATACTTCACACAAAGATTATTCAAAAAAGAGTGATGATCTTTACAAGGTAGCCATTTACTCTCGCAACTTAGAAAATGTATCAGCAATGTTCCCTGATGTCGCCGCTGCCACAAAGAAAATTGGGTATGAAATAATTTTTGAAGGCGAAGCGATTGGGTATAATCCGGATTCCGGAGAATTTTTGCCATTTCAAGAAACTATTCAGAGAAAAAGAAAGCATAATATTGATTTATTTTCAAAAAATATTCCACTAAAAGTTTTCGTTTATGATCTTTTATATTTGAATGGAAAAAATATTTTAGAACTACCTTATAAAAAAAGAAGAGAAATAATGGAAAAAATATTCCCCCAAGAAAATAAAGATACTGAAATAGTTTTGACTAAAATGGATCTTGTGTCAGATGCAAAAACTCTTGAGAATAAATTTGAAGAATATGTTAGTGAAGGACTAGAGGGGGTTGTAGTGAAAAAATTAGAAGCGCCATATCAAGCTGGAGCACGCGGCTATCACTGGGTAAAATACAAGCGCGCGATGAAAGGAGAACTTGCTGATACCATTGATTGTGTTGTGATGGGATATTATATTGGCAGAGGAAAACGATCAGATTTTGGCATCGGCGCTATTTTAGTTGGTGTTTTCGATGAAAAAAGCGAAAGTTTTAAAACAGTAGCCAAGATTGGCACTGGTTTTTCTGATGAAGAATGGCGTGAAATGAAAAAAAGAATTGACGCAATTAAAACTAAAGAAAAACCGATAGAGTATGATGTTTCCAAAGAATTGATTCCAGATATTTGGGCGCGACCCGAAATTGTTATTGAAGTGCAAGCCGATGAAATAACAAAAAGCCCGCTTCATTTAGCAGCAAGAGATCATTTTCAAGAAACTGGTCTGGCTTTAAGATTCCCTCGAATGGTTAAATGGCGCGACGACAAACATCCCCAGCAAGCTACAACAGTGAAAGAATTATTAAAGCTTTATAAAATGCAGTTGGAAAAATAAAAAAATTAACTAAAAAATTGGCGACAAAAAAATTTAAAGTTAAATGAAATTTTTTAAAAATTAAATGGGAAAAATTTTTTAATTTTGTTTTTTTATTTTTAGAGAAATATTTTATTTCTTGATAATTTTGCCTTGGCGTTTCGATGAATCAACAATGACTGTGGCTTTTTCAAATTCCCTTTTGTAAATCCCATCCTTCCACTTAAAATTATTTTCCCACTTGACGCCATTCCATTTCTTTACTTCTTCAAGGGGTTTACCTAAATCAATATCGTATTCAGGATAATACCATATCGTACTACGATGAGCTGATCCAAAATCATAGTTAAAAAATCCATCGCCTAACAAAGCAGAAGCAAGACCAAACATCATTTCTGATCGATTTTCGATGCCGCTATTATGGGTTGAAACATTAATGATATTTAGCTGGGGAGAAAAAGAAGTTTTTTGTCGCACGATATATTCAAAAATTGAGCCTGGCCAGCCACAATTTTTATAATCAGGAAAACAATTTGATTGACTAGGAAAATCTTCAAACATCCTACCGTTAAGCCAGGAAAAAAATTTTCCTTGGTCATTGCCAATTAGCAAATAATCTTGCGGCACCAATGATCGTAAATGGTTAAAAAAAAGCGCAAGTCCCTTATTCCAGCGATCATCAACAATCTCATGAGAATCAGCAATACCATCTTTATCAATATCAATTTGTTTAGGTTTTATCCATGAAATAGTTGGCCAAGTGGTGTCAAAAAAAATCCCATCCCAATATTTAAAAGAAGCAACTTCACGGGCATAAAATTTTGCTCGATAATAGGCAAAAAGTTCACCTTTTTTATTTTTAGATAAAAGATCAATGAGATATGTTTTAAGTGCCGGATCCCCCAAGGGAATTTTTTTCCCGTCAGCTGTTTTTAAGTAATTATCTTCAGTTATTTCTTTGCCAAGAGTATGCCAAAGACCATATCCGGAGGGTTCAAGTTCTTTCAAACGACCTTCAGGAAAAGCAATAGGATCAGTGTAGGCAAGCAAAATGATATTAGGGTTTTTTCTTTTAATTAATTCAATTTCATAACTACTTACTGTTTGCGCTTGCATTGCTAAAATTAATAAATCGTATTTGGCAAGTTCTATCGCTTCTTGTTCACTGATTGGAGTCTTCAAAAATAAATTAGCAATCCTTGGATAGGGCAAGTTTTCTAATCTTTTAGCGATTTCGGATTTAGACTCAAGTTTTTTCATTTTCATCATAAAAATGATTTTTGCATTTTCAAAATAAGACCATAATGCTTGTTTGTATCCCTTGCCACGAAGTAAAAAAAACATCAAAAGCAAGAAAAACAAAACCAATGTTATAATGATAATTAATTTTTTATATCTGAAACTAAGCATATGAGTTTTAAAAAATGGCAATTTTAAGGTTATTTAAAAGATTATATATAAATTTAAGTAGTTAAATATATCAGAGATACTATTTGCATTTATTTTAGATCTTTTACTTTTTAATTTTTAATTTTTAATTTTTAATTTGAAAAATTGATGCTTCATATTAATGATATTTGTCATCAAGTTTAAAGTGAGAATTTGAAATAACAAACATCATTCCGTCTCCGAAATGAACTGGAATAAATTGCGCTAAAAAGCCATCTACTTGATCAAGAATATGAAATAAAGGAGATTTACGGCTTAAAATAAATTTTCCTAAAATATAATAAAAACTTTTAAATCCGGCGCTTTGAGCTTTTGCGTTTTTAATATAAAGTCCTGCCTTTTGAATAATTTGAGCAAAATCATTATAAGAGAAAAAATGCAAGTGCGGCGTATCATAAGAGGATTGAATTTGGGTGTTTATTTTGCTTTTAAGTTTATTTTTTAATTTGATTAAAAAATTACTTTTATTTATTGACTGTCGCAATCTTTCTTCTAAAGAAAATTTATTAGGGATTGTAATAACAATAAAACCTTTTTCTTTTAATAACGCTTTGGCATCCTGAAGCGCTTTTAAAGGATCTTTTAAATGTTCCAAAACTTCTGACATAATAATCACATCAAATTTTCCATCTGATAGACTATTAAGATTATTGGCGTCAACCTTTAAAAAATTTAGATTAGAAATACCCAAATTTTTGCTTTTGTGTTTTAATTCCTCAATTAAATTATCATCAATATCTACTCCAGTAACATTATATTGTAAAGCTGCCAAAGCAAAAGAGATATTGCCATTGCCACAGCCTACATCTAATATGCGCAAACTTTTCAATTGTAAATTCAAGAAGGTTTTAATTGAATTGAGAATAAACTTAATTTTTGTATAGCCTGCCGGTTCTAAATGGTATTTTGTACTACGACAGACCACTTCCGGTAATTTTGACTTCCATTTCTTAAAATAATAGGCCAAAGATTCTTTTTGCCATATTTTTGTGGGATTTTTTACTTTCTTGATAATTTTATTGACAAAATTTGTAATTTGTCGTTTGTAAATTTCAGTTCGAATTCTTTCGGATGAAGCGCCAAGTTTATGCCAAATTTTTGCTTTCGGGTTATAAATTATCTCAAAACCTGCTTCGCGCACACGACGACAAAAATCAATATCTTCAATATACATAAAATAATTTTCATCAAAAAAACCTATTTTTTCTATCACTTCCCGCTTTATCATCATTGCCCCACCAGAGACCCAGTCAACGGATGAAACTTTATTAAAATATCTTTTGGTAAAAAAATTATATGGAATAAATCTTCCAAAAGGAAAAATTTTATAAAGTCTAGTTCTTTGTAAAATCTCCTTGAAAAAAGTCGGAAAATGACCGAAAGTTCCCTGGGGGATATTGTTAAAAAAAAGCATTTGCGCTCCGGTGATACCAACTTTTATATTTTTAAAATCTAATTCATATTGCGAAATACCATTTAAAAGTGTTGTAATGACATCATTTTGAATTTTCGTATCAGGATTTAAAAGAAAAATATAATCAGGATTTTCCTTTAAAGCTTCATTGATGCCAATATTAATGCCACCTGCAAAACCATCATTTTCTTTATTTTGAATGAATTTTATTGAGCTTAAAAATATAGCTTTCGGAAAATTTAAAACTTGCATAGAATTTTGTAATTTTGCCTCTGAAAACTCCTTGGCAAATTCTGGGAAGTGGACTTGAAAAGATTCGAAAAGACTTTCAATAAATTGCCCAGTGCCATCAGGAGAATTATTATCAACGATAATAACTGAAAGTTCGTAGTTTCCTTTAAAAGAAAAAAGCGCCTTCAAACAAGGCTTGATGTAATTTTTAGAATTATAAGTTAAAATTACGGTTGCTACTTTTATCATACTAATTGCCTAAATGCTTTAGCATTTTAAATACGATAAATTGTGGGTTTGTAAAATCGTGAATTTGGGGTTTGCAAAATCGTGAAATTTTTGCTAAAATTAACCTTGAAACCCTGAAATTTTTAAAAAAAATTATATCAAATAAAAGCATTTTTGTCAATATAAATTTCGGATTTGAAAAAATAAATGTTTAAATTAAAAGTTGACACTGCCAACTTGTTTTACTAGAATGTTTTATATTAATACTTAATAACATAAATTTATAAATACTTTATACCAACATGTTAACAATGAATGATTTAAAAGTAGGAACTATTTTTATTTTTGAAGATGCACCCTGGGAAGTTTTAGAGGCGCGACATTATAAGGTTCAACAAAGACGTCCTGTACTTCAAACGAAAATTCGTAACTTGATTACTGGACAACTACGTCAAGAAAATTTTCAAACTTTCCACACTTTTGAAGAAGCTGAGATAGAGAAAAAAAAGGTTAGATTTTTATTTTCTCATAGAGGAAATTATACTTTTTGCGACTTAAATGATCCAGGTAAAAGATTTAATCTTGCGGAAAATATCTTGGGCGATACAGTGCGTTTTTTAAAAAATAATTGCGAGGTAACTGCGATTTATTTTAATGGTAAAGTGATAAAAATAGAACTTCCGCCAAAAATGGATTTTAAAATTATTGAAACCGCCCCTGGCGTCAAAGGCAATACTGAAGCTGGCGGGACAAAAGATGCTCGAATTGAAACTGGTTATACCATCAAAGTACCGCTTTTTGTTGAAAATGGAGATATTGTTAGAATTAATACAAAAACCGGAGAATATGATTCGCGTATCAAAGAATGATATGAAAATGTTTTAATACTTTGGATAATTTAGTATCTGAAATCTGTACATTGCCAAAAAAACCCAAAAAAATATTGCCAAAAGATTAATTTCTAAATAAGTCCCAAAAAGCGAAGAAAAAAGAAATATTGTTAAAAGCGCAAACGAATAAGCGCTTTTTTCTTTATCCGATGATGTGAAAAATTTTATAAAGCACCATAAAATAAACGCCAAAAAAGGCAAAAACCCGATAATTCCCATCTGAAGCAAAATGGCATATAAAGAATTATGGAGCTCTCTTGGGGGCATTGTTAAAATTGCGCCAGATACAAAAAAAGTGATTTCTTGACCAAAGCCAATACCCCATAAAAAATTTTCTAGAAGATGCGTAAATGATTCTTTCCAGAAAGCAGCTCGATAATTAAACGAAACATCTTCTGGATTGAAAAACGATTCAAAACGAAGTTTTAAATCCGAAAAAAAATCAGGTTCATTTAAAGTAGCACTTGGGAATAAAAAAGAAAATGATAGATAAATTAATACCAAAAACGCTAAAGCGCCAACGAATGGTTTTTGTAAAGTTTTGACAATTAACTCTCGCGAATCAATCAAATATCGCCAAATCAAATAAACACCCAGTATCAATGCTAGCCATAGATGACGGGATAAAGAAAATAAAATGCCAAGAATAAAAAGCCATGATATTACTGATTGAAAACGCTGGGCATTAAATAAGTTAAATTTCTGTAAAATTGTCGGATTAGCAAGAAAAGTAAGAAGCGCAATTAATAAATAAAAAGCGTAACTGGGAGCAAGGGCGCGACTTCCTTCTGTAGATAGTGGGGTAAATTCAGTAAAAAGAGATTGGCCTGTGAAAAAGCCCCCAAAAAATAACGGAATGATAAAAATACCCCCGAGAATAAATGTCTTTTTAAGAGTATTGATAAAACAATTATCTTCTGAATTTTCAAAATTGGTTCGAAAATGATAAGCAGTTGCCATTGTCAAAAAATAAAAAACAGCATAAAAAGCGTAATTTTTAAATGAAGAAAGCGCTATTTCTATATCAGCGCTTTGGCTAAAATAAGCGCGAAGCAAATTTGCGGCGCAAATAAATATGAACAAAACTATGATCAGTTCAAACAATAAAAATTTTATATTTTTGAAATAACCTCTATTCAAATAAACTACTACAGCAGTGATGAGCAAAATATCAAGCGGATAAATTTTAAAAACATAATCACCAAACACAAAAGGAGTTAAAGTAAAAAAGCGCTCAAAAACCATTGTTAATAATATCGCCAATGGTATCACTAAAAAGGGACGTTTCACTGCAAAAGCCATCAAAAAAAATACACTCGCAAGATAAATTAAAGTTGACATCATCGCTTTATTTACTCAAGTCAAGGTCCGACCTTGAGGCCGGGCCTTGACGAGATCGGAAGGTCCGACCGCCTTGACGAGGTCGGACCTTGATTAAGATTAATTTGATTTGATTAATATTATTATATATTATTATGCAAGTTTTTTATTAAAAAAGAAAGAGCCCCAATGCCTAAAACATTGAGGCTCATCTACTACTTTCTGTCAAGGTCCGACCTTGAGGCCGGGCCTTGATTACTTAACGAAGTGCCACTTCGTGAAATGAAAGAGCCCCGATGCTTAAAGCACCGAGGCTCAGTTGATTATTTCATAATGAGCTTGCTTACCCTCCTTGTAATATTGCCAAGAGCATCACTACTTGTAATCACCAGTAGATATACGCCACTTGGCAAAATTATACGCGGCTTAAACAACAATTTACCGCTGAAATTTGTCTCCCAATCCGAAAAGTAAAGACGATTGCCTGAAGGCGCAAAGATTTCAATCTTTACCGCCTTTACTTTTGGATCAAGGTTTAATACAATATCGGGCCGCTCCAAGCTAAGCTGAATAAAGAGCAAAGTTGTCTGCTGTTTTATCAAGTTCATTCCTTTTACAGCTCTTAAACACATCTGAGACAACTTTCTTTTCAATCCAAACGCAACTTCAAGTTTTTGTAAGTCGCGTTTGGCATCCTTACTAAGCCTTTGCTTGACTTTTTTTAAAAGCGCTTTAACTTCCCTTTTCTGCGCTTTTGTGAGATCGGTCTTATTGAGATCGGTCTTATTGTTAAGCGAACTGAGGCGGATACCTGAAAACTTTCCGCAGTCTTCACCCGTTACCCAAAGTGAAATCATCGCCACCATCATTCCGTCCGGGATTGTCCCAGCAACCGACGGATTTCGTCCTTGCGCAATCCATAAATTAAGCGCCTCGATGATCTCTAGATCATCAAAACGCCGATCAGGTCCCGCTAAAAGACAAATTATGTCTTTGGCTACAGGTGGAGGTGGCACCACTTGCGTAAAACAATTTGTCAATATAAGGTACGCCGCGTTGCCTTGTTTGACAAAAGCGCATCCTGCAGCTGAAGTCCACCACCAGCCAGCAAGACGAATCCAGACTTCGCTTAAAAACGACGGGACGCCATAAGTGCATCCTGACAAAGGAGCAAGGATTATCTCCTCACCTGACCCCTGCCAAGCATACACGGTAATGCCATAGCATTCAGAAAGTGTAAAACGACGATCAGGATGTACTGTGAGCGCTATGCTCCGATTACCATCAGTCACCATATTGCCACCTGTAGGCGAAGGTGGTTGCATCGGGCAACCACTATTAGACGCTTGTCCGAACTGGTCAGGACAGCGATCTTGGCTATCTGGCACACCGTCGCCATCACGATCACTTGGAGGTGTTGGCGAAGGTATTGATCCAACAGGTTTAATAAACACAGTGTGATCATTTATCCGTTCAACTTCAACTATCCCAGCGCTATTTGGCGCCGCCCATGTTAGTGGTGGCCCTGATCCGCCTGTGTGAGGATTCAACTGAACAGTTTGGCAACCAGGCGGACATCCTGCGCGGAAACCATGACTTTGGCCATCTACTACCTCAAAGTTTCCAGCACGAGGTCCATTAGGACCTTGCACATGCCCCCACCCACTCTGGAAAATTACTCCAAAGTATCGCTTAGGAACATTCAACGCTGGCGCGCCTTGAAAGTTGCATTTTACCCCGCCAAGAGCGGGAATGCATTGATGCTCGCTGTATGGACCTACTCCTTCAGGTCCATAAACAGCGACCTTGATTGGAAGTTCAAATTGAGCAATAGCATTAAACCCCCCAAAAAATAGTAGCAACAAAAGCAACTGCAGCAAAGCCGATACGATGATTTTCTTTTTCATTCTTCCTCCTTAAGGAAAGTAAAGATGAAATTACGATGCCACATTCGCAATGGCTTGTAAAAGCGTTTTGTCCCTACAGGCTCTTTTTCCACTCTCCAAAGGCCGATATCTTCAGTTTCACTTGATGAACATCCGCAAAAACTTAAACTTGGATGTCCAACGCTTCGACGACCGCAAACAGTACAGACGACTTTCGTTTTTGCCATTTTTGCTTTCTTTTCACCTCCGCTTTACTTTCCGCTTCACTTTCCGCTTCACTTCAAGAAACATAACAATAACAACCCAAACACAACAGAAACAATAAAGATTATAACAACTGTCTGCCTGACCGTGGCTAAAAATTCTTCTTCCAGAGTTTGCTTATCATTCCATTTCATTTTACAACCTCCTTTTTAGATAGGTGATAGGAACACTGCTTTTCTTTAATTAAAGAAAGCATCTTCAATATTATAATATCAGAAAATTTTTGTCAATATTTTTTGTCAATAATCAATTGACAAGACAAGTTAACTGTCAAGGTCCGATGAGGTCCGACCTTGATATAGCCTCTAATAGCTTCTTTTGTACTTATCCCGTTTAAAACAATTATCTCTTATTCTCACTTTTTTTATCCGTAAAATTACAACTTTTTCGTACTTTTTTTGAGTTTTTATTGTTTTTTTATGTCGATTGTTAATGTGAACGATGATATCGAAATCGGACATCCGTCAACCCCCTTTTTTTGTTATTGTTTGTTGTTGTAAATGAACGCTGCTTTTTAAAAAGCATCGTTAAAAAGCATCGCATTATAATAATATTTAAATTTCTTTTTGTCAATATTTATTTAATATTTATTTAATTAAATTTAATTATTCATGAAGTTTCACTTCCTATTAT
>JBBIMT010000011.1:0-15027 GCA_037444265.1 bacterium
GGTGCTTATTCGTGGCGGAGGATCTTTGGAAGATTTACAAGCTTTTAATTCAGAAGAGGTGGCTTTCGCGATTTTTGGTTCGCGAGTGCCAGTTTTAGTAGGCATTGGTCATGAAAGAGATGAAACTTTAGCCGATTATACCGCTGATATACGTGCTTCTACTCCATCTAATGCTGCTGAGATTTTGGTGCGTTCACGCGAAGAAATAGAATTTGAAATCCAAAATATCGAAAACAAAATTCAAAATTATTTCGAAGAAATGATAAAAGAGAAAAACTTTTTAATAGAGAAATTTTTTCTCCAAAGCACTCATTTCGTCAAAGACAAAAACACAGCGCTGGAAGGAATATTTAATTTGTTATCGACGCGTTTTTTAAACTTTAATAAATTTTTTTTTAAAATTAAAAATAGATTTTAAAGAAGATGTTCAATATTTCAATAAAGTTTTTGGGGCGATGATGAGTAAAATAAAAGATGACTTAAATTATGAAGAAAGATTACTTGAAAGTTTTAATCCTTTAAAAATTTTAAACAGAGGCTATGCTATTGTCAAAGATAAGAAAACCAATAAAATATTAAAAAGCGTCAAAGATGTAAAAAAGGATCAGCTTTTAAATTTAACAATGAAAGACGGATCCATAGAATCATCGGTGATTAATATAAATTATTAAATTGTTTTTATTTTTTATGAAAAAAGATTTTAGTTTTAAAAAAGCATTTGAAGAATTAAGAAAAATAACAGCTGAATTTGAAGCTGGAGAAATTGATTTAGAAGAAGGGCTAAAAAAATTCGAAAGAGGACTGGAACTTGCGCGTCTTTGTAGAGAAAGATTAAAAGAAACCGAAAATAAAATAATCGAAATTAAGAAAAAATTTGGCATTAACCAGAAAAACTCCGAAGACTTAAAATCCAACACTCAAAAAATAAAAAAACAAACAGAGGAAGAAATTGTGGGTAATAATCTATTTTAAATTATTTATTATTGTCCTGTTTTTTTGAATTTTTGAATTAGGGACTCCTGAAGGCAAAAAATTATGTAATAGAGATAATTTCTTAAATAACAAAAGGCAAATATTTATTTGCCCTTTTATGGCGCCAAAAAATAACTTAGAGAACTTCTCTTATTTAGCTAGAATATCCAGAAAGATGAATCCAAAAAACATTATCAATAATATTTCAATATTCCCAATGTACAAAAGATAGATTGCACGCTAAGAAAAATGAGCTTTTACATTTTAACCTCTTTTGAAAAAAATAAGACGTTTAATTTTATTAAAATTTTATAATCAACTCACTTTAACTATTAAAGGTCGGTTATATTTAGTAAACTTCCAAAAATGAATAAATTGGGTTTTTAAAGCAGAGCCGCGATTTTCTTAGCTTTAGCGTACTTATTTTGGTGATTATTTTTTTAAATTCGATAAGAACGAGTAGAAGCTCTTTTAAAAGAAGATTGTCAATCTAGGATTTTTTTAAAATTTGCTATCATTTTTTCATAATAATTTATTTGTTGTTTTTAGAGGTGTTAAAAAATCAAACATTTTTTCGCCAATACTTTTTAAACAATTATTTTTTCAGAAATGTTATGCAAAACATCAGCGGTTTTGATCAATAAAAATCTTTATCCATTTTTAACCCTTGTTCTCGCGCTAACTCCTTTCTGTTTACTAAGTCAAGCTTTTGTCTTGTTCGGTGACATTTTCCACTATCTTTAAGATTTTTTCACCGAATTCTTTTTTATATCTTGAAGAGTAACTTTATTAGATCCATAGCTATCCTCAACAACATCATGCAATATGCCAGCAATGATTACATTTTCGTTAGCGCCAATTCTCCCTAAAATCAATGCCACAGTTAAAGGATAGAAAATATATGGAACATTACGTGTTTTTCTTGTTTAGATTGCATACGCTTTTTTTGAGCGCAATCTCAATCGCTTTTGGAATTTTTAACGTATAAAACATGAATGGGGTTAAATTATTAGCTTCTTTCCTTCATAAACATGAAGTATCATAGCCGTGCATTATAAATCTTTTACGCCCCAAGCCACTTTTTAAAAATTTATCATTTTCTTCGAATTTTTTCGCTGTTACCATTTTTAACCAATTCTTTGATTTCAATAAAATCGCCAAGATTTTTTCTGAATCAACGCAAATTTTGTAATTTTTATATCGACATTTCTGGCATTTTTTGGTACTTTAAACTATTTCTTTGTATCCTAAAATTTTAATGATATCAATAATCTTTACTTTATTAGCTCGATTAAAAATAATTTCTTTTATTAAGCCCACCTCGTTTTATGAGGTATTTTTAAGGTAAATAAAACTAGTAAATTTTAATGTTTTTTCTTATTTATTCTTAAAAGTTATTAAGTCAGGCTGAGAAATTTATCGAAATCAGTCGCAGTCTTTACTTAGATTAATATCGTTTTGTTGTATTGACGCTTAAAAAATACACCACAATTTTTTAAGTTTTTAATTAGGGTATTTTTATTGTCGATTTTTTACTTTTACTTCAACTTCTTTAATATATTAAACAAAACCGACTAACATCGACCAATAATATAACGCAAGCAAATTAATTCTGAAAAGATGGTTGTATCGCTGGACGAAGTTGGATTGTTTGACCAGTTAAACTCTCGTCTGAATTTGTTTTTCCACTGATTATAACATTATTAACAACTTTTAAATCTGCAGTTTCTCCTTTTGTAAATTTACTAATTTCTGTTTTATTAGAGAAAAATACGATCTTTAAACCGTCATCGCGCATTTTTATTGTGATGCTTTTGTCGTCCTTAGAAATTATTTCTCCACTTAAAGAAATTAAAAGATTTCGTCCGACACTATTGCTAAAATTTTTAATTTTTGCGCTTCACAGGAATCGGTTTGTAAAATCAATTTACCCGCTTTAACTTAATCATCATTTTTGATGCCAACAAAAATAACATTATTTAAAACTTTTGGTTTTAAATCAACTTGATTTAAGATTAAAACCTGGACCACTTTCGAAAACCGAAAGCACAATAGTTTTTTTAGCATTGTCAAATTGTAGCGTGTTGATTCTAGATTATTATTGACAAAACTATTTTTTATAATATAAAAAACTGCGCCAAGTAAAAATAATATTGCAAGTGAAACAGTTTTATGACCTATGATTAAATTGAAAAATTTTTCATTCCAGTAGGTTTAATTTTAATTAATTTCGTTAAAACATTCCTTTAAAATGAGGGAAATAATATGAATTATTCATTGAAGGAGGAAGTGCTGGCATAACGCGAATAAATTTGGCATTTATTTTACCATCTTTATCAGGTTCTCCTATAATAATTACATTGTCGCCAAAATTTAACTGTGAGGGCTTGATGATTTCGCTGAAGCGTTTAATGATGGTTTTGTTATCTGTATGAATGATCTTTTCCACATTATCCTTTCCCTTAATTATAATTTCACTATCGCTGACTTTCAAAACTTGTCCTGCCGCCCCATAAGAATCAATGAAATCTTTACCGCTAAATTTTTTTAAAAACCCTCCCTTTGGACCAACAAAATTTTTGTTATAATTTTCAACCCATTTATAAGCAAATGAAGCTTTGTTAAAACCAACAAACATCCCGATATTAAAAATAATTAAAGACAACGCCACAATAATAATCGCGATTAAAAAATATTTTGTAAATTTAGATTGGAGAATGCTGTGGAATTTTAATTTCATACAGGATGAAGAAAAATAGTTTTAAATAATGAATTCGTCTTTAACTTTAAAAAAACTTTTAATATTTTTAATTTTTAAGATATTGTAATGTTTTTAATTGTTTGATATTTTCAATATTTATCGTAAGGATTTTTAACGATTCAATAAATAAAGCTATGGATATTAATAAGGAGGCGATTGTTAAATAAGGTAACGATTCTAAAAATGCCATTAAAAAGTTATTCCAGTAAGCAATCACTATATCAAAATCAGAAATTAAAAGAGAAAGGAATTCAAAAGTATTTGAGTAGGCAAGTTCTCCTGTAGTCGCTTGTAAGCTTAAAAAAGCTCCAAACATTGAAAAAATCGCCAATAAAGAAAAAATAAAAATTCGCCGCCTTACATAAATCATTTTTTCTTTTTTAATTCTATTTATAATCTTGTTATAGAGATCGTTAGAAGGAGCGGGTTCGTTGTAAGATAAAATAAGTTGTCTAATTTTATTATCCATAAATTTTTAGATATAGTCAAAATTGCGGGAGGCGGAAGAGTGGCTTTTATAAAAGCCACTCTCCCCCTATCGAAGCTTAAAATCCCCAAAAACCTCTTTTCATTTTCATACCGAAACCCATTTTCAATCCAATATTTTGCTTATTTTGCATAAATTGCAATCTTTTATCAGCTTGCTCCTGAGAAATAATGCCCTTGCTTACTAAAGTTTGCAAATGATTCTTTATAAGTTCAAGCCGAAGCTCTTTTGCTCGCTCGAGAATTTTATTTAAGTCCAATTTCTTTTCTTGAATCAATTGACCAATAGTTTTGCCTTCAGCCCAAGCGTTTTTTACCTCTTCAACGCTAATACCTAAAATTCTGGCTTGATGTACAAACATTTGTTGATGATGCGCAGCTAATTCATCCGCACTAATATTGCCCATACCCCAACCAAAACTCAAATTATGCGCCAATGCCATATTAGCACTTAAAAATCCTATTCCCGCTAACGCTATGATGTAGATAATAGTTTTATTTTTCATATTTTTAAATTTTTTTATTTTTTTATTCTTTAATTTCCTCCCGCGTCGACCCTTACATATATTAATACGATTAGTAACGATATTTTGGTGCATAATGTTTAACTTCGGACGTCGAAAAAATATTCATATTGACGGGAATAATTTTTTTAAAAAAACGATGGCGCGGCGGTGCCGTGATTTTACAGTATTTACCGATTCACTTAAAATGTCGGCTATTTCTTGAAAATTAAAACCTTCTTTATAATAAAGAAAAAGAATTTCACGGTATTTTAAAGGAAGTTTTTTTATTGTCAAAATTAATTGTTCCACAAAATCCTTTTTTTCAATAATTTTGTCTGGCATGAAATCGGGATTTAAAAGCATTTTATCTAAAATATTTTCGTTTTTTTTGACATTAAAAGTAGCAAAAGGAATAGTTTTTTTGCTTTTTAAGGCATCTAAAGCGGAGTTTTTTGCAATAGTGAAAAGCCAAGTTTTGAAGCTTTTATTTTTATCAAATTTTTTAATATTCTTCCAGATTTTTATAAAAGTTTCTTGTGTTATATCTTCGGCATCTTGTTGGTTATTAAGATATCTATATACAAAACTATAAATTGGTTTTAAATATTTTTTAACCAATAATTCAAACGATTTTTCGTTGCCATTTAAATAATTTTCAATTAATTCTTGATCGTCAAGTTGTTTCATACAATTGCCATTGTATAACTTTTTTTCCTTTTTTAAACTATCAAGGTCAAACCTCTAAAGCAGTCCGACCTTTTTAGTAATACTTGGATCAAAATTTTTTCCTTTTTATAAATAACATAACTGCGTGCATTTGTTTTATCTATAACCTTTAAATGATTCAGGACCATATGTTTGGGGAGTAAATTGATGGCTTTTAAAAAATATGGCTAACATCAAGATGCCAATTAAAATAAATCCCGCTGGAACCAAAAAAGCAATAAAAGAGTCAACTTTATCCCAGAGGAATCCGACTAAAAAATTCCCAATCAATGAACAAACACCGCTTACTCCATAATACAACCCAAACGCTTCGCCGCCACGTTCTTTTTTTATTAAATCAGAAATAAAAGCCTTGGTTACAGAATCGGTTATACCAACAGATGTGCCAAATAAAATAAATACGCCCCAAATTAACCAAGCATTATCAACAAAAGCCGCGCTAATTAAAGCGATAAATAAAATAAAAAAACCAAAGATTAAAGTTTTAATTCTGCCCAATTTATCTGAAAATTTTCCCGCCGGATAAGAAGTTAGCGCATAAAATAGATTGTAAATTAGATAAAAGATAGGTAAAATAAATACCGCACCCACTATATCTTCGCCTTTTAAAATGAAAAAAGAATAGCTGATATTACCCAGTGATAAAATTCCCAAAGTAATAATCGCTAAGTAATAATTACGTGAAAATCCTTTTAAATTAAATAAAAATCTATAGCTTTTTTTGTTTTTTACAATCTCGCTGTTTTTATCGCTTTTAACATCTTTAACAAAAATCAAAAGCAAAATTACGCCAATTAGAGCTGGAATAAAAGAAACTAAAAATATACCACGAACAGCAGTTTCTAAATCCCAAGAGAATTTAGTTTGTAGGAGATATAAAATTAAAATATTTAAAATTACTCCAAAAAAAGCGCCAGCGCTATCCATCGCCCGATGAAGTCCGAAATATCTTCCTTTTTCTTTATCAGACACCGATTCGGAAATCAAAGCGTCTCGTGGGGTTGTACGAATACCTTTACCAACTCGATCCATTATCCTTAAAACCAAAACAAAAACCCAAGAACCTGCCAAGAAAAAGAAAAATTTTGATAAAGCTGACAATCCATAGCCGATAGCAGCAAGCAATTTGCGTTTTTGAATAGCATCACTGATAATGCCTGATAAATATTTCAAAATTGCACTTACAAATTCCGCTACCCCATCAATAAGGCCAATTAAAGAAGGGGGGGCGTTTAAAATATTTTTCAAAAATATCGGTAAAACAGGGAAAATCATTTCCGAACTGATATCTGTAAAAAAAGAAGTCCATCCTAGAAAAATGACATTTTTTTTATTTTTATTTATATTTTGATTTTGCTTTTGTTTTTCCATAATTTTTAAAAGTTAAGTTATTTATTTTTTTATTCTTTCGATTTTTTAAAATGTTAACAATGTTTAAATTTTGAAATTCTTTTAGGGTTAAATACTTAATTTTTAATTCCTTTAGTAGTTTATCCATCAAAAGATCTATCTTTTTTTGAAAAGTTTTTGATGTAGAGCGGACTTTATCTTTCTTTAAAAATCCTCTGCGAATTGAAACTTTAATAATATAATCATAAGTTTGTAAATGTTGCAAAACTAAAGCCTCCAGCGCCCTATTTCTGCCAAATTTATTTACATAATAACAATAACCATCGAAAACACTACGATCACACACTAAAACATCCGTTTTATCTTCAGCTTCAATTTCTTGGATGATTTGTTGAAGAATGATCCAAATTTGTGCCTTTTCAGTGGCTTCTTCATTGATGGGGAAAGGACATTTTCGCGCTATTTCGCCTAAAAAATCAGCGTCAATATGAGATTTTTTTAGCGCGACAACAAAATCATGAGCCAGCGTTGTCTTGCCAGTCCCATGAGTTCCAATGAAAGCAATTTTGTAAGTCATCTTTTTATTTTCGGGACACCCAGATTCGAACTGGGACTACATCCTCCCGAAGGATGCGTACTGCCATTATACTATGTCCCGATTTTATGAAATCTTTGAAGTTAAAAAGTGCTCTTAAAATAATTCTTCATCTAAATTTTTAGCCAGTACTACCAAATCCTCCACGACTTTTGCCCATTTTTTTTACTTCTTTCCATTGAACTTTTGATATTTTAACGAACACTCCTTGAGCTATTCTTTCTCCTTTTTTAATTTCAACTTCTTTATCGCTTAAATTTATCAAAGCTAACTTGATTTCATCTTTATCTCCACAGTAATCTTGATCAATAATACCTATAGTGTTGGCAAGCGCTAAACCTTTTTTCATAAAAAGCGAACTACGAGGGGCAATTAAAAGCATATGCCCGGGAGGAGTTTTAACTATTAACCCAGTCGACGCCAACTTCCATTCTTTAGGTTTTAGGATTAATTTGTCTTTAGGTGCCAAATCAAATGCTACCGCTCCTTTGGTTTGGTACTGAGGTAATTTGATATTTGGCACCAATCTTTTAATCTTGACCTTCATAAAAATTATCATATCATATTTCTTTAAAATTTCCATTTTTGTAATTGTCAAATACATTGGGTAACATTTTTAAGTATCTGGCTATTAAGCTTAATTTTAGTTGGCTATAGTGGCTTTTTTTGAAAAAACTTATATAATAAAAAATGCACAATGGATGAAATAAGAGTAAAGTTAGACAAAGAAAATTTACTAAAATCTACTCAAAATCCTCAATTACAAGGAAAAGTTTTAGTATTTGATATTATAAAAAAATCGAAACCTTTGCCCTTTGAAGCACATATCACTATTGAGCGAGTAAATCAGCAAAAACAGAAGTTAAATGAACAAGAAAAAAAAGATTTCATAAAAATCGAAACAAAAAAAGAAATAAAATTTGAAAAAAATCAAAATGCCCAAAAAGAACAAACAATCTCAAAAGAAACTAAAATATTACAACAAAAACAAGAATCACCGAAAGAAAACCCAAGATATAGAATTTCCGGACAAAAAATTTTTCGTTTAAAAAATTTCGCAGTTACTATTAGGTTTGGTATATCAGCTATTTTAGTTGCCCTGATAGTTCCTTTAAGCGCTAATTTATATCAAGCAAATTTAACACAGGAATATATAAAAGGAAAAGGAGAAGAATTTATTTCTGATTTTGTTAAAGCGGCAAGCTCTTTGGAGAATAAGTTTTTTTCTGAAGCTACATTAAATTTTTCAAACGCCCTTGAAAAATTAGTTCAAGCTCAGGAAAAAATCGACAATTTAAGCCAAACGACAACATTTTTATTAGCTTCTTTGCCAGTAATATCAACACAGTTGACCCAAGGCGAAAAGCTTTTACAAATTGCTAAAAATTTAACTGAAATGGGGCAAATTTTTTCAATGTTAATAGATAAAATAACTTCAATCAATAAAGAAACAATCAAATTTAGTACTATTTTGCCAAATCTGAAAAGATTTAACTTGTTATCAAATGACACACAACAATTACTGAACGAAATCAATTTTAATAATTTACCACCTTCTTTAGGAAAATATGAAAGTAAAATTAAAGAAATCGTTGAACCTTTTCAATATCTGTCACGTTTTCTCAATGATTTTTTACCATCTTTAGAACAAGCTTTAGGTATCGATAATCCACGAACATATTTACTCATTTTTCAAAATCCCTCTGAAATTAGACCAACAGGTGGTTTTATAGGATCTTACGGTTTTGTGGTAATAGATGATGGGATAGTGAAAAAATTCAAAATAGATGATGTTTATAATATTGATGGACAGCTTAGAGCCTTAATTATTCCACCACGACCAATTCAAAAAATTTCCGCCGCTTGGTCTTTTCATGATGCCAATTGGTTTTTTGATTTTCCTTCTTCAGCAAAGAAACTTCAATGGTTTTACGAAAAAACAGGTGGCGAAACTACTGATGGAGTAATTGCCATAACACCAGCACTTTTAAAATCACTTTTAAAAATCACCGGGCCTATTTATTTAAAAAATCACGAAGCCTTAATTACCGAAGATAATTTTATTGATATTTTACAATACGAAGTTGAAGTAGATTACGATAAAAATCTCAGACAACCAAAGACAATTTTAGCTGATTTGGGAGAAGAGATAATTAAAAAATTTGCACACTTTACGATTAATGATTTAGCTAACTTTTTTAGCGAAATTTTAGATATGCTGGATAAAAAAGATATTATGTTTTATTTTAATGATGAAAAGCTTCAAAATTTTGTTGAAGCACAAGGCTGGTCTGGTAAAGTAGTAAATTTCGACGGAGATTATTTAGCAGTGGTTAATACAAATTTAGGCGGCTATAAAACTGATCGGGTTATTGAACAAACTATCAATTTAAATATTACTATATCAGATAAGGGATTAGTTAAAAATTATGTTGAAGTCATTAGAAAACACTTAGGTGGAAATTCTATTTATGATTGGTACAATAGGGTCAACACTAATTACTTAAGATTTTATACTCCTTTAGAATCAAAACTTTTAAAAGCAAATGGCCATACTATCGAATTTATCTCTCCGCGAATTGATTATATTAAAGCAAAGTTTAGTCCTGATGCTGATATTTTAGCCCAAGAAAAAGCAACAATTATTGATTCAAGCGGTTTTTATATTACTAAAGAAACTGGGAAAAACACTTTTGGCGCTTGGACTTATGTTTCACCAAAAGAAGAATTAAAAGTAGCAATTGAATATTTATCTGGTGTAAAAGTAGATCTTTTAAAGCCTAAATATCAGCTTTATCTCCAAAAACAACCTGGAATGACAAATCAAAAAATCATTATCAATATTTTTTATCCAAAAAATTGGAGTATCGCTTGGAATTTCCCAAATAATTTAAATATTGAAAAAGGTAAAATCACTTACCAAACAATTTTAAAATACGACGAAATAATTTCTCTAAATTTCTCACCATTTTTAAAATAGGAAATACTGCTTTATCGTAAAGCCAATTTCCTTAAAAAAATATTGTGCAAAAAAAAATATTTAAAGGCGCTTTAACAATTGCGCTTTTAAGTTTAACTTCAGGAATTTTAAGCGCCTTCAAAAAGGGAATAATTTTATGGGCGTTTAAAGCACAAGAAGGCGATATTTTCACCGCTGCTTTTGTTTTGCCTGATTTTTTATTTACTTTGATTATCTTCGGAGCAATGTCAACGGTTTTTATACCTATTTTCTTACAACTTTATAAAAAATCAAAAGAAGATGCCTTCAAATACGCAAATGTTCTATTAATTTTTATCACTTCCTTAGTGTCAGTTGGGGCTTTATTAGCTTCAATCTTTGCACCATCTATCATTAGTATTATTGTACCTGGTTTTTCTCAAGAAGCAAAAGAAATAACTATTCATTTAACAAGAATTATGTTGTTACAGCCGATATTTTTGGGACTCTCAAGTATCTTTGGTTCTATTTTGCAAAGTTTTCATTATTTTTTTGTTTACGCCTTAACACCGGTGTTATATCAAGCCAGCGTAATTTTAGGTTTAACTGTATTTCATGCTTTATTTGGCGCTGATGGTTTTGCTTTTGGAGTAGTAATGGGAGCAGCTTTACAATTTGCGGTGCAAGTATTTCCTGCCTTAAAAGAAGGGTATAAAATTTCTTTCAGTTTTAACAAAGAAATTTTAAGTAAAGTCAAGGAGACAATTTTATTGACTATTCCGAGAACTTTTGGAATGTTTGCTGATAAAATAAATTTCATCGTCATGGTGGCATTGGCTTCTACTATTTCCCAAGGCAGTGTCAGGATTTTTTCTTCGGCGTTTGATATCGCAACGGTCGTAACGGGACTTGTTGGTATTTCTTTTGCCACCGCTGTCTTTCCTTCTTTGGCAAAAAGCGCAAAAGACGATTCAACACAAAAAAATGATTTTTTAAAATATTTTTCGCAAGTTTTTTTACAAATTTTGTTTTGGTCATTGGCTGGAGCAGTCATCTTTGTTTCATTAAGAGCGCAGATAGTCAGGGTAATAGCAGGATATGGAGAGTGCAATTGGGATTGCACAAAAGTGACTGCCGCGACGGTTGGTCTTTTTTCTTTAAGTCTTTTCGCTCAAAGTCTAATTCCCCTTTTATCTAGAACTTTTTATGCTTTAAAAAAAACCGCTATACCGGTAGCAATCGGTATTTTAGGAAATATTATTAATATTTCACTGGCATTTTACTTTATAAACTTAGTAAAAATAGATCAAAATTTTTATTCTTTATTGAAAATCATTTTGAAAATAGAAGAAACGGAAGATCCGTTTTTGCCAATGGTGACGGTTTTAGCTTTAGCTTCTACAATATCAGCTTTAATTCAATTTATTATTTTATGGCTTACTCTGGATATTAAATTAAATGGAGCAATAATGTCTGACATTACGCGCGCTTGGGTAAAAATGATTTTTGCTTCCGGAATAATGGCTCCAGTAATGTATTTTTCTTTAAGAATTTTTGATACGCCACTAAAAATTTTATTTCCTGGTAAAACAGTTATTCCAATATTTCTTCAAGGACTTATGGCTGGATTTTTAGGAATTTTAGTTTATATTTTTATTGCTAAAGTTCTAAAGATAAAACCTGTAGAGGATATCTGGGCAATTTTAAATAAAAAATTATTTTAATTTAAAGCAATTTAACGATTTTTTATTTTTATGAATAATATAAGAAATTTTTGCATTATCGCGCATATTAACCACGGCAAATCAACTTTGGCAGATCGATTCTTAGAAATAACCGGTACTATTGATAAAACAAAATTAATGCCGCAATTTTTAGATTCGATGGGGCTTGAAAGAGAACGTGGAATAACAGTGCGAATGCATCCGGTACGAATGATATACAATATAGGCAGCCAAAATATCGGGTCTTTACATTCTAAAAGAATTTTAAATCCCCAATCTCAAATTAAAACTGGCCCCAAAGAGACAGATTTAAAATATATTTTAAATTTAATTGATACGCCTGGGCATACTGATTTTTTTTATGAAGTATCTCGAGCACTAAAAGCTGTAGAGGGTGCAATTTTGCTTGTTGAAGCAATAAAAGGAGTACAGGCGCAAACAGTCAGTCATTATAAATTAGCAAAAAAAGAAAATTTAAAAATTATCGCAGCAGTTAATAAAGTTGATATCGCGGAGGCAGAAGTAAATCGTATAAAAAAACAGATTAATCATTTAACTGCAATTCCTGAAGAGGAAATTTTCGAAATTTCAGCAAAAACCGGAAAAGGAGTTAAAGGTCTTTTGGAAGCTGTTATTTATCAAATTCCACCGCCAAAACCATTAAACGACCAAAACATTTTTAAAGCATTAATTTTCGATTCTGAATATAATCCCTATAAAGGTGTTATTGCTTATGTAAGAGTTTTTGGCGGTTCAATTAGAAATCAAGATAAAATATATCTTCTTGGTTCAGGTGCCAAAACTGAAGTAAAAGAAGTTGGAATTTTTTCTCCACAATTAACGCCAACGGGTGTTCTTAAAAACGGAGAAATAGGCTACATCGCCACAGGATTAAAAGATATCCATCAATGCCGCGTTGGTGATACTATTGTTTTTGATGCTCAAGCTTTAAACTTTAAACTCGAACCAATTACCAGTTATATTGAACCAAAGCCTAATGTTTTTGCTTCTTTTTATCCTATGAATGAAAACGAATTCGCTAGTCTGAAGGGAGCGCTTGAAAAATTACGATTGAATGACGCGGCTTTAACTTTTGAATATGAAGCTTCAGGAATTTTAGGCAGAGGTTTTAGAATTGGTGCGCTTGGATCTTTGCATTTGGAAATAATTTTAGAAAGATTAAAAAGAGATTTCGATGTTAATGTGATTACCACTTCTCCTTCCGTTGCTTATGAAGTTGTTTATAAAGAAGGGGGAGGAATTTTCACTAAAATAGTGACAGTTCCAGCATATTTACCGCCACGCGAGAAAATTATTGAAATCAAAGAACCATGGATCACTTTAACTATCACAACTCCCACTTTGTATTTAGGCGCTATGATGGATTTAATGAATAATTACAGAAGTAAATTTTTGCATTTAGAAAATATCGATGAAAAAACCATAAATATTCATTTTGAAATTCCGCTGGCAGATATAATGGAAGACTTTCATGATAAATTAAAAAGTATTTCTTCTGGATATGCTTCTTTCGATTATGAATTTTTGGAATATCGCCCAGGTGATTTAGTTAAATTAGAATTTTTGGTACATTACGAAGTTATAGAACCATTTTCTAAAATTGTTCCCGCTCAAAAAGCCCAAAGTATAGCAAGAAAAAATTGTAAAAAATTAAAAGAAATTATTCCACCACAACAATTTCCAGTAGCAATTCAAGGGAGAGTTGGCGGAAAAATATTGGCTAGAGAAAATATTCGAGCCATTACTCATGATTTAACTTCCTGGATGTATGGCGGTGATATCACGCGAAAAATGAAAAAATGGCAAAAACAAAAAGAGACAAAAAAAGAACAAAAAAAATTTGGAAAAGTTACATTAACAAGAGAAACTTTTTTAAAGCTTTTAAAAACTCATACATAAAAAAATTAAATAATATTGCCAAATTTTTTTTTTAGATTATAATAATTTTAAGTCGCGACAAAACAAAAACCCTTGGGAAAATTATTTGGAAAAAAGCCCCAAGGGTTTTTGTTCATCATTTTAAAATATTAAATTATTTTTTGACGCGCGAAACTCTAATTAGTCCTGATGTCGGTATAATTTTTATATTACGTCGCTCAAGCTCATCTAAAAATAAATTCATCCCCAAAGAATCAGAAGACATATGGCCAGCGATAACAGCATTAATGTGGGCTTTTTTTGCTTCTTCAGTATGTTTTTCTGACATATGCATTCCCACAATGGTACCAATCCCTCCATGAGCCATTTCGTGATAGATTTTAGGAGATCCTTCGGTACCGCCTGTGATCTCTGTAAGAGCAATTTTACCGCAACGATTATCCAGAGATCCAGCAAAAAGCTCAGGTCCCATTTTTTCTTTTGTCGCTTCCTTGTATTCTGGGATTTTTTTTAAAAGATTCATCAAATCCTCAACATATTCTGGATTTTCTTTTTTTATCTCCTTTTCTACAAATCGAGCCACCAAGTTATCAGTAGGTGTATGAACACACATTAAAGGAATATTTAAAAGTCGTGCCATATCAACAGTGCGATTATGATTGATTGGAGAAAGATTACGCGCTACTTCATCTACTCTTGTTTTCAAAAGACTTTCGGCAATATTTATAGGTATTCCATAATAAGCTAATATATCCGCCTGATAATGCATTACTTCATCAAGTCCGGCAAGCGCTTTTCCGATAGGATGATGCGCTAAAACTAAATCAACATCGCCAAGTTTATCAGCAAGCAAAAGTTCATCACCAGCAATGTCAATTCCGGTTAATATTTTTTTTACTTTTCTGTTTGGATCGCCAAATAAAATTCTCGTATCGGAGTATGGATTAGTTAAAGTTTCAACATCAAAAACTTCTTTTTCTTCTTTAGATAATTTTTCAAATTTCTTTTTATGGCGCGCTAAAATTTTATCTATTTGCGCTTTTGAGCGAAAATCGTTTTTAATTCCTATC
>JBBIMT010000012.1:0-14762 GCA_037444265.1 bacterium
TTTCGACTCGTTGCTGATAAACCAGTTACTTCAAAGGGAGTTGAAGCCTCTATGGGAGGAGGTAAAGGAGATGTTGCTTATTATGTTTGTCCAGTAAAAGCAGGCAGAGTGCTTTTCGAATTGGAAGGCATTAAAGAAGAAGAAGCTAATAAAGCTTTTACCTTAGCTTCTTATAAGCTCCCCATAAAAACTAAATTTATAAAATTATCAAATTAAAAATGAAAATTGGAGAAATAAAAACTAAAACTAAAGAAGAATTACAAAAACTCTTAATGACATTAAGAGATAATTTAAGAACATTAAAATTTCAACATTCTCGACATGAATTAAAAGATACGAGTCAAATTAAAAAAGTCAAAAAAGATATCGCCAGAATATTGACAATTTTAAAATTAAAATCTTTAAAATAAAAAGTAATTTTCAAAAATAAAATGGAATTAAAAAAAATAAATAAGAAAAAAGTTGGTATCGTTGTCTCTGATAAGATGGATAAAACAGCTGTTGTTTTGGTTGAGCGACTTGTGAAACACCCCCTTTATAAAAAATATTATAAAAAGCATAAAAAGTTTAAAGCCCATAATCCGGATAATAAATATAAAGAGGGGGATAGAGTTATCATTCAGGAAACAAGACCCCTAAGTAAAGAAAAAAGATGGATAATTGTATCTTATGCTTGAGTATTGAAAATGAGAAATTGAAATATTAGGGGTTAAATTGAAAAATTAATGAAATTATAATAACTCTAAATTAATTTTAAATAAAATATGATTCAGTTAGGTAGTTGGTTAAATGTAGCAGATAATACAGGCGCAAAACTTATTAAATGTATCCAAGTTTTGCGAGGAACCAATCGCCGTTTCGGTAGAATAGGTGATATTATTGTTGCCTCTGTAAAAGAAGCTGAACCTCGTAAAACAGTAAGTAAAAAAGAAGTCGTACACGCTGTTATTATTAGACAGAAATATCCTTTTAAACGTGTTGATGGATCTTATATAAAATTTGACTCAAACGACGCAGTAATAGTAGATGGTAAAAAGCCTTTAGGTACAAGGATTTTTGGTCCAGTTCCACGAGAATTGAAAGAGAAAGGATTTGATGAGATTGTTGCTTTGGCCGAAGAATTAGTGTAAATTATTAAATTAATAAAAAATTTTAAAAATTATATAAAAAATGTTAAAAATTAAAAAAGGAGACAATATATTAGTATTAAAAGGCAAAGATAGAGGTAAGACCGGAAAAGTAGCGCGGGTTTTTTTAAGCGAAAGAAAAATTATAGTTGAAGGAATAAATTTAATCACTAAACATATAAAACCAAAAACTCAAGGGCAAAAAGGAGAAAAGATTCATATCGCCGCTCCAATAGATATCTCTAATGTTAAATTGATTTGTCCCAGCTGTTTAAAAGCAACAAGAGTTGGCTTTGAAAAAAATAAGCAAAAGAAATTAAGAATTTGTAAAAAATGTAAAAAAACAATAAACTAATTTAAACACTTAAAATGACACCTTATCTCAAAAAAATTTATAATGAAGCGATAAAAGAATGGGTAAAAAATAAGGAATATCCCAATGTTATGGCTTGTCCTAAATTAGTAAAAGCAACTATTAATGTTGGTATTGCTAAATTTCGCAAAGATGAAAAAAAAATAGAATCAGTTATTCATGATATTGCTAAAATAACTGGACAAAAGCCTATTATTACCAAAGCTAAAAAATCTATCTCAGGTTTTTCAGTGAAAAAAGGAGAAAATGTTGGCGTTAAAGTAACTTTACGCAAAGATCGTTTATATAATTTTTTATGGATACTGTTTAATATCGCTTTACCTCGCACCAGAGATTTTAAAGGAATTAGCTTAAAAAGCATTGACAAAAAAGGTAATTTAACAATTGGAATGAAAGAACACACAGTTTTCCCTCAAATTAAAGGAGATGAGGTAAAACATGTCTTTGGATTGGAGGTTTGTTTAAGTGTTGATAATAATTGTACTCAAGAGGATGCTATCAAGCTTTATAGGGCACTAGGTTGTCCTTTTGAGAAAAAATAAATTTTATTTCACATTCATGGCGAAAAAATCTCAAGTAGTAAAGTCATTAAAAAAACCTAAATTTTCAACGCGTATCGTCAGGCGATGTTTTAATTGTGGTCGTAGGAAGGCTTATATGAGGAAATTTGGAGTTTGTCGTATTTGTTTTAAAGAGATGGCTACTCGCGGTGAAATTCCGGGAATAAAAAAAGCATCTTGGTAAATATTTAAAATAAATTTTATATGTACCTCATAGGAGATTTTTTAACTAAATTAAAAAATGCTCAAGACGCGAAAAAAGAAAGCGTTATTTTTAGTTATTCGAATAAAATATTTAATATAGCCAAAATATTGGAAAAAAATAATTTCGTCGCTCAAGTTTCTTTAAAGGAGAAAAATAATAAAAGATATATTAAAGTTAAGTTGCAATATATTGAAGGTTTTCCAGCTATTAATGGAGTAAAACTTATTAGCAAGCCAGGTAGAAGGCTATATATAGGCTATAAAGATATAAAACCCATAAAACAAAGATACGGATTGGGTATTATTTCGACCCCTTTAGGTATTTTAAATATCGAAGAAGCGAAAAAATTGAAAGTTGGCGGCGAATATATTGCCCAAATCTGGTAAAATTATTTTATTTTTTTATTTAATATGTCAAAAATCGGTAAAAAACCAGTTTTAATTCCTCCAAAAACTTCAGCTTCAATCAGCGAAGATAATTTATTAATTTCTGGGCCCTTGGGACAATTAAGTTTGAAGATTCCTCAAGACTGTATTGATGTTTTTATTAAAGAAAAAGAAATTTTGGTAATGACGAAAAAAGATACAAAATTAGCTCGAGCTTTGCATGGCACAATACGAAGTTTAATTAATAATATGATTATTGGTGTAAATCAGGGTTATCAAAAATCTTTAATAATTGAAGGAATAGGTTATAAAGCTGCTTTAGAAGATAATAAAATTAAACTTGAAGTTGGTTATTCCCATCCGATTTATGTTTTGATTCCTGATTATTTGCAAGTTAAGGTAGATAAGAATAAAATTACCATTTCAGGCGTTGATAAACAAGCAGTGGGAAATTTTGCAGCAAAGATCAGAGAGATAAGGCCCCCAGATTCATATAAAGGCAAAGGCATTCGTTTTGAAAATGAGATTTTAAGACTTAAGCCTGGCAAAAAAGCAGGTGTAGCTGCCGGCGCTTAAAATTTAAAAATATGACTGACAAAAAAGTAAATTTTAATAGAGAAAGAAGAAAAAGAAAAATTCGCACACGGATAAAAGCTTATTCAGGCGGTAAATTGCGTTTAAGCGTTTTTCGTTCTAATAAACATTTTTACGCGCAACTTATTGATATCAAAAGCGGTAAAACAATTTTTGCTTTATCAGATATGAAATTAAAAGATAATCAAAAAGAAAAATTTTCTGAAAAAATAAAAAGATTAGGAACAGAATTTGGTAAGAAAATGTTGGAAAAAGGAGTGCACGAAGCAGTTTTTGATCGTTCTTTTTATAAATTTCATGGATTGGTAAAAAATTTCGTCCAAGGAGTTAAAGAAGCAGGTATTAAAATTTAATAATAAAATTTTATGGAAAAAGTAACAAAAATTTCACAATCTGAAAAAACTAATTACGATTCTGAATTATTGTTAGCCAGAAGAACGACGAGAGTAACAAAAGGCGGCAGACGATATAGTTTTCAAGCTCTCGTAGGAGTTGGTGATAGAAACGGACAAATAGGTTTGGCGCGTTCCCGAGGAGCGGATATTTCTATTGCCTTGGAAAGAGCTACTATCAAAGCAAAAAAATCTATGAAAAAAATTCCAATAATAGATGGCACAATTCCTTTTGAAATTACTACAAAATATAAATCGGCTAAAATTTTATTATTACCTTCAAAATCAGGAGGTATTATTGCCGGAGGGGCAATTAGAAAGCTATGTGCTTTGGCAGGAATTAAAAATATTAGAACAAAAATCATAAGCCGAACTAAAAATAAGATAAACCACGTTCAGGCTTTATTTAAAGCTTTTAAAATTTTAGATGAGATTTATAAAGCTAAACAAAAAATTATTAAAAAATAATTCCATACAATTAGTTTTTTAAATATGCAGTTACATCAAATTGTTCCAAAAATAAGACCCAAAAAGAAGCGTTATATCGGTCATGGTGGGAAAAAAGGAACTTATTCAGGCAGAGGAATAAAAGGTCAACGTTCAAGAACTGGAGCCAGAATTAGGCCCCAAATCCGAGATTTAATTAAAAAAATACCTAAAATGCGTGGGTATGATATGGTTGCCCTTAGAGCAAAACCAGAAGTAGTTGTTATAAATTTAAAAACCCTTGAAAAAAAATTTGAAAACGGTAGTGTTATTAATAAAGAAAGTTTAATCAAAGCAGGTATTCTGAAAACAAAGAAGCAAGCAGTAAAAATTTTGAGTGATGGAGATTTAACTAAATCTTTTAAGATTGAATCATTACCAGCAAGTAAAAAAGCAATAGAAAAAATTTTAAAAGCCGGAGGAAATTATGTTTGAAAAATTAAAACAAATTTTTAAATCCCCTGATTTAAGAAACAAGATATTTTTTATTTTGTTTATTTTTGCTATTTTCCGTTTGTTTGCCGCTGTTCCAATTCCTGGGATTGATATTTCAAAATTAAAAGATTTTTTTGCGCAAAATGAACTTTTTGGCTTTATTGGGCTTTTTACCGGGGGGCGTTTTGACAATTTTTCACCAATGATGTTAGGACTTGGACCATATATCACCGCGCTTATTATAATGCAGCTTTTAACTATGATATTTCCAAGATTAAAAGAAATGTACCAACTGGAGGGAGAAGCCGGGAGACGAAAATTTAATCAGTATTCGCGACTTTTAACTGTTCCTTTAAGTTTTTTACAGGCATTCGGGTTCATTACTTTGCTTACTAGACAAAACATTTTATTACCTCTTCCTTTGCCAGAACTTATTTTAAACTTAGCCACCATTACTGCTGGTACTTTATTTTTAATGTGGTTGGGGGAATTAATTTCCAATAAAGGATTAGGTAATGGAGTATCTTTACTTATTTTTGCCGGTATTATAGCTAGTATTCCTGAATCAATTAGTAGGGCTTTTGCGGTTATTTATGATTTTGAGACTGGGGTTTTCGATACAGAAAAAATTATCGAATATTTAATCTTTATTATAGTAGCGATTTTGATAGTGGCTGGAGTAGTTTTTGTAACTGAATCAACAAGGCAAATCCCAGTTAATTTCGCTAAAAGAATTAGGGGCCGGAGAGTTTATGGTGGCGCTTCTACTTATTTGCCTCTTAAAGTTAATCAAGCTGGTGTTATCCCGATTATTTTTGCCGTTTCTATTCTTATTTTCCCAAATATGATATTTTCATTTTTTCCGCAATCATCTTTAGCCAGGAGTATTAGCGCTTTTTTAAATCCAAGCGGTTATGCTTATTCAATTTTATATTTTTTACTTGTTTTTGCTTTTACTTATTTTTACACTCAAATTACTTTTGATCCTCAAAGTATTGCTGAAAATTTGCAAAGGTCAGGAGGATTTATTACTGGTATTAGACCAGGAAAGGAAACTGCTTCATATTTAAATTATGTTTTGAACCGAATTACTTTAGCTGGAGCTTTGTTTCTGGGTTTAGTTGCTGTTTTGCCTTCAATGATGCAGATTTTAACCAATTCACAAAATCTTATCTTCGGCGGAACTGCTGTTTTGATTGTTGTTTCAGTGGTATTAGAAACTATCAAGCAAATAGAAGCGCATTTGGCAATGCGAACATATGATTAAATTTTAATACTTTCGAAAATTGTAAAATTCTCATTTCCTTATTAATTTTCGAAAAATTATCTTGATTAAAGCTATTATTTTTTTAGGTCCACCAGCATCTGGCAAAGGAACTCAAGCAATGATAATTGCCAGCAAATTAAATGCTGAATATTTTAGAGTTAGCAAAGTAATTCAAGACCAATTTAAAAATTTTCCACAAGACCCCGACGTCTTAAAAGCAAGAGCTTTTTATGATTCAGGAAAGTTAATTCCTTATCAGATTCTTATTAAATGGATTAGTATCAAAATAGAGCAGTTATTACAAAATCGCAAAGTTGTAGTGTTTGATGGTATTTTTAGATCTTTAAAAGAAACTAAAGTAATTTTTCCAATTTTTGAAAAATATTTAAGATTAAATGAAATGAAAATTTTTTTTCTAAATATTTCAGAAAGTACTGCGATAAAAAGATCAGCTTTAAGAAAAATTTGTTCAGTTTGCGGGTTTCCGGTTGCTTTGAGTCAGAAAACTAAGAAAATAACAAAATGCCCTTTATGCAATGGTTCTTTAATTATACGCGCAGATGAGGAAAAAATTCATAAAAGGCTTACGATTTATAAAAAAGAAACTTTACCAGTTTTAGATTTTTTCAAAAAAAAAGGAATTTTAGAAGAAATTAATGGAGAAGCAACAATTGATGAAATTACTAAATGTATTTTAATTAAAATAAAGAATGCTCAATTATTATGAATTTTGAAAAAATAAATGCAATGCGACAAGGAGGAAGGATTTTAGGTCAAATTTTAAAGAAAATAGCCAGTTTTACAAAAGCAGGCGTCAGCGCTCAAGAGTTAGATGAAATGGCTTATAAGGAAACATTAAAAGTCGGTGCTACCCCGGCTTTTTTAAATTATGAAGGATTTCCAGCTTCTTTATGTGTTTCGTTAAATGAAGAAATTGTTCATGGAGTGCCAAAAAAAATAAGATTATTTCAAGAGGGAGATTTAGTAAAGTTAGATTATGGGATATTATATAAGGGATATTATACAGATGCTGCTTTAACCGTTCCTGTAGGTAAAATTTCTTCTTTAGCTAAAAATCTTTTGGAGGTTGCGCAAGGTGCTTTATATTATGCGACTCAAATTTTAATGCCTGGGATGTCCACTGGTGATTTAGGTTGGGAAATTGAAAGATATGTAAAAAAAAGAGGTTTTTTTGTGGTTAAAGAATTGGTAGGACATGCTATTGGTAAAAAACTTCACGAAGAACCAAAATTGCCTAACTTTGGCATGAAAAATAAAGGCACGCTGCTAAAAGTAGGAGATACCTTAGCTATTGAACCAATGATTTCAGTAACTGATACTCCCTTAATAAAAGGAGAAGATGGTTTTGTTTATAAAACAAAAGATGGCTCTTTAACAGCTCATTTCGAACATACAATTTTACTAACCGATTTTGGAGCAGAAATTTTAACAATATGGTAAAATAAAGTTAAAAAATTTCTGAAATTACACTAAAATAATTAATAAAAGCTAAGTTTACAAAGTACCAATTGTTAATTATATAAGTTATATTCCAAAAAGTATTATAGCGTTATTTTGTTTTTTTGTTTATGGAGTTTGTAATTATTTTTGGCGGTATTTGAACGGGAACGGTATAAAATTAATAATCTTACAAAACTTAAGTTAATATCATTATGACGGGCAAAATTTTTTTAATTTCAGGTCAATCCGGGGTTGGCAAGGATACAATTTTGCATAAACTTATCGCTAAACATCCAAATTATTATAGGGTGATAACTTATACTACAAGAAAACCGCGCCCAAGAGAAATAAACGCTAAAGATTATTTTTTCATAAATGAAAAAGAATTTTTTAAGAAAGTAAAACAAAACGAATTTTTAGAATACGCTTTAGTGCATAATCATTATTATGGCACACCCAAAGATGAGGTTGAAAAGGCTTTAAAAGAAGGTAAAATTATTTTTATAGCAGTTGATGTCCAAGGAGCAATGAGACTTAAGAAAAAAATACCCGCTACTTCCATTTTTATTAAATATGAATCAGATGATTTAGAAAATTTAATTAAAAGAAGACTTTTAAATGATAAAAAAAGAGGAAAAATTAGCCAAGAAGAAATTTCAAGACGCATTCAATCGGCAAAAAAAGAAGCTTTTTATCAAAAATATTATGATTACATAGTTGTTAATCCAGAAGGGAAAATCGAAAAAGCACTAAGTGAAATCGAAAAAATTGTCGGTTGTTAAATTTGTAAGCAGCTGTTAATTTATGAGAATTAAAGAAAAATTTACAATTTAAAATAGAGCTAGTATTTTAACAATTTCTATCAACTATCAATAAAATTTTAATAATTTAAATATTTGTAATAATAAATAATATTTATGTTAAAAAATCAAAATAAAAATAAAACAGTTTTTGTGGCTTTGAGTGGCGGAGTCGATTCTTCTGTTGCGGCTTTACTTTTGAAAAAAAAAGGTTATAAGGTAGTAGGAATTTTTATGCGTAATTGGTCAGAAAATATCGGTCAAAAGGGCTGTACCTACAAAGAGGATGAAGAAGATGCGAGGCTTGTTTGTAATCAGTTAGGCATTCCTTTTTATGTATTTAATTTTGAAAAAGAATATAAAAAAGAGGTGGTAGATTATTTGATTAAGGGATATCAGAGTGGGATTACACCAAATCCTGATATTATGTGTAATAAATATATCAAGTTTGGCTTGTTCTTTCGAAAGGCAATATCACTTGGCGCTGATTTTATCGCCACGGGGCATTATGCACGTGTTAAGCAAATTAAAAATAAAAAATTGGGAATCATAGATTTTAAATTGTTAAGAGCCAAAGATTCTTTTAAAGACCAAACTTATTTTCTTTATCAGCTTAATCAGGAAATTTTAAAACATATTTTATTTCCGATAGGCAATTATTTTAAAAAAGAGGTGCGTGATATTGCCAAAAAAAATAGACTTATTACTGCATCAAAGAAAGATTCACAAGGTATTTGTTTTGTGGGGAAAATTCCTATGCGGGATTTTTTAAAAAGATATATTGAAATAAAAAAAGGCGATATTTTAAATGAAAAAAGCCAAAAAATTGGCGAGCATAATGGGTTTTATTTTTATACTATAGGACAAAGATGGGGATTGAATATTAACGATGGCAAGGGGCCATATTATGTAGCCCAAAAAAATACTCTAAATAATACATTAGTTGTGGTAAATAATAGAAATCATCCTTTATTATTTACCAAAGAGTTACTTGTTAAAGAAGTTAATTGGGTCTCAGGCGAAGAACCTCAATTTCCTTTAAAATGTTTAGTTAGAATTAGACATCAGGGAGATTTATTAAAAGCGAAAATATTAAAGATGGAAAAAACGAAAAATTGTGTTATAATTTCCTCAAAAGAACCTATCTGGGCGCCGGCAGAAGGCCAGGCGGCGGTGTTTTATAAAAAAAATGAATTATTAGGGGGGGGAATTATTGCCAAAAGTTTTTATTCTTAAAAAAGCTTTATATGCAAAATTTTTTTGCCTAAAGCGCTTTAACTATTATGGAAGATTTAATTAGAAAAATCGAAGATTTAAAAAAACTTCAACAACAAGTATTTAATGATTTAACGCGCAAAAAATCTGAGTTTGACAAATTAAAAGAGGAAATTGAAAAATTACAAAGAGAACTCCCGGAAATTAAAAGAAAAAAAGATCAAACAGGTTTATCTTTAAATTCATTAGAATCAAAAATCAAAATACTTCAAAATGATTTGCAGCAAGCTCAAAAAGCTATAGAAGAACAAAAAAGACTTTTTGAAGAGTATAAGAATGAAGAAATAAAAATTAATTCCCAATTAAAAGAAAAAAGCGCAAAATATAATCTTTTAAAGACAGAAGTTGATGGTTTAAAATTAAGATCAGACGAACTTCTGCGTCAAATTCAAAAATTTCGACCAAAGTGAAGAATTTAAGCTCTCAAGAGATAAAAAAATCCTTTTGCGATTTTTTTTTAAAAAACGGGCATAAAATAATGCCATCATCTTCTTTATTGCCCAAAGATGATAGCAGTGTACTTTTGACAACTGCTGGCATGCAACAATTTAAGAAATATTTTACCGGCGAGCTTGATGCGCAAAAAGAATTAGGAAATAAAAATATTGCTTCTATTCAAAAATGTTTCCGAACTTCAGACATTGAAGAAGTAGGTGATGATAGGCATTTAACTTTTTTTGAGATGCTTGGCAATTTTTCTTTTGGTGGATATTATAAAGAAGAAGCAATAAAGTATGCTTTTGAATATATCACTAAAGTTTTAAAACTAAATATAGATTTTGTAACTGTCTTTAAGGGTTTAGGAGTTATTCCTCAAGACAACGAATCTATTAGTATTTGGAAGAAATTGGGGATTTCTGAAAAAAAGATAAAGATGGGAGATTTAAGAGATAATTTTTGGGGTCCGACAGGAAATTTTGGCCCCTGTGGACCAACAACTGAGATTTACATTGAAGGCATTGAAATCTGGAATATAGTGTTTAATGAATATTTTTGTGATAAAAGTCGCGAAGTATTAGAACAAATCGGTAAAGAAAAACAATTTTTTTTAAAAGATTTGCCTTTTAAAGGTATTGATACTGGAATGGGCTTTGAAAGATTAATGTATGTTTTGTATAAGAAGCAAAATAAAAATATCAAATCATTTTACGAGACAGATATTTTTTTAAATTCAATTAAAATCTTACAAAATGAATCAGGCAAAAATTATTTAAATTTTAAAAAACAGTTCCACATCATCGCCGATCATATTCGGGCAGTAATTTTTTTAATTAACGATGGAGTTTTGCCAAGTAATATCAAAGCAGGCTATATTCTAAGAAGAATTATTAGGAGAATGATAAAATCTTTAATGGAAATCAATTTAGAAAGCCAAATAATTGAAAGATTAATAAAAGATGTGGTAGAGCGATATAGCGTTTTTTATTCTGATTTAAAAAAGAATGAAAAAATGATAATAGAAGTGATATTAAAAGAATCCATCGCTTTTTTTAAAGCCTTAAAAAGAGGACTGAAGCAATTTGAGAAAATAATTTCAATAAATAAAAGAATGATAAGCGGCAAAGAAGCATTTGATTTATTCCAATCTTTTGGGTTGCCTTTGGAAATGATAAAAGAAATTGCTCAAGAAAAAAATATTCAAGTCGACGAATCGGGTTTTAAAGAAGAATATTTAAAACATAAAGAAGCATCTAAGCCAAAGATTGCATAGTTTTTTATCAATGTTATAATATAAATACCTAAATTATTTGAAATATTAGATGGGAAGAAAAGTTTGTCTTCAACTTTATTTTTATCGCCAGATTTACTAATTTTAACACTGTTAATTAGAAACATTTTTTAAAATATTAATTTACAAACAAGTAAAATAATAAAAAATTGATATTTTTGCATCAAATAAAAATTTTTTTAATTATTTTATCTTTATAATTTTTTGTAAAAAAGATTTTTTTGAATAAGGACATATAATTTTAAGAAAGGTTTTGTTTAAAAATTGGGAAATTTCTCTACTACATAGTATTTATTGGTTTTACAAATTAGAGCATCTGTATTAATTAAAAAAAAGATAAAAGGCTGGTAGGCTAAAATTAAAAAAAATTATGAAATTTATAGATTTTTAACTTTTAAAGTTTTATTTTGAAAATGCCTTCCTATAAAATCATAGATGTCCCAGAGAATGAAAATCCGGTAGTGACTATTAATAATTTAAACTTAATTGCCGAAGATGAGGTGCATTTAATTATTCACGAGAATTCGGCTTTTTTTACGCATCCTGCTTATTGTGAACTTTTGAAGCGGGAAGCTGATTTTTTAGGCAAAAACTTGAAAGTGTTTTTGCCTGCAAAAGTAAAAAGTGATTTATTTGAAAAATGCGGTATTTTTGTTGAAAGAATAGATTTATCAGAAGAGTCTTCTGTTTCGAGTCGACAAACAATAGAACATAAAAAAATAGTAGACATTTCACAGCCTCAGTTCACTTTTTCTGAGATTGAAGATTTAGCAGGCGATAAAGAATTAACTGAGCCTATTGAACAACCTAATGAAATTGAAATAGATAAAAACCAAGAACAAGAGATAAATCAATTTTTGCAAAAATCTAAAGAAATAAAAGATAAATCTTATTTTATGATGCCCAAGGAACAACCTTTTTATCGGAGAAATTTATATTTAATTGGCGCGGCGCTTCTTTTAATATTTGGGTACTGGGTTTTTAATTATTTACCGCAGGCAAAAATAGTTTTAGTTTCTGCGCGGAATGATTATCAATTTAACCTTTCTTTTCGGGTGGATAAAAATGCCACTACTTATGATATAGAAAATAAAATTATTCCTGGCGGCAAGGTTGAACCGATTAATTTTTCAAAAACATTTGAGTTTCCTATTACTACTTCTAAAAATATAAAAGAAAAAGCAAAAGGCAAGATTATAATGTATAATCTTCAAAATGAAGCGCAAAGCTTGGTAAAAGGTACCCGTCTTGAGGCATCAAATGGAAAAATTTATAATTTAAACTCAGCGATTACAATCCCGGCCGGTTCGCAGATTGAAACTGAAATAAGCGCTTCAAATCCAGGAGCAGAATATAATTTATCGTGCTCCGCGGACAAACCTTGCGATTTTAAAATATTTTTATGGAAAGATATTCCAAAAGGAAAACAAGTTTATGGACAAGCTAAAGAAAATATCAGTGGGGGTTTAATCGGAGAGGGCAAAATTCTGACAGCAACTGATTATCAACAAGCTAAAGAAAAAGCCGAAGCTCAATGGAAAAAAGAGGGAGTTAATGAATTAAAGCAAAGGTTGATTTCCGGTGCTCAAATCTTAGACGAAAAAGCCATCAGCTTTAATATAAAAGAAATAAAAAGCGATATTTCTATTGGTCAGGTGGCTGATAAATTTAATTTATTTATTCGCGGAGAAATTAGTACAATAGCAGTGCTTGACAGCGATATTAAAGAATTTATTAATAAAATAGTGCAAAAAGCTTTAAGTGATAACCGTCAAGTATATCCTGATAAAATTCAAATCACATACAAAAATATTTCCGTTAATCCGACAGACGGAATAATGGATGTTGATGCTGAAATTATAGCTGAGATTGGTTATAAGTTCGATGAAAACACTATTAAAAAAGAAATTGCTGGTAAATCCCGCGCAGAAATTAAACAATATTTGAATGATTTAGTGAAAGCAGGGGAAATTACTGGTGGTTCTAAAGTTTTTCTATGGCCTCCTTATATTGCTCGATCAATTCCTAATGATTTTAAAAGAATCACCGTCGAAGTTAGATAAATGCAAAAAAATATGACTTTTAAATTGAAAGTTGACTTTTTTAATTTACAATGTTAATATTTCAATCATAAATAAAAATTAGTGAGCCAAGATTGTCCATTATTTAATGGCATATTTTATGGCATTAAAAAAGGATATAATCAGAAAAAAAGGAGTAGTGATAGAAAATTTACCCAATACAACATTTAAAGTAAAATTGGAAGATGGCAATGTTATTTGGGCTCATTTATCTGGTAGAATGCGCCAAAACAAAATAAAAGTGTTGACAGGGGATACTGTTGAAGTGGAAGTTAATAATTACGATAAAACTAAAGGTAGAATCACTTATAGATTTAAATAAATTTTTTAGTTTCAAGAAGTTTATAATTATGAAAGTTAGAGCATCAGTGAAAAAAATTTGTATCCAATGTCAAATTGTAAGGCGCAAAAAGCGCCTTTATGTTATTTGTGAAAATCCTAAACACAAACAAAGACAAGGTTAAAAAAAGTTTATATGATTAGATGATAAATCGAAGTTACTGGCAGTTTAGAGATATTAGCAAGTTTTTAAATTTTTAATATTATTTTTGTTTAAATATCTTAAATATAAAATTTATTATTGATAAATATGTTTAGAATAGTTGGAGTTGATATACCTGAAAATAAAAAAATAGACATTGCGCTTTCTTATATTTATGGTATAGGAGTTCCTTTGGCTCGGAAGATTTTAAAGGAATGTAAAATTAATCCAGATGTTAAGGCAAAAGATTTAAAAGAAGAAGAAAAAAATAAGATAAGACAAATAATAGAAAATAATTATAAAGTTGAAGGTCAATTACGACAAGAAATTAGAGATAATATTAAAAGACTTAAAGATATCAGATGTTACCGTGGGCTAAGACACGAAAGGCGTTTACCTGTAAGAGGGCAACAGACTAGAACTAATTCTCGGACGGTTCGAGGAAATGTTCGAATTACTGCCTCAGGCACTACTTATAGAAGATCGCAACCTTCACCAACATAATTTTTTATTTTTCTATAAATTAATAAAAAGCAAATAATTTGCTTAATAAAATTATATTTTTTGAAAAAATGGGGAAAAAAAGATTAGTTACTGAAGAAAAATTATCTAGTATAGATAAAAAATATAGAGAAGTAGTCCAAAAAAAAATAAAGGGGAAAAAGTTCCCTTTTATTAATATTTATATCCAGGCAACTTATAACAATACTTTAATTACCATTACCAGCAACGATGGTAAAGTAATTACAAGGCTTAGCGCTGGCGCTTTAGGTTTTACAGGACCAAAAAGAGCTACTCCTTATGCCGCAACCCAAGTGGCGAAGGCTTTACTTGAAAGAATTTCTGATGTTGGTATTGAAGAAGTAAAAATATTTGTTAAAGGTATTGGTGCCGGTCGTGAAGCTGCTATTAGAGCTTTCGCTAGTGCTAATTTAAATATTACCTATATTAAAGACATAACTCCTATCCCTCATAATGGCCCTAAAAGACCAAGGCCTAGGAAAGTTTAAAATGTATAAAGGACCAGAGAGAAAATTTAATCGACGATTAAATAAAACTCGAAGAATGTCAGAGTACGGTTTGCAGTTTGTTGAAAAACAAAAATTAAAA
>JBBIMT010000013.1:0-14611 GCA_037444265.1 bacterium
TTTTGATCTAAATCTAAAACCTGGGCGACAGTCTCAATTATTTTATCAAAAGTTATTTCTTTTTGTTGAGCGCTGGAAAAATCAGTTATTAAATCTGATATTCTTTCTTTAGAAAGTCTACCGAATTTTTCCCATTCAATAATAACGCGATTTAGCGCTCCTTCAAGGACGCGAATATTTTTAGATATTTTTTGTGCAATTTCTTCAAAAACCCAATCTTGCAAAATAGCATCTTTTTCTTCAGCTTTTTTCTTTAAAATTGCTAAGCGAGTTTCAAAATCAGGAATACCTAAATCGACAATAACCCCTCCTTCAAAGCGTGAACGAAGTCGTCCTTCTAAATGAGCGATAATTTTTGGTGGCCTATCTGAGCTTAAAACAATTTGTTTATTTTTCTCATAAAGATAATTAAAGGTATGAAAGAGTTCATCTTGACTTTTCTCTTTGCCAGATAAAAACTGTACGTCGTCGATAATTAAAAGATCGATTGCTCGATAGCGTTCTTTGAACTGTTCCATATCTTGTCTTTTTAAAGCATTTATTAATTCATTCGTAAAAGTTTCCGCAATAACGTATTTTATTTTAATATTTTTATATAACTGCAAAGCGCGGTTACCTATGGCTTGTAAAAGATGGGTTTTGCCAAGTCCAGTGCTACCGTATATAAACAGAGGATTAAATTTTTTTCCTAAATTTTCGGTCACAGCCAATGCTGCCGCATGTGCAACTTCATTAAATGAACCAACAATTAAGGATTCAAATGAATATTTGGTATTTAATCCTGTTTCAGAATAATTCTTAGGTAAAGAATGAAGTTCAAGTTGATGCTTTAATTGAGATGGTGAGGATTCTTTAATTTTTTTGATTAAAGAAACTTTTTTATTAAATTGTTGACCCTCTTGAGCTTTAGAGACTTCATAAACAACTTCTTTTATAGTAGAATCTATATTACGAAGGGCACGAATCACAATATCGTTAAATTTACTTTGAATCCATGTTTTTTGAAAAAGACTGTCGATGCCAATAATGACTTTATGGCCCTCGCGAGCAATCAAGCGAGAGTTTTTAAACCAGGTATTGAAACTTGCTTTTGATACCGACAATTCAATTTCGCCAAGTGCGGCATCCCATAGCTCTTGTAAAGTCATATTAAAAAATTTAATAATTCACACTAACTTTAAATATAACAGCAGATTTTAAAAAATAAAGAGAAAAAGAGGAGGAAACTCAAGGGATAAAATGTGGATATCCTGTTAATAATTTGATTGTAATCAATAATTAAAAAATAGCAAGACTTTTGAATAATTTTTATGCTTCCTAAACAATATCGTTTACCTAAAAAAGAAATTGAAGAAGTTTTAAAATGCGGCAAGCACTTTTACTCAGATAATTTTTTCATAAAATATAAAAAAAACACTGCTTTATCAAAAACTCAAAATCCCCGTGCTTGTATTATTGTTTCTAATAAAGTTTCTGCCAAAGCAACTAAAAGAAATCTCATAAAAAGGAGGTTGCGTAACGCTTTATATTTGATTTTTAAAGAAATTCCGTTTAAACTGGATATTGTTTTAATTGCCAAAAATAGTCTTCTTGAAAGGAAATACCAAGATATCGTGATGGAATTAAAAAAAGCATTTAATCAGCTGTTAAAAAAGATATAAAGCAATAAAGAAATGTTTTTAGAAAAATCAGAAATCAAATTTTAAGTGTTTTTAAATTGAATAATTTAAAAGCTTTACCTATCTCAATGATTTAATTAGCTATTTATTTAACAAATTAATAAACTCTAAATATGTATACTATTTTTATTTTTGACCCAATAATCAATGCACTTATATTTTTTTATTCTTTATTTAATGACATGGGGATTGCCATTATTATTATTACAATTATCATTCGTCTAATTTTATTTCCATTATCAAAAAAGGCTTTACTTACTACCCAAAAAATCCAAGAAATTTATCCAAAAATTAATCAAATCACAAAAGAATTTAAACATGATAGACAACGTTTAAATATTGAAGTGATGAAAATATATAAGGAAGCAAATGTTAATCCAATATTGCCTTTTATCAATCTTGCGGTTCAAATAACAATTTTAATTGCTTTGTATCAGGCATTGCAAGTAAGCCAAGACCCTAGTAAACTTTTGTCTCATCTTTATTCAATCACGCCTCATCCTCAAGAGTTAAATTATATTTTTTTAGGTTTTATCAATTTATCTTTACCTAATATTTATTTTGCTTTTATAGCGGCAGCGGCAACTTTTTGGCAATTAAAAATTTCTTTAGCTTTCTCTCGCTCAATCAATCAAACTGATTCTTTAAAAAATAAAAATGAACCTTTATACATTATGCAGCAGATGACTAGACAATTAAATATAATAATGCCTTTTATTATTTTTTTCGGAGCAATTAAACTTTCTGCGGCTTTAAGCTTGTATTGGGTTATTTCTACTTTATTTACTGTTGGGCAAGAATATTATTTAAAATATCAACATTCAAAAATTGTGTCAGCGGCATAGTTTTTATAGAGGGACCAACTAAAATATTACAATAACTATAATAATATAGCGATAACAGATTAAATATTAATTATATAAATTGTATAAGTTAAAAAATTTTAAAATTAAAGATGAATCCGTAATGGATTATCGTAATTTATCAAAAATGACTGGGAAAAAAATAGGTATTAATTTTGCTATTTCCGCTTTGTCTCGAGTTATCGGATTTTTTATTTCGTATTTTATAACTCTTCGGCTTATTACGGGATATTTAAAAGAAGAAGGTTTTGGCCAATACTCAACAGCTTTTGCTTTCACTTATTTTTTTAGTTTTTTGGCAGATTTAGGACTTTATTCTTTAATGACGCGTGATATATCGCGACCGCAAGCTGACGAGAAAAAAGTTGCCACTGATATTTTTTCCTTACGGCTTTTTTCTATCACCGTTTCTTTGCTAATTGCTGTGATAGTGATGTTTTTTCTTCCTTATAAAAATGAAGTAAAAATTGCAATTTTACTTTCAACTTTATTTTATTTTTTTTCTTCGTTAAGTCAGGTGATTTCGGGAATTTTTCAGAAATATCTGAAAGTTTGGCATATGTCAATTGCTGAAATTTTAAGCAGGGTTATTGGATTAGCGGCGGTTTGGGGGGCAATTATTTTTAATTTAGGACTTTTAGGTATCGTTTTTGCAACTTCTTTGGCGGCTTTTGTTAATTTTTTATTTGTTTTTCCTTTAGCAAGAAATCTTATACCTTTTTCATTTTCGTTAGATTTTACGAGCTTTAGAAATATTTTTAAAAAAACCTGGCCTATTGGACTTTCTATTGTTTTTACAGTTGTTTATTTCAAAATTGATACTATTTTGCTTTCTTTTTTTAAATCTTATCACGAGGTGGGAATTTATAATTTAAGTTATAAGCTTTTTGAAGGCTTAATATTTTTCCCAGCGATGTTTGTCGGACTTATAATGCCGATTTTATCAAAATTTGCTCTTCAAAATAAAAAAAAATTCATAGAATATTTTCAAAAAAGCTTACATCTTATTTTAGTGGTAGCGCTTCCATTGATTATTATTTTATTTACAAAGCCTTTATATGTTGTTCAGTTTTTTGGTTCTAACTTTGCAAAACAATCATTAAACGACGCTGCTATTGTTTTTCAAATGCTGCTTGGGGCTTTCTTTTTTGTCGCTTTAGGATCGCTTTTGTCAAATGCTTTAATTGCTTTGGAAAAACAAAAGTATCTTTTAATTGCTTATTTTTTCGGAATGATTTTTAATATTATTTTAAATTTAATTTTTATTCCAAAATTCGGATACTTTGCCGCCGGAGCTACAACTTTAGCGACAGAATCTCTTGTTACCTTGCTTCTTTTAATCTTTTTAATAAAAGATGTTCAGTTATCAGTTTATTTTTTTGATCGTTTAAGAGTAATCATTCCCTCCATAATTTTAGTTCTTTTCAATGCCTTTTTGCCAACAGAAATTTCTATTGTTTATTTTTTGTTTTTAAGCGCGTTGGTTTATTTTATCGCTTTATACCTTTCTCGGGGGTTAACCCAAAAAGATCTTGATTTCGATGAAAAAATTTAGTTGTCATAAGCGTGAGTAATTTAGTAATTTATTTATATGACTACTTTAATTTTAATTTTTTTTGCGTTTTTGCCGTTTTTCCCTATTTTGCCTGGTTTTTTTGGCTTTGACTTGCCGCTATCAAGACTTATGGGAATTATAATTTTTAATACCTGGCTTTTTAGAAATTTATTTAAAAAAGATTTATTTATTCCTTTTGATTTAAAAAGCATTTTTTTTTATACTTTTTTATTTTTTGCTGGCATTTCCGGATTTTGGACATCTGACAAAGAAGTTTGGCTGCGGAAATTTTTATTTTTGTTGAACTTATTATTTCTTTATTTGCCAATTGTTCAGACTTTTAAAAATTTTTCTTTTGATTTTTCGGCTAAAATATTTAAGGTAATATTTTATAGCGGAATTGTTGTTGCTTTACTTGGTATTTTTCAATTTTTGATTCAGTTTTTTATTCCTAAAGAAGATTTTTTGCAATGGTTTTTCGATATTTTTGGCCCTATTTTTTATGGCAATTTTTTAAAGTCGGTTGTTTTAGAATATCCAAGTTTTTTTGTTTCTGTTGGGGGTAATGATTATTTAAGGGCTTTTGGTTTTTTCCCAAGTCCTCAAAATTTTGCGCTTTTTTTAGGTATAATTTTTTTCCTCTCTTTTTTTATTAAAAATAAAATTGCAGGTCCAGTATTTTATAGTGGTATTTTAGCGATAATTTTGGCAATTTTATTCACCTTATCAAGAGGCGCTTATGTTGCGTTGCTTATGACTACTTTTATATTAATATGTTACAGACTCTTTAATAAAAAAGAAGTGCAAATGAAAGTATTTGGTTTGTTGTATATAGTATTGAGTATGTTAGTAATATTTTTATTATCATTTTCTCCGTTTATGGAAAGATTTACTGATATTTTTCTAGCGCAGGATACTTCTCGCCAACATAGAATAGAGTTGTGGCGAAAATCACTTATGGTTATTAAAGAAAATCCATTTTTTGGAGTGGGACTTGGTAATCTTCCTATATATATAGAGCCAGATAAAAATTTGCGTGCGCCAGTTAATGCGCATAATACATACCTTGAGATATGGGCAGAATTGGGATTGGTTGGATTTGTTTTATTTATACTAATTTTTTTGTCGCTAATTTATAAAATGAATCATTATGCATTACGTATTACAAATCACAAATTTAAAATTACTCATCACAAACTCCGAAACACACATCACAAACTACAGGTTGGAGGCGATAATTATCTTCACCTTTTTTATCCAATACTTTATTTTTTAATTTTGTCTATTTTTGAGACCACAATTTATTTCTTCCCGTCCATGGCTCTTTTAATGTTGATTTTAGGATTTTTTGTCTAAAGCAAAACAAGCGACCATTTTTGGTCGCTTGTTTATTCCCTCCTTTTTGTAAAGTCAACAATATATCAAACATTCCCGCTCGGGGACAATTTTTAAATAGCGAATTACAAGTTTTGTCTACAACCTTTAACAAGAGTACACCGCTCGATGTGACTTTAATAGATCCGATGTAATGCCTTTTTCCAGCTACAAAAAGATCAATGTTTTGCCAGATGCCATATTTATCACACGATGTTTCTTTTTTGCTTCTTAATGCCTCTATCGCTCTAAGCTTTGGCATAATGCACCATTTGATGCCAAGCTCACCGGCAGGCACTGCTACATCTTTTTCGCTCTCAAAGATTAATTGATCAGCAGAGATGTTAACTTGATCGCCAACATTAACCTCTGCTACCATCGTTTGACTGACAAAAGTTGATAGTCGAAAACGATCTCTGAACATTGAGCGCAATGTGTTTAAGTCACGCTCAAAAGCAATTATCGGTGCATGCGTGCCAAAAAAAATAGCAAGCGCGCTAACAATTAAAAAAGCAAAACTACCTATGATTATCAGCTGAAGTCTCATTTTTTCCTTCCTTTCTCTATTTTGCCGATTAGTGGTGCGATATTTTTGACAATTTCTGCTACGCTGGGCAAAACTTCTTTTACGGAATTTGAGACATCAAAATTGAAGTCATGAGTTTCAACTTTGACACCTGGTTTGCTTTCTTCTGCAAGTCGTAGCTGTTTTAGCGCTCTACCCAGCTTTATAAGCTCCTCAGATTCTATTTGATCTATTTTTTCCTCTGAGAAACCTAATGATTTTAGATAAGTTGTGGCAGCTTGGGCAGTAGCTTCAGCATTTATCCGTTCTATCTCTTTTTGGGCAATCTCTAATCCTATTTGTGTTTCTGCTTGAGTTATCTCTGCTGGTACTTCTATGTCTATCATAATAGGCAGAAATGCTATCCCAAGATTTAAGGCAGCCGTATCTGGCCACCCATTGATTTTGTTCAATACTTCGTTTGGGATCGACGTTTGAAAAAGGAAAGACTCAATCAATCCATTAATTTCTTTGTCAGCGTATATCCTTTTACGCAGTTCTTGCCAAGTGGCTTTATCTTTTAATTCATCAGATAATGCTTGGAAATATTGCTGCATCATCTGTTGGATACGTCCTTGGTATAAAGCTTTTACCCCTTCTACTCTCCCAGCCAAGATATATTGTTGAACACGACTTGGCTGTTGGGGAACTCGAAAATATCTTTCTGTCCCGTCTTCATCATGATAGAGAACATCTTGAGCCTCTCTACCGCCATCTAAAACAAATGGAAAACTGCCTTTTATTTTAACATTGCCTATTTTTGAAAACGGCACTGAAGTTTCTATATCGAAGTCTACCTTTTTGATGCTTTCTATCTGGGGTCGTTGACGAATAGGAATAATCAAGTAAATTGTTGGTCCGCGAAAGATATTTGTTGGGCGGCCCCAATCCAAAATCATTGATCCTTCCTCCGGTTTATTTAACTTTATCGCTAGAGAGGCAAAACTTATATTGAGGAATGATCCGACAAGACTGATAATATCCACTATGCCAAACATTAACAAAATCCAAGGAGTTGTCGCCAAAAGCAAGTTAAAGAAAAAATAAGATCCGGCTACGATTGATTGTTTCTCCCATCTTTTGATTCTCCCTTCTAAATTGTAAGGCAGCCAAGCAAGCAATGTTGTTAGTAAAGTCAAAACTAAAAACATTTGAACCTCCTTTAATTTGTGTTGTTAAAGAACGACCTAAAATAATATCATATTAAAAACATATAGTCAATAGAAACATTTTATAAAAAATTATAAAAAAGCCACTAATTTCAATTTCATATTTAAACTCCTAATTGAAAATAAAAAATGCAGCTTAATGTTTAACTTAGTTTATTGACCGTAATTTATAATTAATGTTTTTTGAAATTTAAGCTTAAATTGATTTTATAAATTTTCTCAAATTATTTAAAACTTCGTTCTCCTCTAGATCTAAAAGAAATATTTCCTTAAGCGCATTAAAAAGCTTCAAACGACTTTCCAAATCCAAATTAGGCAAAATTGATAATAAAAATGTTTTATGTTCTTTTCTGATACCTACAGCGTTAATAAATTTTGCCAGTGATTTATTATTAAGAAATGGGTTTTTCATATATATTTTAATCTTTAAACATTAAAGCAATGGCATCAAAAATCCAGAACAAAAATCCTTTTTGTTTTTTTACCTGAAAATTATAACTTTCTTTAATTTTTTTAGGTAATAAATTAAGTAAATCCCCTTCATCAATGTCTAAATCATAACTTTCGAAAAATTCTTTCAATATTGATAAATCATTGTCTAATTTACCGGTTAGTTTTTGTAATGGATCTTTTCTGTAAAGGACATCTTTCATAAATTTAGTAATATCAATCTCTTTTTCTTTAAAAGTTGATTCAATTTTTTCAACATTCTTGCTTTCTTTTTCGTTTTTCTTTAATTTATGTTTAATCTCATTTATCGTTTTTTCTATTTCTTTATTTTTTAAATAATCGAAAATCTCTAATAAATTATTTTCAGCTTGTTCAGTTATTTGGCTGATTTTTTCATCTACTAACTCTTTTAAAGCTTGTTGCTTTAAGTTTTCCCATTGCGCTTTTAATGATTTTACGGCTTCTTGATTGATGATTTCGGTATATCTATTTACAATTGCATTAATCTTGTTGTTATAATCCGCCAAAGACAATTTTTCGTTTTTTTTAATCTCTATTTTATATTCGCTTTTTAAATTTACTGTCCGTTTGATTCTTTGCCACAAAGACAATGTTTTTTTAAAGTTTGTTGGAGTATAACCCTGCTCAAGTAAAGCAATAGAGGCAACAGTAGGATCAATTCCTGCAGGTACTCCAATTTTTTTAAGTGCGTTTGCCGCCTCTAAAGTTTTGAGCTGAACAAAACTATTTAAATTACCATATTCGACTCTTTGTTGCTTATTAAGTTTTTCCCATTCTTTGATAAAAAAATTGACAACTTTTAAACTAACGATTTCGCCAGCTTTTTCTGTTAAATTATTATTAATAAATTGATCCTGCGGCAAAATTTTGGTTTCAATTAATGGCTCTACTTCAGCTTCCAAAGATCTGCCACTTATTGATTCGGCAAATTTTTTTCTGATTACAAATAATTCTTTGATTTGTGCCTGCTTACTATTTAATTGTTCAAAATTATCAGCCGTGCTTTCTGGTTCTTGAGATAAATCTTGGATTTCATCTAAAAGCTTTTCGTATCGTTTTTGAGCAAAATGCAAAAACATTAAAGTAACATTTTCGATATCTTCTCCATTGTTTAATTTATATATAATAAAATCTAACTGCTCTAACTTATCTAAAATTTTTTTTACTTCTTCATTATTTTCGCTTTGTTTTAATTCATTGAGCCCATTGTATTCATTAAATTTATTGAGTATAAAATTATCACCCGCATTTTCAACATAAATTATCGGATTGTCGCGCTGTTTTTGATACCATTTTTTTGCTAATTCCAATTTAACATCTATATATTCTCTTTCACAAATTGCTTTGGCAAGTTGTAAATCGTTTTCATTAAGATCAAATTTATCTAGCCCCCTTTTTTTACGATAGCGTTTATAAGCTGATTCTTCTCTATCTTGTCGGGACATTTCCCAAGGCATCTCAATTTCTTGTTGAATTTTTATTGGTTCTTTTTCTCTATTTTTAAAATATTCCATATCTTTTTTTAAATTAAGTCATTTTTTAAGCAAAAATGGCATTTTAATATAAGTTCTTTTTGTTTTGTTTTACAAGTGTCAATATTTATTTAATTTTTAAATAAAACGGTTTTAAAGTGTCAGCGTCTTGGAATATCAGATATTTTTCATCAGGCGTAAGCTGAAAATTAACAGCGTTGAAATTTATTTTGACAAGTTCTTCTTTAGATTTTTTTGTTAAATCAAAGCGAATAATTTTATCTTTCAAGGCGCAATAAATTTCTTGTTCACTTTGAGAGAATATACATTTTTTAGCTTCAGTTGTAAAAGGAAGTTTAAAAAAATATTGACTTTTGTTTTCAAGTGTATTTAATTCAACTAAATTTAAAACGATTTTTTCATTGATAGTTTCTTGATAAATAAATTTAAGTCCTGAAGGTGCAATTTGAACATCTAATCCTTGAATTGAGTTTAAAATTTTAGCAACTTTTTTGGTTGCAACATCAATTAAATATAGAGATTCGCTTTCCTGGCTGTCGCTTTTGCGCCATAAATAAGCACCGTTTAAAGTCCAATTTAAAGTTGGATCATAAGCAGGACTTTTAATAATTTTAAAGTAATTTTGTCCGTTATAGTCGGCGACGCTGATAATATTTTCTGTGGGAGTTTTAAAATTATATAAAATTTTTTGAGAATTAGGGGAAAAAACCAGTGAATCTTGAATATTTGGGTTTAAAGGGTAAGCTTTTTGTTCAATAAAATCATAAATGTATTTTTTATTATCGGCACTTACAAAAACTTTTAAATTATCTGGCGACCAAGTAATTTTTTTTATATTTTTCAAATTGGGATTTGCTATTATTTTTACTATCTTTTCCGGAGAAATTTCATAAAGCGCGCCATCATCAGCGCCGTAAAATTTTATTTTTCCGGAAAATTCTTCAATGTTTAAACCAACAGCTGCAATGTCAGCCAATGCTAGCGGAAATTCTTGAATGGCTATTTTTTTGTTTTTGTCGTTGTTATTAATTATTGTCATTGTGTTTTGCCTATTCTTTATATACGCAAAACTCAAAACACCAATTATTAAGATAATAAGCGTAATATTAATAAAAAAAAGAATTTTTCTAAGATGAGGCACCATATTTTTTAAAAAATATTTTTATTGTTTAGGTTTACAAAAACCATATCTACCAAAGTCTGTTTCAAGTATTTGACAAGCAAAATTCTCTTTACAATCTTTATCTTCATCACAGGGACCATTTTCATCTTGTGGCAAAGTACATTTATAGGCATTTTTGCCCATAAATGTTAGCCATCTTGACGGAACGCCCATATTACATATTGTAGGAGAAGGGCTTTTTGGGCAAGTTGAGTCATCATTATCAATGCATTCACCAGTTTTAATAAATTTACCACTTTCAGGATCTATTTTGCCTTTGGCTTCAACGCATTGATTATTTTCATCCATAATACAGAGTCCAGGAACAGAACAAACATTTAAATAGCAAGCCCTATATATTCCCCATCCACCACCAGAAGTGGTTAAGTTTGGTAAATTTTCTTGATTGTAATCAGCGCAAGTTTTTATCTTATCGCAAGTTACTGTTTTGCATTTATCTTCTAGAAAAAGACCTTCGTCCCATTTATTACTTTGATCCCAAAAACATAAACTATTTTTTGGCTCTTTGCCTTTACCAAAACCTTGTCCTTTAATTACCTGACAATAATCAAATTCACAAAATTTTCTTTTATCATTGATAGGCAAACGATTATAGGCGTCGCAGGAATCAACTTGGCCGCCAGCAAAGTAACAAGCTTTCGGGATATCTGGTAACGCTTCGGTAATTGGCGTTAACTTTAAATTTAATAAGTCTGGGTTTATGGTATTTAAAATTAGATATGTGCCAAGCAGTAAAAATACACCATACAAAGTATTTTCGATCCTTTTTTGAGCTTCTTTGGCAAGTTCGGAATTTACGCCTGATAAAAACCATTGAAAGCCAGCATATATCAAATTTGCAAGAACAATTATGCCTAAAACCCAAATGCTAAATACAAAGACATAACGAATATATTCAGGTGGAGTAGTTTTAGCTGTAATTGTGCCATAGCCAGGAACTGTTGGATATTGAACTTCTGGTTCTTTCAATAATTCTTCTGACAAAACATTAGAGCTTGTTTGTTCGGGCGAGTCAGTTTGGTCTTGCGCAAAAACAAAATTGGCAAAGATTAAAAGAAAGCCAATAATAAATAGAAATAATTTCAAAAAATTTAGTAATTTTTTTATGCTTGGCATTATGAATTTTGCAAAAACGGACTTTATTGAAAAGGTCCGGACTCACCAATCTTAAAATGCATATTAGATGTTCAAACAAAATGTTAAAAATAAAAAAATTGTAAAATTTTTATACAATCTAAATTTTTAAATTGTTAATCTGCAATTTTGGCGATTTATAATTTTAATTTTTTATGCCATTTAAGCATCTTTAACATTTTTAATGATTAAAACATTTTTTTATATTTTAAAGTTTATTCATTTTTTCTCTATCTATGCACCGGGTGTCTGTAAAACTCCTTCCTCTAACAATTGTTTTTTTGCAGCTTGAATTTTTAAAATTTGCTCTGGATCTGAAGTGATAATTTGATCTTCTGAGTAGGAGGCAACTACTTGAATTGCTGCGCGTTTTAGTCCAGCGAAAAATATTCCTTCACCTACCTTTGATTGTATTAAAATATATTTTTCTTCATCGGTTAAATTAAAAACTTTTTGAGTTAAATCAACTGTAGCCGGAGATTGTTTAAATAAAATTTGCAAAGAAGAATTAGTAATTATTGGTTCGCCAAAGCGAGATTTTAAAAAATCGTTTATATCCTGAGTAATGGTTGTCAATCCTAAATAATATTTACGACATCTTTTTGCTAAAGCAAATAAAAATGAAGCAGAGTCTTCGTGAGAGAGCATCCACCAAGCTTCATCTATAAATAGCAATCTTTTTTTTAAGTTAGCTCGAATTTTTTTCCAAATGTAGTTTACAATAATATACATAGCCACAGGCCTTAGGTCGTCTTCCATATCACGAATATTAAAAACAACCAAACCTTTATTTATATCAACATTGGATTGGTTGCTGAAAAATCCAGCAAACCGACCAGTAATATATTTTTCTAATTTTATAGCCAAATCTTTGCCACCAGCTAAATCTTCTAAAACATTTTTTAAATCCACTAAAGTGGGAGGAGTTTTATTGGAAAAGTCAACCCCTGGTTTTATATCTCGCGAAGCGTAAGTCTCTTGTATTGCTTTGTCCATTAAAGAATCCTCTTCTGGCGTAAAGCCGCCAAGCATAATTCTTGTAATTGCGACAAGATCGATAATATTTTCTTTTAAAATGTTTGCTGGATCTTCATCAGGGCGAATTGGTGGCAAATCAAAAGGATTTAAATGATGCGGGCTTGTTAGAGAAATTTTAAAATAAGTGCCTCCCACAGTTTCACAAAGATATTGATATTCATTCTCAGGATCAATTATAATGATATCAACCCCCAACATTAAATATCTCATTATTTCCAGCTTTGCGGCATAACTTTTTCCGCTCCCTGATTTGCCTATAATAATAGTATTTGCGTTTTCAAGTGAAAATCGATCAAATAAAATAAGACTATTATTATGGCGGTTAATGCCGTATAAGATGCCTTTATTGGAACTAACATCAGCAGATACAAAAGGAAAAGTTGTCGAAAGGGGGCTGGTATTCATTGAGGTAGTAATATTTATTTTATCCATTACAAGAGGTAAAGTTGTTGTAAAACCTTCTTCTTGTTGAAAAGTACAAATCTTAGCATAGACAAGACGGTTTTCTAAAAATGCGATTATCTCTTTTTCAAGTTCAGTAACTTCTTCTGGGCTATTGCCATAAATTGTAAAATAAAGCCCGACTTTAAAAAATCTTTCATGGCCTTGTTGCAAAGCGATGCGTAGTGCCTCTATATCTTCTCGCGCAGTTTCTAATTTTGGGTCGCGAACATACCCCTTTTCTGCTCTCAATTCAATCTCTGCTTGAATTTTAGCTAGTCTTGAAGTTAAATTTTTTAAAACTATCCCAGAATCAACTGGCCTAATAAAAATTGCTACATCATGCATTCTATTTAAGTTAATAATTGGCGAAAGCCAAGCAGTTCGCAAAAATCTTGGGTAAGTAAAAACGAACATTGTTCGGCAAAATTTTCTGCCTATTTGAATATAGTTTGATTCAATTTTTACAGCCGGGGGCGCAATAAACTCTTGCAGCTGCTTGATTCCTTCTTCTTCAAGAGAAAATTGGGCTAATGGAGATTGAGGCGCAATATTTCTTTTATTGAATTTTATTTTAAGAGAATCAAGTAGTTTCATTTTTATTTACATTTACGCATTTTAGCAATTTTAAAATAAAAAACAAAATAAGAACAAAAAATATTTTTTTATAAATTAATTAAACTATATGTTTACTATAATAGAAATTATTATTCTGATTCTTGTCCTTTTTCATATACACTTAAATTAGTTTCTTTCATTTTATCATCAGGATTATATAAATTATAAAAAAGTTCAATTAATTCTTTGGTATTTAAAAATTCAGCTTTTATCATCATCGACTCAAGACCAATTTTTAAATGCTTTAATCTTAACCAAAGTTGATTCTTATGTTCTTCAAATTCAGCTTGAGTGTAAATTGGCTTGTATCTTCCGGCGCCAAAAAGAGAAAAACTTTTTTTAATATTAACAGGCTCAAAAGGAACTACAACATAAAAATATTTTGAAATGATATTTGAAAATTGAATTAAACTTTTTACAAATTCTATGTAGCTCTGAGTTTGTATTTTTAAAAGTTCATTTTCCTGTTTAGCTGAAAGCTCAGTCAAGTCCATTAAATATTTATCCAAATTAATCTGGCGAGAGTTAACAACAATTTGAATTGGAAAATCCACAGAGTTTAAAAAACTTTGAAAACGATAAATTAAAGCATCCTGTTCAGGCGCAGAAAGTAAAGCAAAATTAACAGAAGAGCACATTAAAATAGCCCTAAGTCCACCGTTTTTTAAAATAACGACTCCATCTTTAATTTCAGATATTTGAACAAAATTTTGGGTTGAAGGACGAGAACCAAAAAACATAATAGCAAATTTGCGATTATATCTATAGTTTATTTTGTTTAATAGCTAAAAAAAATTTATAATAAAAATTATTTTTTCATTATGAATAAAGCTTAGGAATTAAGATTTTTAGCTATTTCGGATATTTTTTTGTCAATTTCAACTGATGATAAAATTTTTGGGATATTAGGTTTTTCATCTTGGTGTTTATGTTTTTGTATAATTTGAATCTCAGATAAATCAATAATCTGATCTTTAAAAATTACATCTTCATATTCTCGTTTCCAGATATAAATTTGGGATTTCCTC
>JBBIMT010000014.1:0-13903 GCA_037444265.1 bacterium
TGCTTTGAATTTTTACTGTATTTTAAATCAGGTTAAGTTAATAAATGTTTTACCTCGATATCAAAAATTATTTTTTTCTTCTTTTTAAAATAAACTTATCTGTATGTTTTCTTTTTCTTGTTTTTACTCCTTTAGCAGGTTTACCCCAAGGTGTTTTTGAATATTTTAATCCTACTGGCGATCGACCCTCGCCACCACCATGTGGATGGTCTACAGGATTCATAGCTTTTCCTCTCACTGTTGGTCTTATACCTAAATGTCTTGATCTTCCTGCTTTACCCCAAAGGATATTGGCCCATTCAACGTTGCTTGTTTGTCCAATAGAAGCGAAACAATTCGCATTAACTACCCTAATTTCAGTTGAAGGCATTTTCAAGTGAACTTTATTTTCATCATGTGCTAATATTACTGCCGAAGTACCAGCAGCGCGAGCAATTTGGGCGCCACGACCTGGAATCAATTCAACAGCATGAACTACTGTTCCAACGGGTAAATTCTTTAATTTTGTCGCATTGCCTGGTTGTAACGGTACTTCTTTGTCAGAAGCAATTACCTCTGCGTCTACTTTTAATCCCTCTGGGGCAAGGATATATCTTTTTTGTCCATCAGGATATTGAAGTAATGCAAGATAAGCAGAATGAAATGGCGAATATTCAATAGCTATAACTTTAGCTTTGACATCTCTTTTATCTCTTTTGAAATCAATTACTCGATAAAGTCTTTTCCCTCGACCTCCTTTATGACGAGTAGAAATTTTACCATGCGACCTACCAGCCTTATAAACATATTTAGCTAAAAGAGATTTTTCAGGTTCTTTTTTGGTTATGACCGAAAAATCCCTCTTGGTTGATTTTCTTCTTGATTGTAAGGTAACTTGAGCCATTTAATTTTTTTAAAACTTAAATTTTAAATAAAATGATTTTGAAAAAATTTCTTTTTAATAATTAAATATTTTCTATCTTGTATCCTAATTGCAATTTAACAATTGCTTTTTTATAGCCAGACTTTACACCAATTATTCCTCCTCTTGAAATAAATTTAGGTCGTACATTAATTATTTTTACACTTTTGACTCTTACCTTATACAAACTTTCAATAATTTTTTTAATTTCAATTTTATTTGCCTTTTGTAAAACTTTAAAGACATATGCTGATTCTTTATTTTTCAGCCTTTCTGTTTTTTCAGTGAAAATTGGTCTTTCTACTATCAATGGATTTAACATAAAAAAATCCTCAAAATCAACTTTTTGAGGTTTTGAATTTTCTTTTTAATAATTCTGAGATAGCGTCTTTAAAAATTATAATATATTTTTTTGATAAAATCAACAATGCACTAACACTCTGGCTGGAAATAACTTGAATATTTTTTTTATTGGCGCTTACTCTTTTTAAATTAAAATCTGGAGCAGGGGTGATAATAAGATAACTTTGTTTTTCATCGAAATCTTTTTTAAAAATGCGATTTACGAAATCTTTAAATTTATTTAAAAAATCTTTTGTTTTTAATTTACCATTAAGATTGATATCTTCAATAAAAACAACTTCTTTATCTCTTAATTTAGCAGACAATGCCATAAATAAAGCTTTATTTTTGGATTTACGATTTATTTTTTTAAAGTATGATTTTTCATTACGCGGACCAAATACAACTCCTCCCCCAACCCATAAAGGAGATCTAATGGATCCGTGTCTTGCCCGACCAGTGTATTTTTGAGGCCAAGGTTTTTTACCGCCGCCACGGACCTCACCTCGTGTTTTAGTATGTGCTGTTGATTTTCTTAAGTTTAAATTCTGGGCTCTGATAACTTGATAAAGGAAATTTTGATTCAAAGGAATATCGAAAAACTCCTTATCTAAAGTTAAGGATTTTTTTTCTGACTTATCGAAGCTATAAACATCAACTTTCATTTTAATATTTAATAATTTTAGTTTTAATTTATTACTTTTTAAATCCGTGTCATTGTGCCTCTCTTATTTCTAAAATAGCGTTTTTATGCCCAGGGACTGCACCTTTGACAATTAAAATATTCTCTTCTGGTACAATTTTTAAAACTTCTAGATTTTTAATAGTTGAGCGTTTCACTCCCATATGTCCAGGCATTCTTTTTCCTTTCCAAACTCTTTCAGGAAAAGAAGCGCCTACTGATCCGATTTGTCTTAAAACATGACGATCGCCGTGACTAGCCCTTCCGCCGGCAAAACCATGTCTTTTGACACCGCCTTGAAATCCTTTCCCCTTTGAAATACCGCTAATATCTACTTTTTTAACATTTTCAAAAATAGCCACTGTAATTTGATCATTTTTTTGATAATTTTCTTGTATATTTTGGAAAGAAAGTCTGAATTCTTTAAGCACCTGGAAATTTTTTTTAAATTCCTTAAAGATGCCAGCAAGCGGCTTGTTTACTTTTTTTCTTTCTCCAAAACCAATTTGTACCGCATCATATTTATCTGGCCCATCAGCTTTTTTAACTTTAGTAACAACACAAGGCCCAGCTTCAATTATAGTAGCTGGGATTGCTCTACCATCTTCAGAAAAAAAAGTTGTCATTTCTAATTTTTTACCTAATATAAATTTCATGTTAATAATGCTAAAATGTTAAAGAAAATCAATATTTTTTGCAAGATAACTTAAACCGGGTATTATTAGTACCCGGTTTAAGTTATCTCACCGGTGCTTGAAAAATCTACTTAACTCAAGAATCGACCGTATTACTTTGAACTTCAATATCTACCCCAGCTGGTAAATTTAAATTCATCAACGCATCGATTAATTTAGGAGTTAAGCGAAATATATCTATCAATCTTTTATGAGTGCGCATTTCAAATTGTTCGCGAGCGTTTTTATGAATAAAAGAAGAACGATTCACAGTAAAGCGCACGATTTTAGTGGGTAATGGAATAGGTCCAATCACTTCTGCTCCATAGCGATGCGCGGTATTGACAATTTTTAAAGCGGCTTGATCTATAACCTTGTGATCGTAAGCCTTAATCTTTATGCGAATTCGTGGTTGACTTTCTTTAGTCTTTGTCACAGATTTAAATGGAACAATATTTTCAATTTAACTTTTTATATAATTATAATTATTTTATAATTTTCGACACGACACCAGCGCCTACAGTTTTTCCCCCTTCTCTAATGGCGAATCTTTGCTTTTCTTCCATGGCCACTGGCGCAATAAGTTTAATTTTTAAATTCACAGTATCTCCAGGCATCACCATTTCCATTCCTTCTGGCAAAGAGACTTCACCAGTTACATCAGCAGTTCGAAAATAAAATTGTGGTTTATAACCTTTAAAAAATGGAGTGTGCCTTCCTCCTTCTTCTTTAGATAAAACATAAACTTCAGCTTCGAATTCAGTATGTGGTGTAACTGTCCCTGGCTTTGCTAAAACTTGACCTCTTTCAACATCTTCTTTTTTTATGCCTCTTAGTAAAATTCCCGCATTATCTCCGGCTACTCCTTCATCTAAATCTTTGTTAAACATTTGGACACCTGTAACCACAGTTTTTGTTGTTGGTCGAATGCCAACGATTTCAACTTCTTCATTAATTTTTATTTTTCCTCTTTCGATTCTTCCTGTAACAACAGTCCCCCGACCTTCAATTGAAAAAATGTCTTCAATAGGCATTAAAAATGGTTTATCAATTTCCCGAACTGGTTCAGGCAAATAGTCATCACAAGCTTTAACAAGTTCTAAAATTCCTTGAACCCATTGATTATCAACAGATGTTGCTTCAAGAGCTTTTAAAGCTGATCCTTTAATCACTGGAGCGTTTTTTCCATCATATTCATATTTAGTTAAAAGTTCTCTAACTTCTTCTTCGACTAAATTAACCAGCTCCTTATCCGCAACATCAACTTTATTCAAAAAAACAACAATTGCCGGTACCCCTACCTGTCTGGCTAACAAAATATGTTCTTTTGTCTGCGGCATAACACCATCAGCGGCTGATACTACTAAAATCGCACCATCCATTTGTGCTGCACCAGTAATCATATTTTTTATATAATCGGCATGCCCTGGCGCATCAATGTGTGCGTAATGCCTTTTATCAGATTCATATTCAGAATGATGTAAAGCAATAGTAATTCCACGAGCTTTTTCTTCTGGCGCATTGTCGATATCTTCTACTCTTTCAAGCCTGACTTTATTTCCCTTGAGATTTAAAGAATGTAGAATCGCTGCAGTTAATGTCGTTTTACCATGGTCTACATGCCCAATGGTTCCAATATTCATATGAGGTTTTGTTCTAGTAAATTTTTCTGTCATATTTTATTTCACCATCACCTACGATTAATTCGTAAATAATGGATATTTTAAATTTTAAAATTTAACCAAATAATTTTAATTATAATCAATATGTTTATCAAGTCAAGAATTGCAAATTTTAAAAATTTGGCAATGAAAGTGCCAAATAATTTTCTTCAATTGAAAGAATTTTAAGACATTTTTCAGGGAAAGTCAAATATAGACTTAATTCATTAATATTTTTTACTAAACTTAAATAAAGACTTTGTGAATTATTTAAAAATGATTTTAGTAAGTCTGCTTTTGGCTTTAAAAAAATTGGCGAAGGAATAATCTCATAATTTTTATTTTTTTGTAATTTTAACTTTTGGTTTTTTTTTAATAAATAATAAGCAGCGCCTTTTTTTTCAAAATATTTTGAATAATCAGATTTAAAATTTCTTTCTTGAATATTTGCCAAAACCAAAAAATCATCACTAATATTAATGGTTGTATGACCATAAAGACAATTCTCTTTAGAGGGAATAATAACTTTATCACCTTCTTGAGCTTCAATATAATAAACTTTATTTAACTTATTAGTTTTAAAATCTAATTCTTGAAGAATCATTCTCATTTGACCATAAATAACTTCATACACCTCCGGAAAACTAACAAAAGTGCCAGGTTTAAACGGATGATAATGGCCAATAGTTTTATAAAACTCATTCCCCACTAATCCTGGAAAAATAACAGTCAAATCATATCTCAAATTTTTTTCATTCAAAAGTGCATCATCTTCTTGATATCTTACATCACGATAAATCAAATATAAAATTTTGCTTTTTAAAAAAGCGTTACTATTTTCAAAAAAATATTTAGCAGCACTAAAAAGTCGTGGCTCAGGACTATTAAATAAAACTTTTTTGTCAAATTCTAAATAACCGTTCTCTTTTAAAAAAACTTTGATACCAGATTTTTGAGATAAATTAATCACTTTAATATTACAATTACGCTCTTAATCTATTAATTTTTTAAAAAAATTTTAAAAAATTTGATTTAAGTAAAATAGAACCATTTTTTGATCTTTATAAAAGACACTCAAACCCAAAAAAGCTACGAAAAATTAAAAATTAACAAAATATTTGTTAATTTTTCTTTTGAAAACATCGTTTTTAATATTTTCTGTTGTTAAAGTTAAACTTTTTTCAATTTTTTAAAATTTAAAAAATTGACAAATAGTTAGTGCTTTTCTTGAAAAATAAATGTATAAAAATTAAAAAAGTATATTTTTATCAAAAAAAACAGGCTAATTTTTCATCAAACAAAAAAGTCGACTTACTTCTTATCATCAAGTCCTAAAATTTGTTTTGTGATATTTTCAGGCACTTGCTCATAATGATCAAATTCCATTACTGAAGATCCACGTCCTTGTGTTAAAGATCTTAATTGAGTAGTATAGCCAAACATTTGAGCCAACGGAACATAGGCTTTCACTACTTTTACCATCATTCTATCAGACATTTCAGTAATTTTAGCACGGCGAGAATTTAAATCAGCTACTACATCTCCCAAATACTGTTCAGGAGTTACCACTTCAAGTCGCATAATCGGTTCCAACAAGACTACCTTTGCTTTTTTACAAGCCTCTTGAAAAGCGATAGAACCTGCTATTTTAAAAGCTAATTCAGAAGAATCTACTTCATGATAAGATCCATCAAATAAGGTTGCTTTAATATTAATCATTGGATAACCTGCCAACACTCCCTTAGCCATTGCTTCTTCCACACCTTTTTTTACCGCAGGAATGAATTCATTAGGAATAGCGCCGCCACGAATTTGATTATCAAATTCGAATAATTTATCTTTTAATGGACTAACACGCAAAAAAACATCTCCATATTGACCACGCCCCCCTGATTGTCTGATAAAAGTACCCTCTGCTTCAGCTTCTCCTATAATAGTTTCCTTATAAGCTACTCGTGGTTGACCAACTTTAGCACTGACTTTAAACTCTCTAAAAAGTCTATCCACTAAAATTTCAAGATGAAGTTCTCCCATTCCAGAAATTATTGTATCTCCGGTTTCTTCATCGTAGCTAACTTTAAATGTCGGATCTTCTTCAGCTAATTTTTTAAGAGATAAACTTAATTTTTCCTGATCTGCTTTCGTTTTGGGCTCGATTTTTAAAGACACTACTGGTTCAGGAAAAGTTGGTTTTTCAAGCATAATTAAAGCTTTTGGGTCACATAATGTATCACCAGTAGTAGCACTTTTCATTCCTACAAAAGCGCCAATATCACCAGAATAAATAATATTAATCTCTTCTCTTTTATTGGCATGCATTTTTACCATCCTTCCAATTCTTTCTTGTTTACCAGCTGTAGAATTATAAACGAAATCTCCTGTTTTTAAAACTCCTGAATAGACTCTGAAATAAGTCAGCTGTCCCACAAAAGGATCGGTTTGAATTTTAAAAACCAAAGCACAAAACTTTTCCTCATCGTTGAGTTGTCTTATCTCTTCTTTGCCAGTATCAGGATTGATACCTTTTATAATTTTTAAATCAGCAGGTGAAGGTAAATACTCAACAACAGCATCAAGAATTGGCTGCACCCCAATATTTCTATAACTTGCACCACAAAGCACCGGCACCAATTTCCCAGCTATCGTTGCCTTTCTTAAAGCTTTTTTTAATTCTTCAATAGTAATTTCTTTACCTTCGACAAATTTTTCCGTTAAACTATCGTCGGTCTCGGCAATTTTTTCTACAAGTTTAGATTTTTCTTTTATAGCGCGTTCCATTAAATCAGCCGGTATTTCTTTTTGAATAATTTTTTCTCCTTTCTCTCCTTCAAAATACAAAGCCTTCATTGTAAATAAATCAATCACTCCTTTAAAATCATCTTCAGCGCCAATTGGCAGTTGCAAAGCTATGGCATTAGGAGTCAATCTTTCATGAATAGAATTTAAAGCAAAATCAAAATTAGCGCCCAGTCTATCCATTTTATTAATATAACAAATACGCGGCACTTTATATTTATCAGCCTGATGCCAAACAGTTTCCGATTGTGCTTCAACACCAGCCACAGCCTCAAAAATCATCACCGCTCCATCAAGAATTCTTAAAGAACGTTCAACTTCAACAGTAAAATCAACATGTCCTGGTGTGTCTATGATATTAATTCTATGTTTATATTCGTCAGTTCTAGGCACCCCACTGACATACCAAAAAGTATTAGTGGCAGCAGCAGTAATGGTAATCCCTCTTTCTCGCTCTTGTTCCATCCAATCCATTACCGTAGTTCCTTCATCGATTTCACCAATTTTGTGAGAAATACCAGTGTAAAATAAAATACGCTCGGTTGTTGTTGTTTTGCCGGCGTCAATATGGGCAATAATACCAATGTTGCGTGTTCTTTCGATTGGAATCTCGCGCATTTTCGTGAAATCGAAAAATTGTCAAATTTTTAGATTATTATCTAAAAATCTTAAAAATCTTAATCTTAGGTCTAAAATTTTATAATCACCAAGCCAAATAGGCAAACGCTTTATTGGCTTCAGCCTGGCTATGCATTTGTTGTTTCTTCTTAATAGCATTACCTTGGTTTTGACTGGCATCAATGATTTCAGCACATAACTTTTCAGCCATTGATTTTCCTTTTCTTTGCCTTGCTCCTTCGATAATCCATTTCATTGCTAAAAATTTTTTTCTTTCATTTTTTACAGGAACCGGAACTTGATAATTGGCTCCACCGATACGACGAGTTTTGACTTCTAAAGTGGGGGCAGCATTTTTTAAAGCCTGAGCAAATAATTGCATTGGTTGTTTTTGTGTTTGTTTTTCAGCATACTCTAAAGCTTGATAAACTATTTTACGGGCAATAGATTTTTTGCCATGTTTCATAACATGGTTAATAAACTTTTCAAGTACAATGTTATTGTACTTCGGATCTGGTTTTTGAGCTGGTCTTTTATTTTTATATTTTCCTCTGGGCACAATTGAAAAATTTTAAAAATAATTTAATTAATTATCTACTTCTTTAGGTTTTTTTACGCCATATTTTGACCGAGAAACTTTTCTATTTTCTACTCCAGCTGCATCTAAAACTCCTCGCACAATATGATATTTCACGCCCGGCAAATCTTTAACTCGACCACCTCTTACCAAAACTACAGAATGTTCTTGTAAATTGTGACCTTCGCCAGGAATATAAGCTGTAACTTCCATTCTATTGGAAAGTCTAACTTTAGCAATTTTTCTTAAGGCAGAATTCGGTTTTTTAGGCGTCATTGTGCCAACTTTGATACAAACTCCTCTTTTAAAAGGGGAAGGGGAAAAAATAGGGCGATTTTCAAGGGTATTAAAAAAAACCTGCAATGCAGGAGATTTAGATTTTGATTTTTTTGGTTTTCTGCCTTTTCTTAAAACTTGATTGATAGTAGGCATAATATAAATTGAATTTCAGTATTTTAATCTAAAATTTGTTAGCGATATTAAAAATTTATTTTAATATTATGTTAGTTAATTGTTAAAATATAAATTTAATGTTTATTTATTTAGATTAGATATTTACTTATTGAAATGATTTCTGATTTTAATCTAAAAAAAAACCAGTGTCAATATATTTTTCAAAATATTGCGGCGATTAATTTTAAATACTTCAAAATTTTAAATTCCAGTAAATAATTTAATTAAAAAAATAATCAAAGGTTCTAAATAACGGAAAAGTACAAAAGCAAAGAAAAACAAAAAAATAAATGAAATTTGACTTAACCGATATTCCAGTTCTTCATAATTTCTAAAAAAAATCGGAAAAAAAATTTTCGAACCATCAAGAGGGAATATTGGCATAAGATTGAAAATTGCTAAAACAATATTAATGGAAACAATGTAATAAAAAGCAAAATGAATAAAACCTTCAGGTTGAAACAATCGAATTACAAAACCGAAAACTAAAGCATTAAGAAAATTAATGAAAGGTCCAGCAGACGCCACTAAAATAGTACCTAATTTTTTATTTTTAAAATAAAAAGGATTAAAAGGCACAGGACGTGCCCAGCCAAAAAAGAATTGTCCCGCACTTAAAAGTCCTATTAAAAAAGGGAAAAAAACTGATCCGATTGGGTCAAGATGAGAAATTGGATTAAGAGTAAGTCGGCCAGCTTTTTTGGCAGTGTCATCTCCTAAAGCTAAAGCCATTGCGCCATGAGCGACCTCATGAATAACTACTGAAAAAAATAAAACTATTATCTGAAATAAAATTAAATTTGGATCTTGCATAAATTTATTATTTCGTATATATTTATTACAATATCAAAGATATTATAATTATTGTTGTTATTATATCAACGTCAAGTAAGAATTAATAGCTGCTGCCCACTCAAATTTATAATCTTAAAATTGCCATTTAAAAAACTTTTTTATTTTAACATTTAAAAATTTATTTTCTATCACTATCACTATCACTATCACTATCACTATGCCTCGTCAATGTAAATTGTGTAATAAAAGCCCCAAAGTTTTTATAGAAAGAAAACTACTCCGTGGTCATTATAATCCCACTAAAAAAAGTTTCAAATACCCTAATTTACAATGGGCAGTTTTGCCGTCTGGTAAAAGACAAAAAATTTGCACAAATTGTATAAAAACAATTTATAAAAAAAACCTCAAATAGAAACTTTTTATTTTAACAATCTATTTTTCTTAAAAATTATAAAAAACCGCTGCGCGCAGCACAGCGGTTTTTCAGCGGCTTTCTTTTATTTTAAGCATTACAGCCAACAATCCTAAAATTGAGGCTCCCACAGGCAAAATTGTTAAGGCGGTTAATGTTAAAACAAGAGGACTTTTCCAAAAATAATAAGAAAGCATTGATATTAACAAAGCTGAAAAAGACCAGCCATACAAATCAATTGGCACAAACTCGCCCGGTAAAATTCCATTTTTTCTTTTAATTCTTGAACCGATGGCATCACCACTTAAAGCTGCTGTTGCCAAAGCAAAAGCCAAGGCAAAATCAGTAAAGAAAAAAAATTCTGTCTTCAGTATCGTATTTAAAACCGCATTGATTATATTTACAAGAGGGAATCCTAAAATTGTTCCTGAACTAACTCCGAAAATAAAACCGCCCCAAGTTTTATGCGATCCTAATTTTTTTAGATGCATTGGTTCATTATACAAAACTTTCAGTAGCTTCAAAATCCAAAAATTTGATTTTTGACAAATTTTTTTCCCAATCGGCGGAGCAGCATTGGCAATTATCGCCGGTGCAAAAAATTCTACTGCTAAAAATATCTGAGTAAAATCAAAAAAGGTAAAAGTTATTACTGAACCTATCCAAAATAAAATTTCTGCATACTTGTTAAATAGCAGTTGGTTAAAACGGTTATTAAAAAGCGGAGTTTCAACATAATAAAATATCCGCTCCGCACAAAAATCAATAAAATTCGTATAGATATGTCCTGTTAGCCTCATCGCTTGGTAAAGAACATTAAACATTATTTTCCCTCCTTTGCAATCAAATAGTTTTAGTATTTTTTATATCATATAATAAATTAAAAAGCAATTTTTATTTATTTAAATAAAGTAAAACTTTTATAATTCATCTTATAGCCAAATACCAAGCTTTATAGCATATCTACGGGCTGTAGGATAGTGGTAGTCCGCACCCTTGGGGTGGGTGTAGCCCGAGTTCGATTCTCGGCAGCCCGACAAGTAATTTGAGATTTGAGATGTATGAAAATAAAAAAGCCTCGGGAACGAAAGAAAAATTCGGTTTAGATCTCTTTTTTAGGTGGGTGTCCGCAACGGCTAGCCACGGCTAGACGCAATGTAGGACTCCCAACTTGAATTTTTAATCCATAACCGAAAAATATCTTTCAGAACCCAAAGCTCTTTTTTAATTATAATCATTTTTTTCAAAATAAACAAGGGCTTGCAAAGCTGCTGATTATCAGCTTTTTTGCAAGCCCTTTTAAACTAACTTTCTACTTTTCTACTCTTTTTGCAACGGCCTCCAGATATCTTTTACCAAGATGACACAAAGTCTGCTTTTCGAAATCCGGCGCTTTAGCTAACAATGTTCCGAAAAGTTGATCCTCAGGAAAGTAACAAGCTATTTTATCAGAACCAGAAAGGTACTTTTTAATTTCTCCGATTCTGATATTCTCAAGCTTTAATTGTTCTTCCCTGTTTAGAAACATAAGTCCTCCTTTCTCATTACTTCCACTAAGTGTTTAATTTGCCTTTGTCGATCTTTCCCAATCAAAAAACTAATTTCTGCTAAAGTTACTCGACCGCTATATACACTCTGACGAAGCTTAGCTAAATATTGAGCCAAGCCATCCAACTCGCTCCGAGAATAAGCCAAAATACCTGCTTGCTCTATTGCCTTTTCAAGCGTTATCGAATGAAACATCGACCTTAATTCTGGTGGTACCCAACTGGCAGCCTTACCGTCCTTACCATCACTGAAATATAACCTTAATTCCTCCTTGGTTAAGCCTTTAAATCTCAAGGGCATAATTCCCCCCTTACGGTATAAAGAGATTTTGAATCTCTTCATTTCTTGACCAAGGTTCAGGCAAAGAAGATATATCTGAACTATTCCCTATACTTATAAAATATAGGGAATATTCAATAGCCTGCTTTATATCAGGTCCAATAAAAAACTTTGTCCTGACACGTGATATATCCTCATTGCCACCACAACATCTATCTAAATAACAAACCGCATAGGCTATTGAAAGTAGCCCTTCCACCGAAACATCCAGTTTTTTTGCCAACGCCCCTATAAATTCCTTAACTGTCATCTTATCGTTCATCGTCATCTCCCCCCTGTGTAGATTTATCATCTGTGGCCTTATCTATACGCCAATTTTATTAAAGAACACCACCTCCTTTAGATAAAAAAATTCCCTCTTTTTCAAGAGGGTTTGTGTAAATTCGCAGATAAATTATCAATTTGGTCTACGAAATCACACAAACCCTCTTTTTAATGAGGGAATTCATAATAAATTTAATCCAAATTTGCGATCTCCTTTTTTGATTCATAGAATTACTTTTAATTATAATCGCCTTTCTTTTTATGTCAAGATTAAATTTAATCTTATTTTATCGTTTTATGCTACTAAAAAATATAAAAAATTAAATTACTAAAGATAAAATATTTATTTTTTAAAAAATTTACAGCAAAAACCCTTGTTTCATTATTATCTTACTAAAGCATCTTACAAAAGCTTTAACATAAATTAGCGTTAATAATTTTATTAAAATTTTATTAAAATACAATTACAATGAAAAAATTACTTTTCCGCCTTCCAAATAAAATACGAATACCAATAAAGAATAGTTAAAGAGGCAAATAAAATTAGAATGGTCAAAAGCAATGTTCCGCTTTGAATAAATATTGTTAAAAAATTAAACAAAGAAGCGAACATAAAAACCACGCCAGCCGCTTTATGAGTTTTGCGCCAAACTGAATTTGACTCTAAGGTGTATGGTGTGCGAATACCAAAAAAATAATTTCTTTTCAGTAAAGGAAAATAATAAGCAAAAGCACCGTATAAAAAAGAAAAATTAAGCCCAATAATGATTGAAGGTCTTAAGTAAAAATCGATTAAATTTGAAAAAATAACAAAATCAACGAAAACCAGTAAAAATATAACAAGAGTAAAACGCAAACCATACATTGCATCAGCGAAATCATGATAATTTTTCTCAAGAGGATCGTAATATGGCGCAAGCATCAATAAAAATAAAAACAAAAAAACGATACCATGCCCAAATAAAATTACCAGATCCTTAGGCGCCCAGCCATTTACTTCACCCTTATAAGTCCAATGAATTGGTAAAGGATTTGGTAAAATAGGAGAAGCATAAAGCGCCAAAATGAAGCTTGATAGGATTATTAAAAAAGGAATAAAATCTTTTTTTACCATATTTATTTTACTCGCTGATTTAAATTTAAAACATTATATCTTCTTCTGCTCTTTTATAATAATGAATTTCTGTTTCTTCAAACCAATGGGCGATTTCATGTTCGGCTTCAGCAGCGTCTCCGGAAGCGTGAACAATATTATGAATTGCTCTTTTATCCATATTTGCCAAAATCGGCGAATCTACAGAGTAGTCTCCTCGAATCGTTCCCATTTCTGCTTGAGCTGGAATAGTTTTTCCAACTATTTTTCTAACCATATCAATAGCGTGAATACCGCTAACGCAAACTGCGACGACTGGACCTGAAGTCCAAAATTCTATTAACCATTCTTTTACTTTTTTCCCAATTTCTAAAGCATCAGAGGTTCCCATTTCTTTAATGGGATCTTTATTGTACTGGGTATAAGTCGCCAAAGTTTTATTACCCATACCTATTAGCCATTCCTCTTTTTGGGGTAAAAATTCTTCAATAAACTTTCTATTAGGAGTCACCATTTTAAGACCAATAATTTTTAGGCCTCGCTGTTCAATTCTTCTTAATACCTCACCAATAAGACCTCGTTTGACTCCATCAGGTTTAACGATAATACAAGTTTTTTCTTCCTTTGGATGTGCCATATTTTTTAAAAATTTAAAAATAAAAAATTTAGATAATTAAATTATAATTCCTATTAAATAATTCGTCAAATGATTTAAAACAGAAATAATTTTTAAGTTATAATACATTCA
>JBBIMT010000015.1:0-13354 GCA_037444265.1 bacterium
CTTATTTTCTTTCCTCAGAAAAAGGATACTAAGTAGTTTGACCTGTAATATCCGAAAAATCAGAAAAATATTTCCGTAAATTCTTGTTAAGCCTGCGGGCAAGTAGGTAAGCAATTTTAATATGTGGTAGCTGACCTTCCTGATTGTAACATTCTTGGCTTTATTGAGCAAGATATTCGTAGCTATTAAGACCAGATAAAATTTATTATCTAAGTAGTTGTTTAGTTTTTCTGTCGGGCTGCTGGGAATTGAACCCAGGCCACATGCTCCCAAAGCATGCGTACTGCCGTTATACTACAGCCCGTTAATTTTAAATTTCCTTTTATCGCCCCTGGAGGGAATCGAACCCCCATCAACGCCTTAGAAGAGCGCTGCTTTGTCCTTTAAGCTACAGGGGCAGTATTTAATAAAATTTCAACAAGTTGTTAATTTAAATTATTGCAGTATATTATTTTATGTCAAAAATTGACTTTTGACAATAAAGATTTAAAATGAAAATGTAACAAGATAAATAAAAAATATTATGACTGAAAAATTAGTTGGAAAAGTATCGTATTATTTTGGCAAAATTGGCGTTGCAGTAATCAAGTTGCATAAAGATAATTTAAAAGTTGGCGATAGGATTCATATTAAAGGTGCGCACGATGATTTTGAGGATATTGTTGAAAGCATGCAAATAGATCATAAGCCAGTTCAATCAGGCAAAAAAGGACAGGAAGTAGCGATAAAAGTTAATGCTAAAGCGCATGAAAATGATGAAGTGTATTTAATAGAAGAATAAATTATTCAAAAAAGGCTTATGACTTACGCTTGGGAATTTATAGACTGGGTGAGCGTTTTCTTGTGATTAAACAGGCAAATTAAATAAAAATTACGATTAAAGATTTTTAATTTTAAAAATAAAGAAAATTGTTGATGAAAAATATTTAAATAAAATTTATGTTTTGATTTAAAATTTTATTGGTTATTTTTTTCTAGCAAATTTTCGACTAAAAAAATTGTATTAAATAAGTTAACAAAAGAGAAAAATAATTAGCGCAATATTAATAAAATGGTGCTCGTAGCTTAACTGGTTAAAGCACCGCGCTGTGGCCGCGGGGATTGTGGGTTCGACTCCCATCGAGCACCCATATTTCTTGACGCCTTTTAAGGCGTTTTATATTTCGATTTTTTGAAATATTTTTATATAGTTTTAATTCAAAATTTAAAATATATTAGTAATATGAACACAATCCAACGCCAAGATATACGAAATATCGCTATTATTGCTCATATTGATCACGGAAAAACAACGCTCGTTGATGCGATGTTGAAAGCAACAGGTGCAGTTAAAGATTATTCAAAAGAAAGAATAATGGATTTTTTGGATTTAGAACGAGAACGAGGTATTACAATAAAAGCAAAAAATGCTAGCTTATTTTATAAAAACATAAAAATTAACTTTTTTGATACGCCTGGACACGCTGATTTTGGCGGTGAGGTTGAAAGAATTTTAAGAATGGTTGATGGAGCTTTATTACTTATTGATGCAAAAGAAGGGCCAATGCCGCAGACTCGTTTCGTTTTAAAAAAAGCATTGTCATTAGGATTAAAAATAATAGTCGTTATTAATAAAATAGACAGACCAGATGCTCAAATAAATGAATCTTTAAATAAAACTTTCGATTTATTCATTGAGCTTGGCGCTTCTGAAGAGCAATTAAATTTTCCAGTTGTTTACACTTCTGCCATAAAGGGAATTGCTACTTTAAATCCTCAAGACGAAACTAAAGATATTTTTCAGCTTTTTGAAACTATTATTAAAGAAATTCCTGGACCAATTGTAAATTTAGAAGATCCTTTACAAATACTTATTGTGGCTTTAGATTACGATAATTTCATTGGTAAATTGGGGATAGGTAGAATATATGCAGGTAAAATACAAAAGAATCAAATGGCAGCGCTTATTAATTCAAAAGGACAAATCATTAAATCTAAAATAAGCGCAATATTATCATTTAAAGGCTTAAACAGAGAAGAAATTGAAGAAGCTTTGGCAGGAGATATTGTTGCTTTGGCTGGTTTTGATAATATTCAGGTAGGAGATACAGTTGCTGATGCCGAAAAACCTATGGCGCTTGACCCAATAGTAATTGAAGAGCCAACAGTTAAAATGGAGTTTTCGGTGAATACAAGCCCTTTTGCTGGACAAGAAGGAAAGTATGTAACTTCAAGAAGTTTGAGGGACCGTCTATTTAAAGAAATGGAGACAAATATTTCTTTAAATGTAAAAGAGACTCAAAGCCCTGATTCTTTTATAGTCTCCGGAAGAGGAGAGTTACATTTAGCAGTTTTAATTGAAACGATGCGGCGTGAAGGATATGAGTTTCAAGTTTCACGTCCTGAAGTTATTATTCGTGAGATAAATGGCGTAAGATATGAGCCTTACGAATTTTTAACAATTTCAACTTCGTTAGATTACCAAGGAGTAGTTATTGAAGTGCTTGGTGCTAGGGGTGGTTTATTACAAAATATGGTGTCAACTACACAAAAAGAAGTCTATTTTGAATATTTAATTCCAACGCGAAATTTAATTGGTTTGAAAAATGAATTAATTGCTAAAACCCAAGGTAATATTATTTTACATCATATTTTTTATGACTACCGACCAATTTCAATCTCAGAAGATAAAAATAATTCTAAAGGATCATTAATATCATGGGAAAATGGAGAAGCTACCGCTTATGGCATATCAAAAGCGCAAGAAAGGGGAGTTATGTTTATTAGTCCGGGAGAAAAAGTTTATGAAGGAATGATAGTAGGCAAAAATGCAAAAGATGAAGATATTAATGTAAATGTCTGTCGAGTTAAAAATTTGACTAATTTCAGGGCAACCGCCACTGATCAATCGATTAAACTTAATCCCATTAAAAAAGTAACTCTTGATTTTGCGTTTGAATATATTGGCAATGACGAACTTATTGAAATTACACCCCAAAACATTCGTCTGCGAAAAAAAATCCTTGATAAAAATAAGCGCTAATTTTTTTAAAAATTAAAAGGATCTTTAGATGGTAAATCCAAGTTTTCCTTAGGAAAAAGGCTTTGAAATCTTTTTTGATTTAAAAAATCTTTTATTTTTTGGTAATTTTTTCTGTCTAATTCAACAGGCGTATATTTTTTTTCATTTAAAAAAATATTTTCTTTGGCTTTATCTGATTTTAAAAACCAAAAATAAAATAGTGCAACTGACAATAAAAAAATTAAAATCGTTATAATATTTAAAATACGATATAGTTTTAAAAATAACGGAAATAAATTATTTTTTGAAGAATATTGATTCATTTCAAAAAATTAATTGTCTTTGTAATTTTCTTTTAAAATACTATCTTTCAAAATTTCTTCAGTATATATTTTTAATTGAATATTTCCTTTGATTTTGCTATTTTTTGTGGGCATTTCAAGCAATTGAGATAAAAAAGAAGATCTGGTAAGAGGAATATTTCTTTTCAATTCAATAAACTCAATGTTCAAAGCATATGGCAAAGCCTCAATTTTTCTCAAAAAATTATAAATTTCGTAAAAACCTCCTTCTAAACTTAAATTTAAGATAATAACACTTTCTTGGTTTTCTTGTATTTTTATTTTTGATGTTAAATTATATTCTTTAGCTGATTTTTCTAAAGATTCAATAATATATTCGACGACTTCTTTGTTTATAAATAAACTTTTAAGAGCATTAATCTCGAATTCAACCTCCTCTATTTCAGAATTTAATTTTTGATTATTTAGTCGCTGTTCTAAATTTTTTTTCATGAAGTCTAAAAAATTTTTCTGCTGAACATAATCCTGTTTCTCTAAATAAATATTAAAAATTACAGGAATGATTAAAAAAAATATAATTGCTAAAAATAAAAGCGTAATGAAAAAAGTATACCTAAGATTTTTTTTAAACAAATTCATTGCTATTATTTTTTAAATATCGTAATATCTATTATAGTCAATTGAAAAAATAACTTATCGAAAAATTAATGTCTTCTGGCGTTTCGAAATTGCTTAAAGGGAATATAATTTCTTTGTCTTTTACCGCAAGATTTTTCTCTATCAATGTTTTAAAATCTTTCAAAATTTGTCTTGACTTGGCTAATCCAGTAAGATTTACTTTCTTGTCTCTAATTGATAATGATTCAAATACGATGCCCTCTGGCGTTATTGAGGTTAACTGATAAAGATGTTCTACTAAGATCGAACTATTATTTAAATCGAGGGTGGATATTTTATTTAATATTTTATTGAAAGTAGTTATTTTATTTTCGTTATTTTTTATCTTTGTAATAAAGCTATTTGATTCTATTGCTTTAATTTGCTTTAAGATGATATTTTTATTTTCTTTTAAAGAAAGTTTAAGACCAAACAAAAATAACAAAAAAAGGATAAAAAGAAAAGTGATTAAAATAATAAAATGAATAGCTTTTTCATTGGCTATTTTATTTAAAAGCGCTTGCTTTTCTTGTTTAGGTAATAAATTGAGTAGTGGGACATTCATTTTTCAATAGCGCGAAAAGCCAAACCCACAACAACAGGAGAAAGTTGTGAGACTCCGTAAAGTCGCAACATATTATTTACGTGACAAATTTCCACTGGCACGGTCAGTTTTTTGGCTATTGAAGCGCTTAAATTATCAATAATTTTGTCTTTACATCCTGATATAATAACTTTAGAGACTGCTTTGTAAGCTGTATGTTCATGAAGAGGATGAGCCTCGTAAAAAGATAAATATCTATCGATTTCATCAAGAAACCCTTCCTGAAGTTTATTGTTTAAACTAAACTTTTGTTTTTCATTTTTATTTTCTGAAAAAGAAAAATATAAAACAGCTGTAAAACGAGGTGCTTCTTTAAAATAGATGATAAAGATAGCTTTATTATTGCCAATATTTATAAATAAAGTTGGCTTTTCTATTTTTAATTTGTCAAAATTTATTATTGCTCTTGAAATTGCTAAAGATTCCCCTTCGAATATAAAAGGATATAAATTTAGGCTTTTGATTAAATTAACATATTCATTAATGACAGTTTTAGGACTAGCTCCTAAAAAAATATCAATATGCTCTTTTGGATTTGTGTTAAGAACATTATAATCATAATAAACTTCTGATGGATATAATGGAAAATGATCTTCTATTTCTTTTTCAATAATTTTTTCAAAAGTATCTGATTTTGAAGGATCTTCAGAGATATGAGTAACTCTTGAAAAAAAGGTTTCTTCTGGAATTGATACTATAGCCGGCCGATGAAAAATTACCTTATCATCAATTTTTTTAAACCAATTTAGTATTAAAGTCAAAAGGGCTTTTTGATTTTTAATCCTTCCTTTTTCGATTATTCCCGATGGTATTGTCCAATTCCCCCAAGTTTCAGGAAAATATTTATCTTTATTTTTTTTAAGAGATAAAATAGTAACTTCGCTATCACTTATTTCTAGCGCTAAAGCATTTTTTTTAAAATAAGATTCAAAATTGAAATCAAATAATTTTATTTTCATTCAAGTATACTCCAGGAACCTTTTTCTATTTGCCAAGAGGCGCCAGCTCCTGAAGAAAAATTAATATTAGCTAGTCCAATTTCATAGGAGATGGCGACATTGTTGGCTAAATTTATTTGGTAAGCGCTCACTTCGGTAATATTGGCATTGTTATTAACTTTTAATTTTCCATAAGGAGCAAAATAAATTCCACCACTGATGTTGTTGCCAATCTCTATTGCTTCATCGTTGAGTTGATTATATTGAGAGATTAACATAACATATCCAGTATCGTTAATTTTACGCACAATCACTCCGTTGCTCAAATTTATTTTACCATCAGCTATAATTATACCACTATTATTGCCATAAGAGGAGTCCAGTAAAATGGTAACATTATTGCTAAAATTGATATTGCCTGTTACATAGATAGTCCCAGTAATAATTAGGGTTTTGTTATTAGTGAACGTGAAGTTGCCATTTATCTTTTTGGGACCAAGCGAAATAGAGGTAGTGGGAGAATAGTCACCTTCAATAACGCCTCCGGACTGAGCTTCTGAAATCCAATCCTGAATCTGGCCAGCTGATATTGGAAAATTTTGTAATGGTGGATCTGGTGAATTAGGGTGGTAGCTGCCAGCGGTAGAATTTTGAATAGTTTGATAATATGCGCCTCCTGAAATTGTTGAATTTAATATTAAAGGTGCATGTGCATCACCGCCAATAATAACATTATCAATTTTTGTTTGTCCTGACAAACCACTATGAACTTTAAAATTAAAATCTAAATCACCTTCAACCCACTCCGGAGGAAAATAAATCAAAGCAATACCTTCGTCATAAAGATTTCCAGAAAAGCCGATAGTATAGTATCGAGATTGAGAAGTAAAAGGCATCTCTAAAGTAAGCCAGTAACCTGTACCTTGAATTAAAAGAGGATTATTATCAAAAGTTACATCTACCCAAGAATAATCAGTCCCAACTAAATTAGACTGCAAAGTGCCTTGGGCAATGATCGTACCAATTGGCCAACCAGAGGGGTGGCTGTTGCGAATAGTGACTGTAGCGTTAGGAGGAGAGCCTCTTTTTTTAATATAAAAACTGACTTTAGCGAGTCTTTCAGTAGCGCTAGCATAAAATTCTTGTCCTATTTTTTGTCCAAATGGAATTGCGCCAACATTTAACCCGTTCGCATATTCAGTATTTTGTGCTTGAATGGTTAAATTACCTGCGCCAGCGACCCAAAGGTCGCCTGTTACCTGAGCTCCGGCAGAACCTAAAACAGAGCCATTAGAATATACTGAGCCACTTACTATAGAATTATTAGACATTATTAAACCCCCTTGACCAACTTGCGCGCCATAGAAAAAAGAAACATTATCTGTACTGGTTTTAACTTTGGCTCCAACTTTTCGTGTAATATTAAATTTGCCTTCAGAAATTGTGCCTGCAGATTCAACATATTTGTTTTGCGCATCAATATTTGTAATAGATATTGATATAGTTCCGCCACCAAAAGAAAAATTTTCTTCTCCAGAATATAAAGGATTTCTATTTAATTCATTTATTGCTTTTTGTAATCCTGCTTCAGACAGCTCCAAAGCTTTAGCTGAAATGATTTCTCTGTTTTGCAATTCTGCTTGATTTATTGTATGGCTAGTTAAAAAAACGCCAAGAAAGGAAATAATGCCAATAATAAATAAAGCTAAAATCGCAATGTAGCCATTTTTGGATATTGAATATTGAATGTCAGATATCAGATTCATTGATTTCTTAATGTTACTTGAATGCTTCTTGTAATTGTTACATTTTTGCCATTGGGCGTTGTTTTAGTTAAAGTCATTGAAATAATAACTGTTTTGGCAAGATATGGTTCAACACCATTATAATTAATATTGAAAGAAGCTACTTCTTGAGCGATAATACGATTTTGAGCCGTTCTGAAGCTTTGACTTCCTGGTGATAAAATTATTTTTAAATCTGTTCCTGATTTAAAAATAACTCCATAATCAAACTGACCAAAAATAACTTTTTTATTTGTATCAATTGAGGGAATTTTTAAAACTAAAGTTTCCGCGCCACTTAAATAATTATCTCCTTCAATATTATAAGAACTTAAAATAGCATTTGATTCTATAATCAGATTTTTCATCGAAACGAAAGCGGAATTTATATAACTTTCAAGCAAGAGTCTAATTTGTTGCTCATTAAAGTATTGATTTTGAGTTAAAAAAATTGTGGCAATTAAAATCGTTAAAAGACCTAAGATGCCGATAGCGATTAATATCTCTGTTATGGTAAAACCTGATTTACTGTTGATTATTTTTTTATTCAAAATTGACATTTTAACATTTTTTTAATTTTTAAGGCACATATATTAATGTTTCTTCTGTATGTTGTTTTAATTGACCGCGTTCATTCCAAAGTATATCAACTTTTATTTTTTTTAATTTTTCACCAGAGTCAAAGTTAGAGATATTAAGAGTTGCTTGTCCTTGGGGTAATAAATCTAATAGAGGATCAGAAAAGGAACCATTTTGAGGCCAATTTGAAGGGGTGGTAGCCTTGAGACTTTCTATTTTTTTGGTAATTATTTGATGAGCTATTGTTTTATGGTTAATGCTACTATTGATAATTGTTGTTTGAGAAGCAGATATATAAAAAATAAATCCAAAAGAAATAATAAAAAGCACCAGCATCACTTCAAGTAAACTAAAACCTGATTTAAAATTTAAAAGCGATTTATTTTGATGGAGACTAAGCATTTTTTTAACCTCCAAAGTTATTAAAATTTAAAGTAAATTTTGTTTAAAAAGCTGAGTATACTGAGAACATAGGTTGAATCATTGCTAAAATAAAAAAACCAACCGCTCCTCCTATTAATATCATCAAAGCTGGCTCAATAATAGTGGCAAAATTTTTCGTAAAGTTTTCAACGGATTCTTCATAAAATTCGGCTAAAGTTTTTAATATATCAATAGTTTGTCCAGTTTCTTCTCCTACTGTTATCATTTCTGTGACCATTGGCGGAAAAAGATGGCTATAATTCATTAAATTCTGCGATAATCGTTCGCCTTTTTGAATATTAACCATTGTTTGGCCAAGCGCTTTTTTATAAACAGAATTACTTAAAGTTTTTGAAGCTATATCAATTGAATTTACGATAGGAACGCCACTTGATAATAAAGAAGACAAAACCCTGAAAAAACGGGCGATGTTTATTTCACGAACAATTTTTTTTAAAACAGGAAGTTTTAATATTAATTTATCTTTCCTCTCTTTAACCGAAGGTATTTTTAAGATTTTATAAAGCGCTATACTTCCAAAAATCAAAAAACCAAATATAAACAAAGGATAATTTGCTATAAAAGAACTAATATTAATGATTATCTGAGTAGAAAATGGCAGGGCGACTTTCATATCAATTAACACTTTTGTTAATTTTGGCACTACAAAAATCATCATAAAGATTCCAAGTAGTATCATCACTAATAAAATAAATACCGGATAGACCATTGCGCCAAGAATTTTTGTTCTAAATTCATAATCTTTTTTAAGTTGAGTCGAGATAAGAAAAAGAACCTCACTTAAATTGCCTCCGACCTCACCAGCTTTAGTCATATAAACGAATAAATCGTCAAAGACATTAGGATAATCTATTAATTTTTCGGAAAGAGGCTTGCCTTTTTTTATTTCATTAGCAATTTCTAAAAGTATATTCTTAAAAACTTTATTTCCGCTTTGTTCGGCTAAAGCTTCGAGCGAGGGAGCAAGGGAAAGACCTGCTTTTATCATTAAGCTTAAATTTCTAGTAAATATAATTTTCTCCGATAAAGGAACTCTTTGTGATAAAAAATTTAAATTTAGCATAAAATAAAATCACAAAATTTATTGCTTTATCACACTCAAAACTGCTTCAATAGTAGTTATCCCCTGAATTGATTTATAAAGTCCATCTTCTAACATGGTTAAGGCTCCGTTTTGTTTTGCTATTTGTGCGATTTTTTGGGTATCAGCTCCTTCAATAATTAATTTTCTGATTTGATCATCAACTTCGATAACCTCATAAATACCAGTTCTTCCTTTAAAACCATCAGGACAATCTGAAGAAACTGAAGGTTTGTAAAAAATTAACTCTTCTAGCCTTAAACTTTTTTTAATGGCTTTTTGATTTTGAAGGATTTTTAAAGATTCTTCTATTGGAAACTCACTTTTTAATTTATTTAACTCTTCATTGGTGATTTGATGTTTCTCTTTAGTTGTCGGACATAACTTTCTTACGAGTCTTTGGGCAATTACAAGATTAATAGTCGAAGCCAATAAAAAACCTTCAATTTTCATATCCAAAAGCCTGGCAAAAGCCCCGGCCGCTGAAGTGGTATGTAGAGTGGATAAAACAAGATGTCCAGTTAAAGCGGCATGAATTGCTAGTGCTGCAGTCTCATTATCTCTAATTTCTCCTACCATAATAATATTTGGGTCTTGTCGTAGCAAAGCTCTTAAGCCATTGGCGAAGGTAAGTCCGATTTCGGGTTTTACTTGAGTTTGGTTAATACGCGGTATTCGATATTCTATTGGATCTTCTATCGTTGAAATATTTACTTCAGGTTTATTTAACATATTTAAAATAGTATAGAGAGTAGTTGTTTTTCCAGAGCCGGTAGGTCCGGTCACTAATATCATTCCGTAAGGTTTTTTTATATTTTTTAAAACTTTTTCTAAATTACTGCCCCAAAATCCTAAATTTTCTAAAGTAAGCGTTTTTCCTGCCGATTCTCTTAAAAGTCTCATAACAACTTTTTCGCCATTGTAGACAGGCAAAACAGAAACTCTTAAGGAAATTTCTTGGTCGCCGATTTTAATTTTAAAACGACCATCTTGGGGTAAGCGATGTTCATCAAGTTTTAAATTCGATAAAATTTTTATTCTTGCTACTACCGCTGCCGCTGAAGCAATTGGAAGGGAAGTAGCATCTCTTAAAAGGCCATCAATGCGATATCTTACTAAAACTTGATCTTCCATAGGTTCAATATGAATGTCGCTGGCATCTTCCAAAACGGCGTGCTTGATAATCGTATCTACAATTTTAACCACTGGTAATTCTGTGGCGGTTTTTGTCAATTCAGCAGCAGATAATGTAGAACTTTCGCGATCTTTGATAGGAACAATTTCACTAAATTCAACCTCTAAAGTCTTTTGATATTGTTTATAAATATTTTGCAATGATTCTAAAGAAGTAAGTCGAGGTTCTATTTTTAGGCCTGTTTTTTTCTTAATAAATTCTATCGTTTGAAGATCTTCCGGATCAAGCATTGCTACTTCTAAAGTTTCATTTTTTTTCCGATAAGGAACAATATGATGTCGCCGCGCGATTGATTCCGGGATTAATTCCAAAATTTCAGGAGGAATTTTTTCGTTTTCTAAATTTACAAACGGAACTCCCAATAAATAAGCTCTGATTTTGCCTAAGCGTTCTTGAGTGATTAAATTTTGCTTGACCAATAACTCTTCAAAAGCGATTTCCGCTTTTTTTGCTTCAGCAAAAACTTTTTCGACGATATTTTTTTCTAAAATTCCGCTAGAGATAATAAATTCTTTAATTTGTTCTTCTGTGATGCGCATAATTTTTTTAATTTTAAGCTGTTTTTAATTATAACATTTTTGCAAATTTATTGAAACTATGATAAAATAACTGAAAAATTTTGAAATTTTCAGAAATAGTGAAAAAATACCAAAAAGTAAAATGCCATTATTATTAAAATCGGATAATGCTTATTAAGCAATTTAGTGATTTAGAGTCAAATAAAATTACTTAAATTTATATACTTGATCATGGTTTTTGATTTAATTATTGTCGGTGGTTCAGTTTCGGCTTCTGCTGCGGGAATTTATGCGGCAAGGAGAAAATTAAATTTTAAAATCATTACCCTAAATTTAGGTGGTGAAGTGGCAACTTCTGGGATTATTGAAAATTGGCCAGGAATTATAAGAACCGATGGTATTACACTGGCAAAAAATTTTAGAGAACATTTAAAGTATTATGGCGCGCCGATAGAAGAATTTGTTGAAGTTTTGGAAATAAAAAAAGAAGGAGAGATATTTTCGATTAAAGCACAAAAGAAAACCGATGGAATGGAATCTTTAGAGTATCAAGCAAAGACTGTAATTGTTGCGACAGGAGTCCATCCGCGCAAACTTGATGTTCCGGGTGAACAGAAATTTTTACATAAAGGATTGAGTTATTGCACAACTTGCGATGGCCCGCTTTTCGGAGGAAAAATTGTGGCGGTAATTGGAGGAGGTAATGCAGCGCTTGAATCAGCCTTAATGCTTTCTAACATAGCTAAAAAGACTTTTGTTATAAATAAAAATTTAGATTTCAAAGGAGAAGCAGTTTTAATTGATAAAGTTTTAAGCAGTAAAAATGTCGAAATAATCTATAATGCTTTAACAAAAGAAATTCTTGGGGATAATTTTGTAACTGGATTAATATATGAAGACATTCAATCTAAAGAAGAAAAGAAATTAGAAATTCAAGGGGTTTTCGTGCATATTGGAATGGTGCCCAATAGTCATATTGTGCCTGAAGTTGAAAAAAATCCTTTTGGCGAAATAATAGTATCAAAAAAATGTGAGACCTCAATTCCTGGGCTTTTTGCCGCTGGAGATGTTACCGATATTTCTTATAAACAAATCGCCATAAGCGCCGGACAAGGGGTTATTGCCGCACTGGCTGCAGTTGAATATTTAAATAAAATGTCTTAATATAATAAAAAATAATAATTAGCATTCTTAAGTTACTATGTCAGTTTTTGAAAATTTATTATTATATAATGACTGGGCCCCCTTGGTTTTAAGAATTGCCTTAGGTATAATATTTTTTACTCATGGTCTTCAAAAATTTAAAGGAGGTATTCCTCAGATTGCTGATTTTCTTGGGAGTTTAGGATTTGAGCCAAAAGTTTTTTGGGCTTGGGTTTTAACACTTTCAGAGTTAATCGGTGGAGGATTGGTTTTTATTGGCCTTTTTACTCAGTTTGCAGCTTTAATTCTTGCTGTAGTAATGATTGTTGCAATTTTTAAAGTAAAATTAAAACAGGGGCTTATAAACGGATATGAACTCGATTTAGCGCTTCTTGCTGGCGCTATTGCTTTAATGCTTCTTGGTGGGGGGGTGTTATCTTTTGATTCTTATTTTTGGGCAATATAATAAAAGATACTAAATTAAATTGAAATTCATTTTAAAACAAAATCGCTCTTTTAAGAGCGATTTTGTTTTATTTCATAAAAAAATTTCAAGACTTATAATTTTTTTTATTTACTGGAGGAGCATCACCAGATCGGGCCTTGTGAAGCAAGGTTGGACCTTGAATTCTTTAAGTTTTTCTAATCTCGCTTCTTTAGGGATTGTTTTACTTTGTCGAGCTTAACGGTAAATTTTAAATTAACTCCTTTTTTCCTTCGAATTTTTTGTCGATCTTATCATTGATGTATCGTTTTTTCAAAACATCTAGTGTGGATTTTTCTTAATTATGTGTAAAGAGATATCGGCTTGTGAGCCCATTTGATAAGTGCGACTATTCCGGCAATTATCAAAACTTACCAGAAAATTATGAAAATTTAGATAAAACTGTAAAAAAGTTTAAATCTAAATTTAATTTATCGTTTGTTAGGTTATTACGGAGGACGACGATCCACTTTACATCATATTCATCATATGCATCCAGCTACCACTGACATAGTTTCAAAATTTCATATCAACGAAACATAAGTTATGATTTTTAAGCTATGATATTGCAAAAAATGTTAATGTTTAATTTTCTTGTTTGATCTTAATTGATTTGGTATAATT
>JBBIMT010000016.1:0-13064 GCA_037444265.1 bacterium
AATAATAGTTAATGTTTTATACATAAAAGATTTTAAAATGCAAAACATTTGATTTTTCATTTTTTTTAGTTATAATTTTAACATAAAATAAAATTATCTAAAGTTTCAGAAAATATTATGAAAATTGGTTTTTTTGAAATAGAAGGCTGGGAAAAAGAAATAATATTAAATTCCAATCTCGCTAAAGATAACGAAATTATTTTTCAAGAAGATAGTATTAGTGAAATAAATATTCCTAAAGAAAAAGATTTTGATATCATCTCCATTTTCGTTAATTCGCGCCTTAATAAATCAGCTTTAGTTAATTTTCCAAATTTAAAACTTATTTGTACTCGTTCTACCGGTTTTGATCATATTGAACTTAACGCTTGCAAAGAAAGAGGGATAAAAGTTGCCTATGTTCCTGGATATGGAGATAATACAGTTGCTGAATTTACTTTTGGTCTTATTTTAAATCTTACCAGAAAAATATATCAAGCAATAGACCAAATCAAAGAGTTCGAATCATTTTCCTTAAAAGATTTACGTGGCATAGATCTAAAAGGTAAAACCTTAGGGGTGATTGGAACAGGGAGAATTGGAAAAGAAGTTATCAAAATTGCTAAAGGTTTTTCAATGAATATTTTAGCTTTTGACCCTTTTCCGGATAATGCTTTTGCGTCTGCCTATAATATAAATTATACAACTTTAGAAGATCTTTTGAAAAATTCTCAGATTGTCTCTATACATTGTCCTTATACTTCCTCAACTCACCATTTAATTAATAAAAATAACATCCGACTTTTTCAAAAAGGTTCTTATTTAATCAATACTGCCAGAGGGGGTATCGTAGAAACAGCTGCCGTTGTTTTTGGTCTAAATGAAAAAATTTTAGCTGGTTATGCCACTGATGTGTTAGAAGCTGAAACAGAAATAAAAAATGAAATTAATTATGTGGCAAATGAATTTTTAAAAAGGGACGAATTAAAAACTATTTTATATAATCATATTTTAATGAAAATGCCAAATGTTTTAATAACTCCTCATAATGCTTTTAATACTTTTGAAGCGCTCCAAAGGATTTTAAATACTACTATTGAAAATATTAAATATTTCCTTGATAATAAGCCCCTCAATCTTTTAAATTGACTTATTTTAAAAAAATTTAAGTAAAAAAATTTCGATTATGTTTGAAAAAATAGATAAAAGGACCTTGGAGACTTTGCTGATTGTTTCGTTGATTGTAATTATGGGTTTATTTATTTTGCTTGATTTTTCTTCAAGAATTGAAAGATTAGAGCAGGAAAATAAAATTCAGCGCGACCTTTTAAAAATATATGAACAAAAAGTGAAAGCTCTTCAAGAGTAAAAGTATGCACTATTTTTATTTAAATGATTTGTCACTAAGGTATGAAAAATCTTTAATTATAAAAGATTATGCGATAGTTCATCAAGTTTTTAGGGTTTTAAGATTAAAAAGGGGAGAAAGAATTTTTCTTATCGATGGACAAGGATTAAAATTTGAATGCTCAATCAAACATATCAATAAAAATTATATTTATTTAGATATTTTGCAAAAAATTAAATGTACCCCGTCTAAAAAACGCATCATTATCGCCCAATCTCTTTTAACGAAAAAAGAAAAAATGGAATTGATTTTTCAGAAATGTTCAGAACTTGGCGTGGCTGGCTTTCAAATTTTGAATGCCGAAAAATCAAATGCAAAGTATCAACCAAATTTTCCGCGTTGGCAAAAAATTATTATTGAAGCCATTGAACAAAGTCAAAGATGTTTTCTCCCGAAAATTGATTTCAATATCATAACCTTAACTCAAATTAATCAAAATTATTCACAATTTAGAAAAATTTTTTTGGAACCTAATATAACAAATAGTTTTTCTTTCATTGATTTTTTAAAAAGCCTCCATCAAGATAATTTTTTAATTTGTATAGGCCCAGAACAAGGATGGAGTTATTTTGAAAAAGACTTCGCCAAAACCAACAAATGGGATATAATAAATATCAATGATGGTATCTTAAGGGCAGAAACAGCGGCTATCGTAGCCTGTGGTATATTGAAAGCTTTTTTGCATTAATTATTTAAAAAATATGAACAATGGTCAAAATCAACAAAAAATAGAAGTAAAAATCACTGAGGTTTTTATTGATCCTAATTCAGGAGTCCCTATTGTTTTTTTGGTTAATAATGATGCAAATATTGTGATTCCAATCTGGATAGGTTTTTTAGAAACTCAATCAATTCTTGTTTATTTAAATAAAGTAAAAACACCAAGACCGCTTACTATTGATCTTTTTTTAAAAATTTTAACTGAAGATTTACAGGTTATTGTAAATGCCGTTGAGATCACAAAAATCAAGGATGGGGTTTTTTATGCGTCCCTTTTCTTTCAGGATAAGTTTGGTAAAGAGTTTATTCGCGATTGTCGTCCTTCGGATGCTTTGTCTATTGCCTTGGCTCTTAAATTACCGATTTACATCAAACAGCAAGTTATTGATAATTTTAAACCCAAAGAGCGCGAAAATTTTAAAAAAATGTTAGAATATTTACGATTAGAACAATCTGCTTAAAGTCCAAGTTCGTCTTTGATTTCTTTCATTGCTAATAAGGTTAAATCTATTATTTCATTTAAATCAACTCCTAATTCTTTTGGTGCTTTTAAAATTAGTTCGCGGTTAACTCCCTTTGCAAAAGATTTTTCTTTAATTTTTTTTAAAACAGATTCCCTGGAGACGCCATCTAACTTTTGTGGATTGACTAAGGCGCAAGCGGTGATAAGTCCAGTAAGTTCTTCAACATAATAAAGCGTTTTTTCAAGCAAAGTTTGGGGTGGTATTTTATGAACATAATTATGAATCTTAATGGCTTTAACAATTTCTTGGTTAACCTTTAGTTCGTTTAATATTTTTTCAGCCACTAAAGTATGTTGTTCGGGATTGCTTTGAGTAATTTCCCAATCTAAATCATGTAAAAGACCAGTTATCGCCCATAAAGATTCATCACCGTTAAATTTTTTTGCAAATTTTTTCATCACCGCCTCAACAGCCAATGAGTGTTTGATTAAATTTTGATTTTGGATGTATTTATTTAGTAAATTTAAAGCTTCGTTGCGGGTCATAAAAATATAATCAGGATTTATGGATTTTTTATTAGGGCAAATTAATTTAAAATTATAATTCAAATCTGAAAATTTGCAAATTTGTAATAAAATAAAATAAATCAATTACCAATAAAAACTTGATTGTTTTATAAAAAAATAATATAATAAAGTGAAATTAAAAATATTATGATAATATGAAAAAAGTTTCTCAAAAAATTTCTGTCGTTATTTTTTTTACTATCTTTTTTTTAGTAATTCCTTTTTATTTTATCAATGCGCTTTCAAGCGTTTTAAGTACTAAGGAAAATATAAATATAAAAAGTAATAAAAATATATTAGAAAGTAGTCATATTTTTACCTGTAGTGATAGTGATGGGGGAGACAACATCGATGTTCAAGGAGAAATTGATGCAAAAATATCATTCAATCGCTCTTTATTTAAAGCTAAAGATCGGTGCGTTTCTTCAAAATATTTGTTAGAATATTATTGTAAAAATGAAAAATCCTTCTCTTTAAATGAAGTTCTCTGTGTAAATTTATATTTCTGTGATTGCGATAATGCAACTTGTAAAGACGTTGGTTTGAAAAAATCTTCAAAATGTGGCGAGCCTTTAACTGATGAAGGTAAAAATGTGTTATTCAACGAAATTGTATCAGAGAATTACGAAAAAACTTCTCAAGTTAAAGAGGTTGAAACAGCAAATAACTTTCAAAATCTTTCAAGTAGCAATGATGAGATTGTCGATAAAAAATTAAGTGCAATTAGAAATGTGCATTCAGTATTAGACAGTGATGGAATAAATAAGATGTCTCCTACGAGTCAGTTATCGAATCCTATAGAAAATCAATTAAACATTAAGAATAATAATGTATTAGATGTATCAGGAGGCACTTCAACAAGTAATAATATAAATATCAAAGAACCCATTTTTAATACTAAATTTACTCAAAATTTATCAAAAATATCAGGTTTTTTAGGAGCTGAATTTGAATATGAATTACCTGTTGATGAAGCTGAACTTTTTTTGCAAAGAGAAAACAGTGAAGATAAATTATTCGTTGGTCGATTACAACCAAGTAATGGCAAATGGGTAGTTCAATTTGACACTAATAATTTTCCCAACGGCAAATATAAACTTTTTGTTAAAACAAAAGTCAAGGGTGTTATTTTTGAAAAAATAAGTGATGAATTAAATATTGTAAATGAAATTAAAAAAGAACCTGAGAAAATTATTGAAAAAATCCAGGAAAAAATAGAAAGTCCGCCGTTGATAGATGACCAAAAGAAAAATGAACTTACAAATGCAATTAAACAACAATTGGAAAGAGTCGGTTTGCAACCAAATAAAGTGTTAGACGAAATTAAAATTCAAAAATCTAAAGAAACTGATAAAAAAGAAGAACAAGAGAGCATTAAAATTCTTCAAGAAAATTTAAATATTAAAAACTTACAAGAAACTAAAATATTAAAAGAGCCACTAAAAGCAACTGAATTGAAAGAATTGAGGGATAAAGAATTAAAAGAAATAGAATCTAAAGCAAAAGAATTGAATGAAAGAGAATTAAAAGAAAAAACACTGAAAGAAATAGAAAAACCACAAGAAATTAAAGAAACACCTGTGCTTCCTGCCTCTGAAAAAGAAAAATTACAAGAAAATAAAAAATCCCAAGCAATAATCAGTCCTTTAGAAGTAAGCACATTACCTTCAAATTCAGAAGAGGTAAAGGATATTATTCCTGAAATACCGCCTATTCAAAACAAGATAGAAGATATCAAAAAAGCCATAATTGATTTCGATAATGATGGTATGTCTAATGAAGACGAGTTGAGATTTGGTACTGATCCATTTAATGTGGATTCAGATAACGACGGCTATATCGATTCAGTAGAAGTAAGGCATAACTACAATCCAACATCCAGTATTCCTGAAGAAAAAATGAAATTTGAAAGTCCTAAAGAAAGTGGAAAAGTTAATGCAGAAGTTTTGAAAGTAGAAAAAGTAGAAATAGTGACTACACCTGTTCAAAAGGAAAAGCCTCAAGAGCCTCCCAAGATTATCCTAAAAGGCAAAGGTCTTCCAAATAGTTTTGTGACTATTTTTATTTATTCTGAGCCTATTATTGTAACTGTTAAAACAGATGAAAACGGAGATTGGTCTTATGTGCTTGATAAAAATATTGAAGATGGTAAACATGAAGTTTATGTAGCAATCACAAACAATACTGGAAAAATAATTGAGAAATCACCAGCTTTATTATTTATTAAAACTGCCCAAGCAGTTTCCATCGTAGAATTCGAAAAAAACGCTTTCTCACCACAAGAAGTATCAGATAGCATTTCTATTGATCCTGAATCAGCAATTCCTATTTCGCCCCAAAAAGCGCTTTGGCCCTTTATTTTCTTTATAACTTTAACTAGTATTTTATTGGTTTTAATCATCTTGACGATTATCGCAAAAACCCATGCCGGACAACCGAAAGAATAAGTTTGCTCTTTACGAGGGAATTATTTTTATTAAACAAAACCCCCAAATTATTTATTCTCTTTTTTTGATCGTAGCTATTCCAGCGCTTTTTTTTATTGCAACAGCTTATATTTTGAATATTTTTAATAAACAGTTAGATCGCAATCTTAAGCAACAAGGTGTAATGCTGGCGCGATCTACTGAAAAATTCATCGCGCAAAGTATTTATTCTCAAAGTATTCAAAAAAAAGAAGATCTTAGTTTACAAGAAAAAATTATTGCGTTAAAAAACTCTTCAGATCTTATTAAAGATATTGCGGTTTTTGTTCGTTCGGAAACTAAAACTGATTATTTTAAAATTATTGCATCTTTAAATCCAAAGGATATTAATTCTGAGATTCAATCGGTTATTAACTCTCTTGCTTGGCAGCACAATCAAACATTTGCTCGATTGCTGCAAGACAAAAGAAGCGGCGAAAAATATTGGTTAAGCGCAACACCAATTCATAATGAAAACAATGAAATAATCGGTATAGTTAGCGTGGCTTTAAGCCGTTTAGAAGCAGATCAGGTCGTTGGTTATTTAGGCAGAATTCTTTATCTTTTTTCTACTGTTTTTAGTTTAATACTTATTTTACTAGTTGCTAATCATGCTCGTCTTTTTCAATACGCAGTTTTATTGATGAAACTAAAAGAAATAGATAGATTAAAAGATGAATTTCTTTCCATCACTTCTCATGAACTGAGAACTCCTTTGACGACAATAAGAGGTTATCTTTCAATGATTCAAGAAGGCAGTTTTGGTGAATTGTCAGAAAAATTAAAGCATGGCATTGATGTTGTAATGCTTGAGGTGCAAAGACTATATGATCTAGTTGAAGATTTACTTGAGGTATCCAGAATAGAACAGGGCCGTATAAAGATCGAAAAGGAAAAAATTTTATTGCCTGATTTTATATCAGAAATATGCAACGAAATTTCGCCAAAAGTCAAAGAAAAAGGCCTCGTATTTAATTTTGTAAATCATTTAGAAGAAAATAAAAAAATAGAAATAGAATCCGATAGAGATCGTTTAAAGCAAGTTCTTATCAATCTCATTGGCAATGCGATTAAATATACTTTAAAAGGTAGTATTGAAGTTGGTTTAACGTTAGAAGAAAAAAATTTTATTTCCATTTATGTTAAAGATACGGGGATTGGTATTTCAGCTCAGGATCAGGAAAAATTATTTTCTAAATTTTTCCGAGTACAATCGGAAGAAACATCAAAAATATCAGGAACTGGCCTTGGTCTTTGGATTACAAAAAAAGTTATTGAACTTTTAGGTGGTAAAATATATTTAGAAAGTATTAAAGGGCAAGGCTCAAAATTTACTGTATTTTTACCAATGACTACTTCATAAACTTCTTAATTTTCTATTTAATTTTAAATCAATCATTCAAATAAAATTTGAAATGATTTAAAAAATCATGAAAATTGCGATGTTTACAAATAATTATTTACCACGTGTTAGTGGTCCAGCTCATTCTATTTTTGTTTTGCAAAATCAATTAAAAAAATTAAATCATAATGTTATCATTTATGCTCCTAAATATTTTCAGCAAATTAATGATTCCGATAATATTATTAGAATTCCTTCACTGAATGTTCCTCATCATATCTTTTACCCTATTCCTTTACCTAATTTTTCAATAGAAAAACATTTTTGCCAATATCGTTTCGATATTATCCATTCACACCATCCTATTTTTTTGGGTCAATTAGCAATGCATTTTTCAAAAAAATATAATATTCCCTTAGTATATTCTTACCATTCCCAATGGCATTCTTATTTGTTGCGGTTTTTCAATTTTTTTCCATTTCACTTAATAACCAAAATCGTTGGTCAACTTTGTGATGAGTATGCTTTAGCGGCTGATGCAGTTATCATACCTCATCGAATTTTTAAAACGGTTTTTTCAAAAATAGATGAAAAAAAAGTTTTTGTTATTCCTTTTCCTATAAGTGATAAATTTTTTGATAAAAAAATTAAAAACGCTCAAGCGAAATTGAGAAAAAAACTTAAACTGCCTCTCAAAAGTAAAATTATCTTAGCTGTATCGCGAATCTCTTTCGAAAAAAATATTGATTTTTTAATTGAAAGTTTTTCGCTTTTGAAAAAAAAGAATATTTTTTTGGTTATTATCGGAGATGGTGTGGCGATTTTAAAAATTAAAAGTTTGATTAGAGCACTGGATCTAAAACATAAAGTGATTTTATTAGGACAAATTCACTCTGATAAATTACCTCTTTTTTATCAGGGATGTGATATTTTTGCACAAGTGTCAGATTTCGAGACTCAATGTTTAGCCTTAAATGAAGCAATGGCGTCAGGATGTATTATAGTTGCTAAAAAAGCTGATTATTTAAAAGGAGTTATCATAAATCAAAAAAATGGATATTTAGTAGATGGCGGAGTAAAAAAATACGCTGAAGCGTTAAATATAGCCTTATCAAATAATAAAAATAATAATTTATTTTCATTAAGAATAAAAACTGCTGCTAAAAAATATTCAGCGGCTTTTGTCACTTCAAAAATTGAGAAGGTGTATAAAAAAATTATTCGTTAAATTAATTAAATATAAAAATGTGAAATATCTAAACATTTTAAAAATTTTTCGTTCACACTTAAATTTTTAAAGGAAGCTAGAAAATTTATATAATTTTTAACTTGCTTTTTAGTGTTTTTTTGATAAAATGATTTTATGAACTTGGATGATAAAAAAATTTATATTTGGTTTTCTTTACTGGCAAGTTTTTTGATAGGTTTTATGGTGGGTTATGGCGTAGCTTTTAACAATTACGCCGTTGGTTTTTTTAATCAGTATCTTAAATTTCAAAACCAAAATCTTAGAGATTTTAATAAAGGTACTTTCGAGAAAGTACCCAATGCATCAAAAAACAATTTAGAAGAAGAAAAATTTTTAATCGAACAATGGTTAAAAGAAAATAATTTGAATGAATTCGGGGATTCAAAAGATACAATATATGCCGGAGGAACTCCTCTTTTCGATGAAAAAACAGGGCAGGTAATAGATAGATTTGAATATCTCATCAGAAAGTATCCTGATAAACCATGGCTTAAAAGAAAATAAACCTATTTTTTAACAACTTTTCGGTTATGAGCAGTTTAATTGATGATCAAGATAGGATTGTTTTTGATTTAGAGACACAAAGAGATTTTAAGGAAGTTGGTGGGCGAAACAATTTGCATCTGCTCAAAATATCTGTTTTGAGCTTTTTTTCTTTTCGTGAAAATAAATATTATATTTATGAAGAAAAAGAAATTACCAAATTTTTGAAGCTTTTAAAACAAAATCCTTTAGTGATCGGTTTTAATATTAGGAATTTCGATTTAGAGGTTTTAAAACCTTATGCTGACTTTAATTTAAAACAAATTAAATGCCTCGATCTTATGGATGATATAATCAATCATTTGGGTTTTCGTTTATCACTTGATGCGGTTGCTTTTGGCACTTTAAATAAAAATAAAACTACAAGCGGTATTCAAGCAATAAAATGGTTCAAAAATGGAATGATCGATAAGATAAAACAATATTGTCTTCAGGATGTCCAACTAACAAAGGAGATTTATGAATTCGGGCTTAAAAACGGATATATAAAAGCTTTCTTAAAAAATAATACAGAAATCATTAAAATCCCGGTTAGTTATGCTTTAAAAAATGAAATTTCAGAAAAAAACAGAAATATTAAAGAAGCATTCGAATCTCAAAAAAGATTAAAAATTTATTATGTAGGCAATGAAAACCAAAGGGTTCAAGAATTTACCATTGAAATTTATCAAATGAAAGGCAGTTTTATTGAGGCTTTTGATACTAAAGCCCAAAAGATGCTGCTTTTAAAAATCGATAGTATTAATCAATCTCAGATTTTAAATGAAAGTTACGAAATTCCTAAAGAATATAAACCTAAAATATGAATTGGTGCTGGTCGCAAGTAATATTCGAAGCCGCTATAATATTGGTGCTCTCTTTAGAATTGGTGATTGTGTCGGTTTAAAAAAAATTTATTTATGTGGCATCTCGCCAGCACCACCGCACCCTAAAATAGAAAAAGTTTCATTGGGTTCTGAAAAAACAGTTCCTTTTCAGAAAGTTTACAGCACTTCAAAAGTGATAAAACATTTAAAGCAAGAAGGATATAAGGTTTTAGCTCTTGAGATTCATAAAAAGGCAAAAAATATTTTTAATTTTCATTTTGCACTAAAAACTGCCTTGGTAGTTGGCAATGAGATTGAAGGTGTTTCGCGAAATATTTTAAAAAACTGTGATGATATCATTTTTATTCCTATGTTTGGTAAAAAAGAATCGTTAAATGTATCTGTATCTTTTGCAGTAGCATCATACATTTTTTTACACAAATTATCACTTTTTAGTGATTTTAAATAAATTTTTTCGAAAATTTTTAAAAAAACAATTTTTTAAAGAAACAAAAAACAAATTTAAATATGATGAGATTAAAAAAAAGTTTTTTCTGGGCGATTGAGGGAGTGGTTGAGGCTTTTAAAAGAGAACCTAATTTTAAAATTCAATTGATTATTGCATTGGTTGTATTATTACTTGGTGTTTTAGCAAATATTAGTGCATGGAAATGGGCAATTTTATTGATTACTGTAGCATTTGTCTTGTCTTTTGAATTGGTTAATACTGCCTGTGAAAAAATGTTGGATATTTTAATTAAAGAACACCATCCTTCAATCAAGTATGTCAAAGATATTTTAGCCGGCGCTGTTTTGATACTATCAATTATGGCTATATTAATTGCAATCATCGTTTTTTTGATATAATTAATATTTTTTTAAAAAATTTAAAAATGAATCAATCTAAAAATATTAATAATTTATTAGGAAAGTTCGTTAGTCCTACTTTTGGAGTTTTATCTTTTGAGGAGGTTATAGAATCAATAGTGAAGTTTATGGATGAAAGCCCTAAAAATAAGTATAAAATAATTGTTGGCAGCGACTCTCAAACAAAGTATAATTATGCCGATTTTGTTTCAATTATAGCAATTCACAAAGTAGGCAGTGGTGGGAGATATTTTTGGAGGAGAACCCACCATTACAAACAGATAAATTTACGCTCTAGAATTTATAAAGAAGCAATCGATTCTATGGATATAGCTTCCAAACTGATAGAAGCGCTTAAAAATCATTTAGGCAATAATCATTTTGTTTTTAAATACAATATCGAGATTCATGTTGATATTGGTAATGGTGGACCAACTCGTGAAATGATAAATGAAATTGTTGGAATGATACGCGGATATGGTTTTGATGTAAGAACTAAACCTGAAGCTTATGGCGCTTCCGTCATTGCTGATAAATACACTTAAAAACCATAAATATATTTCTTGATTTAATCTAGGTATTTTTAATAATTCAATTTTAAAGTTATTTTTTATGCCTATTTATACAAAAAAAGGTGATGAAGGAAAAACTTCACTGCCTGGCGGAAAAACTACTAAAAGCGACTTAAAAGTTGAAGCATTGGGCAATTTAGATGAACTCAATTCTTTTTTGGGATACTGCGTTGCTTTAAGCAGGCGAAAGTGGCTCAAAGATATTTTAACAAAGATTCAGAATCAAATTTTTAGAGTTCTTTCTGAAATAGCCTTAATTGATGTAAAAAAAATAGATTATATAAATCCTATCAATGAAGAAGATGTTTTAAAATTGGAAAAAGCAATAGATAAGCTGGAAAAAAATTTAACACCTTTAAATAAATTTATTTTACCTCAGGGCGCTCGCGATAGTGCAGCGTTACACTTCGCCAGGACTATTTGTCGACGCGCTGAAAGATCTATAGTAAGGTTAAATGAAAAGGAAGTTTTACATAATAAAACAATATTAAAATTTATAAATCGTCTTTCTGATTTTTTGTTCGTTTTAGCTCGATATTCAAATAAAGTTAATAATACTGAAGATATTTTTCCTGATTATTATCAACAAATTAAAAAATAATAAAAATCATTTGGATAAATCGGTAAATACTAAATATTTTGGTGTGGTAAAATAAGCGCTCTTTAATTTTTTTTAAAATAAAATTATTATAATTTGTAAATTTTAAATCATTAATAATTTTGGTTTAAATATTTGCTTAAATAAGTGGTTAGTAGTAAAATATATTATTAACCAAATATTTTGCCGTCAATTTTTATTTTTGATAATTAATAGCAATTTTGCGAGTGTAGTTTAGTGGCAAAATGCAACCTTCCCAAGGTTGAGATGGGGGTTCGATTCCCCTCGCTCGCTTTTATGAAGCCAGATATTTTATTTGAAATATCATGGGAAGTTTGTAATAAAGTAGGTGGCATCTACGCTGTTTTAACTACTAAACTTGTTGAGATGCAAAAATATTATCACAATTCGTATTTTGGAATTGGCCCTTATTTCCATAACAATATTAAGGGTGAATTTAAAGAAATGGCGCCACCTGAGGAATTCAAAAGTGTTTTTAAAAAATTAGAAACTGAAGGCATTGTTTGTCATTTTGGCCAATGGTTAATTCATAAAGAAATAAATGTTATTTTGATTGATTATAATGGTTCATGGAACAAGATTAATGATTACAAAGGTTGGTTTTGGCAAGAATTTAAACTGGATACATTAGGTTCGCCGCGAGATTTTGACGAGCCTTTTTTGTGGTCAATTGCTGTTGGTAGATTTTTGGAAGAATATTTTAAGGAAGCTTTAAATAATAAATTTAAGGTAGTAGCTCATTTTCATGAATGGTTAAGTGGTGGTGCTTTGCTTTATTTATATTTAAAGAAGATCCCAATCGCCACTGTTTTCACCACTCATGCTACAGTGGTTGGTCGCGCACTTGCAGGAGATAATAAACCTTTGTATGAAGAGATAGAAAAATATAATCCTGAACAAGAAGCTAAAAATTACGGTGTATTACCCAAACATCAACTGGAAAAGTTATCAGCATCACTATCTCATATTTTAACAACTGTCAGTTCAATAACCGCTATTGAAGTTGAGCATTTTTTGGGTCGTAAGGCTGATATTTTGTTACCAAATGGACTTGATATCCAGCGTGTTTTATCTTTTGAAGATATCTCTTATAAACATCATCTAAAAAGAGAAAGGCTTCGTGAGTTTTTGTTATATTATTTTTTTCCTTATTATACTTTTGATATTAAAGAAACTTTATTTTATTTCATTTCTGGCAGATACGAAATACACAATAAAGGAATTAATGTTTTTTTAGACGCGTTGGCTAATTTAAATCAAAGATTAAAAAAAGTTAATTCAAAAAAAACAATAGTTGCTTTTGTTTTTATTCCGGCGCCTGTAAGAGGAATCAAAATCGAGTTGGTAGAATCTCGGGAAAATTATTTGGATTTCAAACAATCGGTGTTAGAAGAAGAACAATCTATTGAAAATATGCTTTTGTATAATTTAATATCGGGTTTGCCTCTGTCTGAAAATATTTTG
>JBBIMT010000017.1:0-12374 GCA_037444265.1 bacterium
TTTCTGGTATTTTCGATGTAGTAGACAGTTTTTATCTGGCTTTATCGCTGGTACCAAAAGAAAAAAAAGATGATCCTTTTATTAGTGGTATTTATCAAATCAAAGCGCGTCTTGACGATTTTTTAAAGAAAAACGGTCTTGTGCAATTTGGGGCAGAAGGGGAAATTTTCGATCCATCTTTGCATGAGGCAATTGCGGTGGAAAAGACCACTAAAAAAGAACAAGATGGAAAAATTGTCAAAATGGCGGGATATGGTTTTAAATTAGACGATATAGTATTGCGACCGGCTAAAGTGGTTATTGCCCAGTATCAAAAAGGGAATAATTTTAATAAATCTAAAGAAGATCATCCCAATAAATCTTAATTATTTGTTTTTAGTTTTATTTACTTAAAACTAAAAGCAAAATAGGAATAATTAATATGAATACTTTAGGAAAAATAATAGGAATAGATTTAGGTACTACTAATTCAGTGGCGGCCGTTATGGAAGGGTCGCGACCTCGCGTTATTGAAAATGCAGAGGCGAATCGTCTCACTCCTTCAGTGGTTGCTTTAACAAAATCAGGTGAGAGATTAATAGGTACATTAGCCAAAAGACAAGCAGTGACTAATCCGGAAAATACCATTTTTTCGGTAAAACGTCTTATTGGAAGGAGATACACCGATCCTGAGGTGCAAAAAGATTTGAAATGGTTGCCTTATCAAATTAGAGAAGCGTCAAATGGTGGGGTTGAAGTAAAAATGGGGGATAGATGGTATACGCCTCAGGAGATTTCGGCTATGATTTTACAGAAAATCAAACACGATTGCGAAGATAAATTGGGAGAAAAAATTAATCGGGCAGTCATTACGGTACCAGCTTATTTCGATGATTCTCAACGAAAAGCAACTAAAGACGCTGGGGAAATAGCTGGCTTTAAAGTAGAAAGAATTTTAAATGAACCAACAGCAGCAGCTTTAGCTTATGGACTTGATAAGAAAAAAGAAGAAAAGATAATCGTTTATGATTTCGGAGGAGGTACTTTTGATATTTCTATTTTGGAAGTTTCTGAAAATACTATTGAAGTTAAAGCAATTGATGGAGATACGCATTTGGGAGGGGACGATTTTGATAAAATTATTTCGGAATGGATTGTGAAAGAATATTTGCGCCAAAGTGGTATAGATTTATCAAAGGATACGCTGGCTATTCAACGAGTTCGCGAGGCAGCAGAAAAAGCTAAAATCGAACTTTCGTCAGCCTTGGAGACTGAGATAAATCTTCCCTTTATTACTTCTGATGCTTCTGGGCCTAAGCATTTACTTTTAAAACTTACTCGTGCCACTTTAGAAAATTTAGTTGGACATTTAATTGATAAATCTATTGACATTACAAAAAGAGCACTAAAAGCGGCTAAATTAACCGTTAACGATATAAATGAAGTGGTACTGGTCGGAGGTCAAACGAAAATGCCTTTAATTCAAAAGAAAGTCGAAGAATTATTTGGTAAAAAAGCCCATAAAGACATAAACCCTGATGAAGTTGTCGCCATTGGCGCGGCTATTCAAGCCGGAATATTAACCGGAGAAGTCAGGGATATACTATTGTTGGATGTTACTCCTTTAACTTTAGGCATAGAAACGCTTGGTGGCGTGATGACTCCTATAATTGAAAGACACACAACCATTCCTTTTAAAAAGAGTCAGATTTTTACTACTGCTGCTGATAATCAAACTTCCGTTGAAATTCACATTTTACAAGGTGAAAGACCAATGGCAGCTGATAATAAAACTTTAGGAAGATTTATTTTGGATGGTATCGCTCCAGCGCCCCGCGGCGTTCCGCAAATAGAAGTAACCTATGATATAGATGCCAACGGTATTTTAAATGTGACGGCAAAAGATTTAAAAACCGGCAAATCTCAATCAATTAGAATTGAGAGCTCATCAGGTTTAACTCAAGAAGAAATTGAAAGAATGAAAAAAGAAGCCGAAATTCATGCCCAAGAAGATCGTCTTAAGAAAGAATTAATTGAAACAAGAAATCGGGCTGACGCCTTAATCTACTCTGCGGAAAAATCGTTGAATGAATATAAAGATAAAATTCCTGCTCAAGCAAAAGGAGAAATAGAGGAGAAGATTAAGAATCTTAAAGATGTTTTGTCAAAAAACGATAAATCTATTATAGAAAATGCAATGAAAGAACTTGAAGCTTCACTACAAAAAATTGGCAGTATAATTTATGGCAACCCCAATTCAGCTAATAATCCTCCCTCTGATTCTGGAGAGTCTAAAGATAAAGGGCCGCAAGAAGGAAAATTTGAAGAGAAATAATGATAAATTTTTTTAGAAAAAATAAAGTTTTTTTAGTAATTTGTTTGTTTACTCTAATTACCGGGTCTATTTTTTGGCTGTCATTGAAGAATATATTTTTTAACGGAAATGGGGGGTTTCAGATTGTATTTAATTATTTTTACCTTTTTTTAGATCTGCTTTTTTATGTCGCTTTTTATTGTCTGTCATTCATTTTATTTCCAAGCTGGAGATATCTTTTAGTCATTGGTTTACTAGGAATATTTCCTATTTTCTTGACTATATTTTTTCATTTAATTATTTTGTTTGGATTGATAGCGTTTGCGTTGATGTTTTTTTTGGGCTTTAAGTCGATTCGTAATGAGTTGCGCGAAAGGATAAATATCGATGTCTATGCTATTTGTTATTCAGGAGTTAATTATATTTTAAGCGGAATTTTTATTTTAATCATCACTTTCTATTACCTTTCTCCAGCATTAGATATAGCCACTTCAAACATTTCCATCCCTAAACCGATTATCGAAAAAGCCACGATGTTTGCGCAATCATTTTTAAAAGAAGAAGGATTATTGCCAAAAGAAAATGTTGTTATTTCAGATGATTTCTTTGATTTTGTTAATCGACAATTAAGACATTTTGTAGTGAATTTTAAAAATCATATTACTTTTATTTTTGCTGTGGGATTGTTTTTTGTCTTAAGAACATTTAATTTTTTAATAGTACCACTTGTTGCTTTTGTTGTTGCTTTAATCTTAAAAATTTTCATCTATTTCAAATTGATAAGTATAAAAGACGAAATTATTTCAGTAAAAAGGCTTGCGATTAATTTTTAGCTTTATAGGAGATGCTTAAGTTAAGTTTTTATGGTTTTCAATGCCGAAGTAAACTTCCTTTAGGCTTCGGGAAATGGAAAACCTTTTTTAAAAATGAAACGCGATTATTATGAAATTTTAGGAGTTTCTAAAAATGCCTCATTGGATGAAATTAAAAAAGCATACCGCAAATTGGCGCATCAATATCATCCCGATAAAGGTGGTGATGCTGAAAAGTTCAAAGAAATAAATGAGGCTTATCAAGTTTTGTCAGATCCTGAAAAAAGAAAACAGTATGATGCCTTTGGGCATTCTTTTGATAGCGCCTCTCATTCCGGTTTTTATCAAAATGTATGGGGGAGCGAAGATTTCGATGATGTTTTTTCGCGTTTTCGCGACAGTGGTTTTGAAGATTTTTTTAAAGATATTTTTGGAGGATTTGATACAAGAGAAAAACGCACCCGGATTAATTTAGATATTTTCATAGAAGTAGAGATTGATCTTCAAGAAGCTTATACTGGTAAAACTTTTGACTTTTCTTATAATCGAGATATTATTTGTTCGACTTGTAATGGGCAGGGAGCAGATTCAAAGTATGGTTTTAAGACCTGTTCTGTTTGCAAAGGAAAAGGAAAGATAACAAAAACCCAAAGAATTTTGTTTGGTAGTTTTTCTTCAGTTTCAAGATGTGATTTTTGTCGTGGTCGCGGTCAAATTCCCGAGAAAGAATGTAGCAGCTGTAATGGAAGCGGAGTGAAGAGTGTAAAAGAAAATGTCTCTATTTCTATTCCTCCTGGTATCGAAGATGGGGCAATAATAAAATTAAGAGGAAAAGGAAATCTTTATCCAGATTTGGGTGTGGGAGATTTGCTTGTGAAAATAAAAATAAAACCGCATCCTGTTTTTATAAGAAAAGGAGCCAATATTCATTCAACAGTTGATATTTCTTTTGTAAAAGCTGTGCTTGGAGGTAAAGTTGAGGTAAAAACAATAGGCGGTACAGTTATTTTACACATTCCACCCGGGACTCAAAATCAAACCCAATTCCTTTTAAGAGGTAAGGGAATGCCTAAACTTCGCGGTTGGGGCGATCATATTGTGACAGTAAATATTGTAGTTCCTACTAAAGTGTCAACTAAAGCCAAGGCGCTCTTGAAACAATTGGAAAGTGAGATATAATATTTTCATTCTTTTGATTTTTAAGATATTCGATACCGGCAGTTTCAATGGGCCCCCATAGCTTAGTGGTAAAGCAGCTGCCTTTTAAGCAGTTGATCGAGGTTCGATTCCTCGTGGGGGCATTAGCAAAAAAGCCAATATAAAAGGATTGTTTCACCTTTGCTTGTCGAGAGATTTGTATTTTTTTAAGGAAAAAAATTGATTGACGTTTTTGCTTTTTGGGGAATAAAATTTTTGACACATAACTGCTGCTGCAAAAACTGCCAAGAATGGGGCGTTTTTTGAACTTCAATTTATGAGAGAAAATCAAATTTTTTAATTATCTAATGAAATTTTTGCTTTTTTACCACTTTACTTTTTTTAAAACCTGCTTTTTGGATTTATACATTAAATTTATGAAATAAGATTAAAAATTCTACAAATTTTTATTTAAAGTACAAGTATAAAATTTTTAAAAATGATTTTTATTAAAAAAGATTAAGCTTAAAAAGCTTAATCTTTTATTTATAAGAATGAAAAAGTCTATAAATTTATTTTACTATAATTGTTCCTGTATCTGATGGGCTTAAATGATTGTGATATTTCCAAATTCCAGTTTTATTAAATGTAAATTGGTATGTGTCGCCTGCGGTGCATTGATCAAATGCTACCCCTAAAGTGTCTGGACAATGTTCTTGAAGGTCAGTTCCGGAATAAACTCGATGACTTGGATGAAGATCTGATGCGGTCCACATTGGTTTTGAGCTTTGGTTTTTGAAAGTTACAGTCTTACCTTTTTCTATAATTAAGGTATTTGGCAAGTAACCATTGTCAGTATAAATTACTACATATTCTTGTTCATTTTCTTGGGGTGATGCAATTGGGGTGGAAGGTTGTTCTTGATTTTGAGATTGATTAAGCGGTTCTTCTAAAAGATTTGGTTTCTCTGTTTTTGATGGTTGAGTTAGTGTATTTTCAGGTTGTGTTGGAGGTAATGTATGTAAAGATTGATTGGTGTTCCTTAAAAGAAAATATCCTCCAATTAGAACGACTAAAACGATTATAATCGTGATGATATTTTTGTTCATATATTTTTCAAAAGTTAATTTTAATTTTTTATATTTAGGAGTCGACCATTATTTATCCTAAAATTATTTTTTTGAAAACTTTATTTTGTTTATGACATCTTGAGGCAAAGAATCAATCATAACCGCAAGCAAAGCAGCTAAAAGCCCAATATCTCTAACGGTAATATCAGTTATTCCGCTTACTAAAAGCACAATAATAAGATGAATAGCGCCTAAAAGAGCCGCTATCCAGCCCCAAAAATCAATTAACAACAAAAATCCGATAAGAATATCTAAAATCGCAGTACCAATCATCGCCTGAGAAAGTGGAATAGGTAAAAGTCCGGCTGCCCAAGGTTTTAAATATCCTCCCCAACTTTCCGGACTTTTAAAAATCAAAATGCCAATCCATAAAAAAGTAATTGCTAATCCTACTCTTAAAATATGAAAACCCGCAATGCGCATAGAATTTTAAAGCAATTTTTTTTATAAAAATTGAGGATTAAAATTAAAAATTTATTAAAATTATAATTTCCATCAACCAAATAGTCAATGCAGACATTAAACACCAAAAGCACCAAGCGCGAATTACTTTCCATTGAAGATAGGTAAAAAAGACAGAAACTAACGAAGCAATAGCAACTAAAATTTTAAGAGCGATTGTCCAAAATTTTACAGGTTCAACTCCAATTACTAAAAACGCTGCTATAAATGATATAACAAGATAAGACAAAAAACCCAATAAATCATTAGGAATAATAAAAATTCTACTGTATTGACTTGTCAAAACTTTTAAACATTCTTCTCCCAAAGGACAAACCGGTTTTTCAAAAGTAATCCTTTTACGGATAAGATATGATGTTTCGCTGATGCCAATAGCTGCAAGAGTAAAAATTAAAGCTAAAGAAGTCATATTACTGTATTATAATAATACATTTTTATATTTTATGGAAGTCTGCGTCCTTGATAGTAATACTTAAATTTTAGATGCTTCCTCTGAAAATTATTTAGGATGTGCAATTTACAAAGTTTCCAAGCAATAAGTTTACTCGAAAATTTAGCTTCAATAGTGTTTATCAAATACAAGATTATTGATTTTTTATTTTTATTTGTTATCATTTGAATACACATTCAAGTATGAAGTTCAAATAAATGTTAGTATAGGTATGAACATCAATAAAATTAAAAAAGAACTTAAGAACAAAAAAGCGATTGTTGCTTGTGCAAAGGAATTTAATATAATTGGCGACCCGACGCGGCTTAAAATTTGTTATCTTTTGTGCAAATACAAAGAACTTTCTGTAAGTGAAATTGCTAAAATTGTTGGAGTTTCAATCTCTGCCGTTTCTCATACTTTACGTAAACTTCAAAAAGCCAATATGGTTGAAAATCGCCGCAAGTTTCGCAATGTTTATTATAAATTAAAACCATTACCCATTGTTTTAATACTTAAAGAAAGGTTAAACATTTAATATTTAAGTATATGCAAAAATATGACCTTATCATTATTGGCGGAGGAGCAGGAGCTTTTGCGGCAGCAATCCGCGCTAACGAACTTAAAGCTAAAACTGCTTTAATTAATTCAGGTCTTCCTTGGGGTGGGACTTGCGTTAACGTGGGATGTGTTCCGTCAAAAACACTTTTGTATGCCGGGGGAATTTTACATCAGGCAAAACATCACGGATTACCTGGCGTTGAGTTTGAAATAAAAAAATTTGATTTTCAAAAAGTTGTTCAAGACGAGCTATTGCTTGTTGAAAAACTTCGCCAAGAAAAATATGAAAAAGTGCTTAAAAATTTACCGTATGTAACAGCAATAGAGGGCAAAGCAAAATTCGTTTCTCAAAATGAAGCGGAAGTGAGTCTTGCGACTGGGTCAGGACAAGTTCGAGAGAAATTAAGTGCGGAAAAATTCATTATTGCCACCGGTTCTACCGCTAATGTGCCACCAATTGAAGGTATAAGAGAAGTTGGTTTTATAACTCATATTGAAGCTTTGCGACTTCAAAAACAACCAAAAGAGTTAATTATCATTGGCGCGGGCCCTTTGGGTTTGGAGTTTGCGCAAATATTTTCTCGTTTCGGTACAAAAGTGACTATTTTGGAGCGCGGCGATTCAATTTTTCCATATTCAGAAAAAGTCCTTACTGATCACCTCGTTGAAATACTTCAAAAAGAAGGCATTAACATCAAAACAAATGTTGAAGTAAAAAGCGTGCGAAAGAATGGAGACAAAAAATTTGTATCTTATAAAATCGGCGAGACACAAGAGGAAGTTTTTGCAGATGAAATACTCTTAGCTGCTGGCAAAATACCTAATACGCAAGGTCTTGGTCTTGAATTTTTAGATGTTGAAATAGATAAACGAGGAGCCATTGTTGTTAATCAATATTTCCAAACATCCAATCCAAATATTTTTGCCGTTGGCGATGTTACTAACTTACCTTTGCGTCTTGAAACAACGGCCGGACGAGAGGGAACCCTTGCCACGGAAAACTTACTCAAAGGCGCTAAACTTTCCATTGATTATAGCGCTGTGCCATATACTATTTTTACAGATCCTCAACTTGCCGGTGTAGGTTTTACCGAGCAAGAACAAATAAAAAAAATGGGGGTGTGTGCATGCAAAACAGTATCATTAAAAGATATACCTAAAGCCATTATCATGCGTCGCACCGAAGGACTCATCAAAATGGTAATTCATCCTCAAACAAAACAAATTTTGGGTGTACACATTCTTTCGCCAAACGCCGCAGAACTTATTGCGCAAGCGATGGTTTTCATTAAAAACAAAAACACAATTGAAGATGTTATAAATTCTTTGCCTGTTTTCCCAACACTTTCTGAAGCTATAAAAATTGCTGCATTATCATTTACCAAAGATATCTCTAAGTTAAGTTGTTGTATATGAAAACAATTTTATTTGTTTCCATAGAAAACAAAAAAAGTAAGATAGCAAAAACCATATTCAATAATTTAGCCAAAATATTGGCTAGGTAGCGCAAAACGCCGGTACATTTTTGGCAGAGAAAATCGACTTTCTTGACATTTAAGTACTATTTAAGTACTTAAATATTTGGATATGGAGATTGAAAATTAAAAACCCAAAAAGGTACCAGATAAGATGTTTAAAAATGCCGATATAATTATATTTTTTGGATGTCTAGTGACTACTATGTTTTTAAACGAAAAATTAAAAAATAAATCATCGATAACCAAAAAAACAATTAATGACTTTTTAAAGGCCAGCGATTAATTACTTAAAAAAAATACAAAAACTAATTAATGCTCTAAAAAGAAGTTCAGACAAAAAACAAAGAAATTAATAAATTAAACTGTTGTATATGAAAAACATATTTGACGTTTTATATTTTGGGATTCGCGAACCGCTTAAAAGAACAAATTACTTTTTTCTTCTGATTGCCGTATTTCTAACAATGTTTGTTCTCTTTATTTTTATTCCTGTGTGGACGGTACCTGGCAATACTTTTGCAACACAGCTTAGAATTTTTACTTTAAGGGATTATGCCTTGTTTTTTATTTTATCATTTCTTTATGCGCTTTTTCTTTCAATGCAAATATTTATTATGCGCCAGAAAAAAAAGAAAAAAAAGATTACAAGTGTCGGTACGGTCTTTAGCGGAGGGTTGGGCTCGCTTTTTGCGGGGATTGTCGGAACTGCTTTTTGTGCTTCGTGTCTTGCGCCGTTTTTAGCTCTTTTTGGGATAGGATTTGGTGGCGTTGTATTTGTTCTAAATTATCGCTGGTATTTTGTTTTTGTTACGATAATTTTTATGTTTATAGCAATATATTTAACAGCACGAAAAATAAACAAAATTTGCAATTTATGTTAGAAATCTTTAACTAAATTTTTTAAAAAATATGCGAAATTTATTCACTGTCAATTTATGTTTAGCGCTCATTTAGTTTTTAAAATTTTAAGTTAAGTTTAATTTATTTGTTAATTTTGTTTTTTAAAATTTAATCCCCCCCTTAAAAAGGGGGATTAAAAGGTACTGCGATTGCCTTTACTGAAAATTTCTTGCATTTTTTAAAACTTTAGCCCACCAAAGAAGTTGAGAAATCATTGCTTGAACTTTATCTTTTTGTTGCGCAAACAAATCCTTAACATCCATTTTGCCAAAAAGTGCTTGAAAATACTGCTCACCGGGAATATGAACAGCATTGCGAATTGGCACCATTTGTAGTTCTATAGCAATCAGTCTTAAATGTTCAACGGCACGCGCACCCCCAACGCTACCATAGCTTACAAAAGCTACTGGTTTATTGTTCCATTCTTGATATACCCAATCTAGAGCATTCTTTAAAACAGCTGAAATGCTGTGATTATATTCTGGAGTAATAATCACAAAAGCATCGCCTTGGGCGATTTTTTCTGTAAAACGCGTCACTGCTTCATTTTTATAAGCTTCTTGCTTGAAAGATGGACTTACTGCTTCATTGAAAAAAGGCATATCAAAGTCTCTCAAATCAAGAATTTCAGCATTTACTTCTTGTTCCTTTTTAAGTTCATCATAAATCCAGGCTGCTGCCTTGTCGCTGAAGCGACCTTGACGCGTGCTACCGGCTATAATTTTGATATTTATTAAATCTGTTTTCATAATGGCTTAAAAATTAGACAATTTATTTGTTATTTTTTATTAGATCGTCGACCTTGTAACTTGTAATTTTTCTGCTTCAATTTTATAAATAAAATTTAAGGGCAACCTTCCATTTTATAGATATAATAGCCTTTGTTTTTAATCTCTTTTTCTATTTCAGGGGAACCAACTTCTGAATGACAAAATTGACATTCTTTACTTGACACTTCTACACCTTTTTCGCCAATAGAATTTAACCATTCTTTCGCACACTCAATCGCTTTAGCATCATCTTTTTTATCAATAATAACATCAAAGTGCATTAAACGACCATCTTTAGTTTTGACGTAAGTATCGTAAACATAGGTAAGCATAGTTTAAAATTAAGTTAATTTTTATTTACTTTTTAAATTCTTTAAGTTTTTTTATTTTTTTTAAGTTCTTCAATAAGATCTTTTAAAAGAGAAATAATGTATCGCAAATTAATGGAGTAAATCACTTCTTGTCCCTGACGGTCATCTTTTACTAAATTTGTTTCTTTCAAGACTCGCAAATGCTGGGAAACGAGTGGTTGAGAAAATTTTGTTTTTTTGACCAGTTGGTTGACAGTTTTAGGTCCTGTAAATAAAGCTTCCAAGATGCGATAGCGCGAAACGCTACCAATGCCTTTACCGAATTTTTCCATTGCTTCGCACAAATCAGCCATACATAAAAATATTAGCATATATTTATAAAATATGCAATTATTTATGAATTATAAAAAATAAAAAATAAAAAATTAAAAATTGTTAACTTACTCAATTTGAAATAACTAAAAAACAATCTCTGCAGCATTTTTAATTTTAAAATTTTATGATAATGATTTAGTGTATAATATTTTTTTTACTTGATATATAATGTAATTACAGTTTAATGAAAAATAATTGCAGAGGATAAGGAAAATTTAGCTTTAAAAATATATTTATTTAATAAAAGATAAGGATAAAATAAAGATAAAAGTCATTGCAAGTGTGTTTTTAAAAATTTTCGGAGATTATGATAACTATTTCTTTTCAAAAAGAAAAAATTGATCTTTCCTCAATCCCTGAGAAATCAGGAGTTTACTTTTTCATTGGAAAAAATAACGAAAAGCTTTATATCGGGAAAGCCAAAAATTTAAGAAGTCGTCTGCGCAGTTATTTTTCAAAAGATTTTTCTTTTCATAATCCCCAGAAAGCGCATTTGATTTCTGAATCGAAAAAAATTAAAATTGAAATTTTGGAATCTGAGATTGAAGCATTAATAAGGGAGTCATTGTTGATAAAAAAATACAAGCCAAAATATAATGTTATTTTTAAGGATGACAAAAATTATTTTTTTGTCGGTTTTACAAAAGAAACTTTTCCTAAAATTATCATTGCTCATCAGATTCATGTCAAAAATTTTAAAGTAAAAATCAAGAACTGGATTGGTCCTTTTGTCTCTGGACGTTCTTTAAAAATTACTTTAAAAACTTTACGAAAAGTTTTTCCTTATTGTACTTGTCTTAAAACCCATCAAAAACCTTGTTTAAATGCTCAGATTGGTTTATGCCGGGGTTTTTGTTGTCTTGAAAATACTTTTAAGACGCAATCTAAGGAAGCAAAACTACTTTTTAAAGATTTATTTCAAAACAAATTAGATTACCAGAAAAATATTAATGCGATCAAAAGGGTATTGAGCGGTAAATCTAAAAAATTACTCAAGGATTTAAACCAAGAAATGTTGAAAGAAGCAAAAAATGAAAATTTCGAAAAAGCCCAAATAATAAAAAATAAGATTTTAGCTTTTGAAAAAATCATCAGTCATAAAAAAGTTTTCGAGAAAAACCACATCGGCAATTTCGTTATCAATGATAAAATTATCATCGAAAAAACAATTATTGATTTTTCTAAAATCAAAAAAATAGAAGCATTTGATATTTCTATTTTTCAAGGTAAAAATCCAGTTGGCGCGATGGTGGTTTTTGAAAGAGACTCTGATGGATTTTTTGTGCCTGCTAAAACTCAGTATCGCCGGTTTAAAATTAAAAAAATTCAAGGTATTAATGATCCGGCAATGATGGCGCAAATAATTCAACGAAGATTTAAACATAGCGATTGGACTTTACCTGATTTAATTTTAATAGATGGCGGGAAAACGCAGCTCAATGAAACATTGAAAAATTTGAAAAAATCTGATATACATAAAGATATTATTTTTATTGCTCTTGCCAAAAGAGAAGAATTAGTATATACTGTTGATAATAAAAATCCTGTTAAAATAGATACTTTGCCTGAAGATGTTGGATTATTATTTAAAGCCATTAGAGACGAAGCACACCGATTTGCCATTAATTTCCATAAACACTTGCGCGAAAAATCTTTATATGTTTGAATTTATTTCGCATTTAACTTCCAATGCTATTGGTATTTTTTTAGTTGAA
>JBBIMT010000018.1:0-12338 GCA_037444265.1 bacterium
ACCACCACCACCCCCTGGCGCATTTTCGCCCGGACCCCATACGCCACCTAAACCTCCTTGACCCGCGCTTCCACCTGCTCCGCCTGCCCCGCCACCTGAACCACCGGCAAAACCTTTACCTTGCAAATCAATTAATCCACCTGCTTGAACATTTACTGTGCCACTGGCTTTAAAAACTAAAACTCCGCCGACTGCGCCATTGAAGGGCGAAACTGTTAAAACTCCCGAGCTTGTAATCGTTACATTGGTATATTGAGGTACTCGGATAATTTGCGCGCCTGTTGATTGATAATTATAATTTGTGCCCGATGTTAAATTGATAGTGGTGCTGTTTGGCACAGAGGAAATTTTTTTGATTTCGTAATTTCCTTGTCCACTGCCAAACATTTGAATGATTAATATATCGTCAAAAGGATAAAATCCCAAAGTTGAAGCCACAGTTAAAGAATTGGCTCCGGCTGAAACAGCGGCGGTAATATTAGTGGCAATGCAGTCTGGAGTGGAATCGCCATCAGCAGTTGAAATATCTGTTGTCTGGCAATTGACATTGCCACTTATTGTAATTGCGCCATCTGAACCATCGCCTAAATCGAAAGCTAATTTCACATCGCCTGGCGTTGAAGAAGTGTCTACTTGATTTTTGATTCCAGCGTCGAAATCACTTTGGCTGTCTCGGATTTGCGAAGTTGGGGAGGTATTTAAAGTAATGCTTTCTGAAGATGCAATCACTTGACTATCTTTACTGAAAAATTTTGTCCAACTGCCTGGATTATTGTTTCCGTTATTTGTACGATTTGGAAAATTTGTCTGATCCTGTCCGCCTGTCCAGTTATTTTGCAAAAAATTATAAGTTGCGGCCTGGCCACCAAAATAAGAAGCAGTAATTAAAAAGATAAAAATCAAAAGAAGGAAAATAGTTAAAATCCCCTGAAAAATCACTCCTTTTAATTGAGCAAGTTGGAAAATCGACTGCCGAGAGTTATCATTTGAAAGTGGTTTCAGTATAATATTTCCTTCTTTATTTATCTCAACCTGCGGCATCAATGTTTAAACGCACAAAGTGGGGCTTCTATATTTATGAAGTCCCACTTAGTGAAATATTTTATCTTTTTTATCCATTTGTCCATTTGCCCTACCCTTAAGACTTTTAAGATCTTGAAAATTAAAAAATTTAAATCTGTTAATATTATTTTAAAATAAACTCAATTTATTTTCAATAATTTATTTTCATCAAATTTTTTAAAAATTTCTCCTATTTTCCCTATAGTTCACTATATTCCATTTTTGTGAACCTTCACGACATCTAAATTTGCGTTTGATTACTGCGGGGCTTGGATTTGAACCAAGATTATGCGGTCCAGAGCCGCATGTCCTACCATTAGACGACCCCGCATCTAAATGATTTAAATATAAAGTTCATCGATATTAATGATTAAATTTTTAAATATCTTCTCAAAGCAATCACGCTTGCAACTATTCCTAAAATAGAACCAACCAAAATCGTTATAAATAAAAACGCTCCTAAATTTTCTTTATAAAATAGCAAAAGATTTATCTCAGAGTTAAGTCCCAAAAACCACGGCTGAACTTTAGGGGTGATTAACGCCATTAATCCATAAAATAAAATTCCTGATATTATCGCCCCACTAATTCCAGCTAAAATTCCTTCAACAATGAAAGGACCTTCGATAAAAAAATTGCTTGAGCCTACCAAACGCATTATAGTAATTTTATCTCTTGCTGAATAAATAGCAAGTAAGATAGTATTAAAGGAAATTAATACAGCAATAAAAACTAAAATCATACTAACGAAAAATCCGGCTTTTTTCGCGGTATTAATTATCTCATCTAATTTTTCAATTGCTGCTTTGTTCTCTGAATAATCGGTTTTCTCTACGATATTACCAAATCTCTCATTAATTTCTTTATCTAAAAGATCATTAATAAGATTAAAATTTTCAGGATTTTTGGCTTTGATATTAATATAAGCCAGCAGGGGATTTTCGCCAACTTCTTCCAAACTTTTCAAAATTAATGGATCGTCTTTATTCATTTTTTTAAATTCTTCAAGCGCTTCTTCTCGCGAAACATAAGTTACTGATGATACTTCGTCATATCGCTGAAGCGCATCAACAACTTTTTTGATTACTTCTTCTTTGGTATCAATTTTGAAATAAACACTTACGTCAACTTTATTTTTCAAAACATTTAATAATTCATCTCCCACTAAGCTAACCATAAGTACACAAGAGACTAAAAAAAGTGTAATCACCATAATGGAAACCATAGCCAAACTTACGGATTTATGCCGCCAAAAATCTTTAAGACCGTGTTTAATTATTCTATAAAAGGCAAGAAGCATATGAAAAAGTTATAAATGTTAAATGAAATAAAGATTTAAAGATTTAAAGATTTATCGAGATCGTTATCGGATCGTTATCGAGGTCGGACCTCCATAAAGATTTGAAAATTCCCGACATCATATTATGTATTGCCCCTCTTCTTCGTCGCGAACGATTTGACCTTCTTTTATGGTAACAACTCTTTTTTTTATTAAATTAACCATTTCTTTATTATGAGTAGCTAAAATTAAAGTGGTTCCGAGTTCGTTAATCTTTATCAACAGTTGAATTATCTCCCACGCATTGATAGGATCTAAATTACCAGTCGGTTCATCTGCTATTAAAATATCCGGTCTATGTATCAACGCTCGCGCTAAAGCGATTCTTTGTTGTTCACCACCTGAAAGCTGATGAGGAAAATGGTGCGCTTTATCCAAAAGCCCAACAATTTTTAAAACATTGGGAACATCTTCCATAATTTGACTTGTTGGCAAACCACACATTTCCATCGCAAAAGCAACATTCTCATATGCGGTTTTTTCGCGCAAAAGCTTAAAATCTTGAAATACTATTCCTACTCTTCTTCTTAAATAAGGCAACTCCCAAGGCTTAAAAGTGGAAATATCCTTGCCGCCAACATAAATTTTTCCTTCAGTAGGAGTCTCTTCGCGAATAATTAATTTAATTAAAGTCGATTTTCCAGCGCCAGAAGGTCCGACTAATGTCACGAATTCTTTTGGTGCAATCTCAAGATCTACCTTTCTTAAAGCCACAATGCCGCCTGGATAAATTTTTGACACTCCTTCTAATTTAATCATAAAGCGCGCAGTTGGGCATCAATAAAGCCGTTTAAATCCCCTTCTTCTAATACTAGTTCTATATTTTTTTCTTCATAACCAGTACGGTGATCTTTAATCAATTGATAAGGGTTAAAAACATACGACCTTATCTGATTACCCCACTTTGGTTTAACTTTTACTTTTAATGCATCTACAGTTTTTTCTCTTTGGATCTCTAGTAAATTATAAAGTTTTGATTGTAAAATGTGAAGAGCGCGTTCTTTGTTGGCTACTTGATGGCGTTCTGATTTACACGACACTGAAATCCCAGTAGGCAAATGAGTAATGCGCACGGCGCTTTCAGTTTTGTTAACATACTGTCCACCCGGTCCTGAAGCTTTAAAAGTATCAATTTTTAAATCTTCGGGTTTGATTTCAAGAGGAGGCAAGTCGCCAAAATCCGGTATCACTTCAACTAACGCAAAAGAGGTATGACGCAAACCATTGGGAGAAAATGGCGAAATTCTAACAAGACGATGGACTCCTGATTCTTTTTTTAAATAGCCATAAGCATAAGGACCAATTATTTCTACTGAAACTTCTTTGTGATGTCCCATAGGACCAAAAGATTCATCGATCAAACTAACTTTCCAACCACGCTTTTGAGCATACAGTGTATACATTTTTAAAAGTCTGCTAGACCATTCTTGCGCATCTAATCCGCCTTGGCCTGCTTGAATTGTTAAAATGGCGTTATTTTTGTCAAATTTCCCGCCGAGTAATTTTTTTAGTTCTAAATCCGCGAGATTTTTTTCAATGGCATTGAGTAATCTTTCTAAATCTTTTTTAAACTCATTTCCACTATCGCCAGAAAATGCGACCAGTTTTAAAATTTCTTTGACTTCAATAATGTCTTTTTCAATATTTTTATAATCAGCAATTTCTTTTTCTAAAAAAGCTATTTCTTTGTTAATCTTTTTCGCTTCTTGAGCATTTATCCAAAAATCTTCCGATAAAGATTTTTGTTTTAAATCATTAAGCTTTTTCTCTGTTTCTTTCAAGTCAAAAAAACCCCTTAAGGGGGTAAATCTTTCTTCTAAAATTTTCAATTTTTTCTCAAATTCTTCAATCATAAGCCAGTAGCCAGTAGTCGGACTTGAACCGACAACCTATCGCTTACGAAGCGATTGCTCTGCCTTTGAGCTATACTGGCGTTTATGGTTATAATTTAAAGTTTTGCCATTATATAATTTTATCAAAGCAAATTAAAGAAAAATCTAATTTATTTTTGTAGAAAATACTATTTTTGCTTTGGACCAAAGAAATAATCGATCCACCTTTGAATATTATCTTTTTTTTGTTCATCTAAAATATTGTTAGTGGCTGAAGTAAAAATATCTTCGAAAATACTTCCTTTTTTTTCAGTAGAAGTGGTTTGTTCTTTTTTGTCTTCTAAAATCACTACTGCCTTTTCTCCTTCTTTTTGTAAATTAAATTTTTTCCGAGCTTCTTTTTCAAGAAACTCTGGCGTTTTAAAAATTTCAAACAAAATTTTTAGTTTATCGTTCTTTGCTTGCAGAGCTTCAATTTCTTTTTTTACTTTATCAATTTCTAAATTTAAGTTATACTTTTTGTATAACATGTTTACTGTATTGAAAATAAACCAGCCTATACCTATAATTATTAAAAGTAAAAATATTTTTCTAATCATATTTTTAATATAACATAAAAAAACAATAATGACAATTATAAATGTTATACAAATAAAAATAAATTTTTAAAGACACTTAAAGCATGTTAAACACTATCTTTTAACAAACATTATGACCAAAAATCGTAAGAAAATTATAAATATCATTTGGATATTTTTTATCATTTTAGTGACGATTTCTCTTATTGCCGGTCTTTTTTTGCCGTTTATTTGATATATTTTTGTGTTTGATATGTGTTTGTTTGATGTTTGTTTGATAACGAAACATTTGTGAATTTGGGACTTCGTAAGTCCCAATATCTTTTGTCAAACGCCTGACTAATAATATAATATGCGTAATTCTAATAATTCTAATAATAATTTTAATAATTTTAAAAAAATAATTAATTTTTTTTCAATGATTTTTTCAATCATTGGAATCTTTGGAGGCATTTTTTTAATTGCGCAGGCGCAAGATTTAAAAAGTCCACTATATCAAATCAGAGATTTAATAATTAACCTTCAACCAATCAGCGAAGAAGAAAAATTTATCAAAAAAAATATAGACCAAGCCATTGAAAAAGGTTTAAAATTTTTAGATCCTAAAAAATATCTCACTTTAAAAACTGGCAAAATGGATCAAACCGAATGGACGATTTTTAAAGTTTTAGCAACTAACTTTTTGGATGATCGCCCAAAACTTAAAAACGAAATTATAAAAATTTATCGAGATGAAATTTTTTCAGCAAACCATAACTACCCGGAAAAATTTCGCTGGGAATTTGTTTTTTGGGATAAAGGCTATTCAATAAAAGAATTTCCTTACGTTCAAGCAGTTGTTTATGATCAATTTTTACAAAGCTCTTTGTCAAAAAGAAGCGAAATTACTCCAAGAACCGAACTTTTTATGAGGACGCTTTTTTGCCAAGAAGTTCCTTTTAAAAAAGAAATGCTTGACTACACAATTTATGAACTGCCAAAACTTGATAATTTTCGCTATGAACTTACTCATGCTTTAATGATTTTGCAATTTGCCAAAGAAAGAAATTGTTTTGACCAAAAGGAAATCAAAAAAGGAATGGACATTTTGGCTTTAAAAATAAAAGAAGAGACGCCAAAAGTTTTAGAAGCAATCAGCCAAGAAAAAATTGACAGTTTAAATCTCTACGATATTTTTGCCGAAATGGTGGCTTTTTTGCTTCTTGCTGATTATCCTCAATATGTTGAAGCAAAATGGCTAAAAGAAATTATAGAACGCCAAAATCCAGACGGTGGCTGGAAAATAAGAGGATTTAAAAACGAAGGATCGTCTTCTCATGGCACGGTTGTTTCGTTACTGACGCTTTTGCCCTATAAAAACTATTATTTAGCCAAAAAACCAAATAACTTTGGCTGGTTAAAAGAAATTAAAATAAAAGAAAATTTAGCTTTAAGTCAAAAAATAAGCCCTAATGTTTTAAAAAAACTTGAAAAAAATCCAACCGCTAAATTAATTGTTAAATATAAAAAAGAATCAGACCTGCCAAAAATCAGCCAAAAAATTAAAAAAAGCCTGACCAAAATTAAACCAAACCATTTAGTTGCAAAACTTTCTTTATCAGAGGTAAATTTTATAAAAGATGATCCCACTATTGAGTTTATCGCTTTGGACTACGAAGTCAAAGCTGATTTAATTGAAAGCTTGGAAAAGATTGATTATTTCGATTTTAAAGAAAAATATCCTTTGAGCGGAAAAAACATAAAACTTTGTTTAGTTGATTCAGGCGTAGATTTAAATGAATTTTCTTATGTTGCAGGCTATGATTTTGTAAATGAAGATGAAGTTCCAGAAGATGAACATGGTCATGGCACTTTAATGGCAAGTATCATTAAAAAAATTGCTCCGGATGTCCAACTTTTAGTGGCTAAAGTGTTAGATAAAAACGGTTCAGGTTTTAGTTCAAATCTTTTACGCGCTTTTGATTTTTGCAAACAAAATAAAGCTAAAATCATAAATTTAAGCTTGGGCGGAGGTTCCTTTGACGGCTTTTGCGATGCAGAGCCGGCAGCTGAAGCGGCAAACAAATTGTTCTTGGAAAATAATATCTTTATTGTCGCTTCAGCCGGAAATAACGGTTTAAATAATGAGCTTTCAATGCCTGCTTGCGCTTCTCAAGTTTTTTCAGTTGGTTCAGTAAATAAAAACGACGAAGTTTCTCATTTTTCGAACCGAGCGGCTTTTTTAGATATGTTTGCACCCGGAGAAAATATTAAAATAAACGATAAATTTTATTCTGGAACTTCGTTTTCCACTCCTTTTGTTTCTTCAGCGTCTGCGCTTTTATTTGAAAAAGAACCGGAAATTTCAATTTTTGATTTAAAAAATCGCTTAAAGTATACAGGTGATGGTATTAGTTATTTTTTTTCGACTGATAAAATTTCGCTAAACTCTCAAGTTTTTTCTATTTATAATAACCAAATGATTCAAATTCCGAGACTAAATATTTTAAACTTTATTCAAAGTAAAAAAGTAATTGAACCTTACGACTACTCCTGGTACTGGCAAGCAGAAGGTACTAAATTAATTGGATTAATAGGAATGAATGTGGGTAGTCAAGAAATTAGCACCGACCCAGTTATTAACGGTGGCGGAAATTTCCCTCCAACACTTAATAGCTGGACTCGCTATAGAGCAAATTGCACAACTTCTCTTTATGGAACTTGCCCGGGAACTTCTTGCTTTTCAGGTTCTCAAGTATGTTTTAGCGGTAGTTTAAGTGATGATGGTAACCAAGCAAGACTTGAAGTTGAATATACCACCGGCACTTTTTCAAACACTCCTAATGCTACAAGTTCCTACTGCAATGTTCCCTGCACTGCTACTGTTACTTCCGGAACTTTAACTAACGGCTCTCAATATAAAGCCCAAGCGAGGGCATTTGATGGTTCGAGTCCAAGCTCTTGGAATCAATGCAATTCAGGAAATGTCTGTTTTGTTGCGGATACAACATTTAATTCCTGTTCTATTTCCTCAATTACCGAATCAAGCACCCAATCTTATGTTTCAGGCACAACTCTTTATTATAATAATAATTCCGGAACCGCAAATTTTACTGTTAACGTTTCGGCTTCTGATTCTGGCTCTGGTGTTGAAAAAGTCAATTTTCCCAATACTGTTTCAAATGGCGGCGACGATACAACTTCTCCCTATAGTGTGACTTATACCTGGGATAGCGCTGATACTTATTCTCAAGCAACCAATGCTACTTGTTATGATAATGTTGGAAATAGCGCTCAAGCAAGTTTTAGCGTTATTCGCGACATTACCGCGCCAACTTCTGTATCTATTTCATATACTAACGGGTATATCACTACTACTACCAATCAGATAACATTTTCAGCAAGCGATTCTCAATCCGGCATTGCTTCTTTTACTTTGTATTATAGACAAGCTACTTTGTCTAATAATACTTGTGGTACTTTTGGAGCCTGGACAAGCTTAGGTAATCAAACTTCGCCATTTAATCATACAGTTTCATCAGGCAATTGTTATCAATATTATGTAACAGCGACTAACAACGCTGGTCTATCAAGTTCAACCAGTCAAACACCCACTGCGACAACTAAGGTTGATACTTCAGCGCCCATAACAGGTTCAATTAACGACGGAACAGGCACGGATATAGATGAACAAACTAATACCACTTCTACTTCGGCTAATTGGTCGGGATTTTCTGATGCAGAATCTAGCCTTCGCCAAACTAATACTTATGAATATTCTTTTAGAAGGCAGTCTGATAATTATTTCTGGAATGGCACTTCTTGGCAAGCTTCAAGTTTTACTTTTTTCACTACCGCTACTTCAACGACTTTAAGTGGTTTAGTTTTAGTGCCAAATGTTGTTTATTACTTTCAAGTGCGAGCTTATAATAATGCAAACACGCCATCAAATTTCATTAGCTCTGATGGTTTTACAGTGACTCCTTCAATTAGTTTTTCTTTAAGTGCCAATTTTATTAATCTTGGAACTTTATCTTTAACAACAGTCTCTGCAGGTTCAATCACTACAACAACCTCAACTAATTCTGCCAATGGATATGTAACTACAATTTATACTGATGGAAATTTACGAACAACAACTGGAATTAATTTTTCTTATATTAACGACAATAATAATGTAACATCAGGAAGCGGGAAATACGGTGTTGCTACTTCAAAAGCCGAACAAGCTGTCGCCCAATATTCTGGTTCTTGCACATCAGGATCTTCAGTAGGACCAATGAGTGGTTCACCAACAATTTCAAACGCGACAACAAGTTCTTCAGCAGTTTCAATAGCGTCTTCGTCAGGTCCCGTTTCTAATGATACGACAACGTTATGCTTTGCTATTTCTCCAAGCGCTTTAACCCCAGCAGGCACTTATTCACAAATTATCACAATTACCACAACAGGAAAATTTTAATTTGAAATTATTATTATTAATTATTAACGGTTTTGCAGACCCTACAAAACCCTACGCAATAATCTTGGGACTTACGAAGTCCCAAGAAAAGTCCCAAGAAAGCTTAAAGTTATTTTTCAAGAAGCAAAGTATTCATCTCTTGAATTTGCTTACTTATTTTCATATCGCTTAGCCATTGATTGATCGCTTTTTCGTAATTTTTTCTTCCTCCGAAAATATCTAAAAGCATATTTTGATTGATAACAGATGGAAAATTTTTTTTACCTAGATAGTCAAGGTGACTACTCCAACGATAATTTTCTAAAAATTTTATCGCCTCATTATATTTTCGTAATTGTCCGGTGCGCCAACCAATATCAATTATATCCAGAGGATTACAATGAATATAAAATGGTAAATATAAAAAATGTGCATCGTTTTTAATAATGATTGATTTATAACGACCTTCAAATAAAGCCCCGGTACGGTCATATTTTTCGTTAAAGTATTTCGCATAACCGATGTTTAATTTACGCATAAACTGGGTAACTCCATTTTCAACAAGCGGTGATAGTAATAAATGATAGTGATTTGACATTATGCAAAAGGCATAAATATCAACAAGCAATTTCCGCGGTTTCTTTTCAATCTTGGGACTTACGAAGTCCCAAGAAGATTTATTAGATTTATTGAAGGTGTAAAAAACATCAGACACTGGATTTTGGTCGTTAAATTCAAACAAATCATGGATAAATCTAAAGCGATCCTCGTCATCAAGAAAAATAATGCGCTTATCAACCCCTCTACTTAAAATATGCCATATGTCACTCATAGCCGATAAATATAAATAAATATAAATAATAGTAGCATATAGTAGCATCTTTTTTATTTCTTGCAATAGCTAAAAAACGAAAAGAAAATAGACAAAATCAAACAAAAAACAGAATTAAACTTAAATTGGGACTTCGTAAGTCCCAAGATTTAAATGATGGTATTTGAGAGCGGTTCGGGGACTTCTGCAAAAACGCCAAGTTCATCTTTTATTTTTTGCGCAAGCGCTGTCGCTGGAATTTCTTCGCCCTGAACGACAAAAACTTTTTGGCAAGTATATTTTGATGGAAATAACCATCTTAAAAGTTGCATTTGATCCGCGTGTCCGGAATAACCGCCAATCGCCTTAACCTGCGCTCGCACTGGAATTGACCGATTATGAATTGAAACTACTTTAGCGCCATAAAGCAAAATATTACCAAGCGATCCTTTAACCTGATAACCGACAATTAAAAGAAAATTTTTTGGATCTGGTAAATACCGCGCTTCATGGTATAAAATTCTACCTCCATTTGACATTCCAGAACCAGCAATAATAATTTTAGGATTTGAGACACTGTTAATTTTTTTTGATTCTTCCTGTGTTTTAGTTAATGTTATACCTTGAAAATGAAAAAAATTTTGATTCAGTTGAAATCTTTTTTGGGCCAAAGGATGCAAATAATGAATATTTCTTTTGTAAACTTCGATAATATCAATAGCCAGCGGGCTATCAATAAAAACAGGAATAAGCGGAATTCTTCTGTTTTCTACCAATTCATTAATTTCAGCAATTAATTCTTGTGTCCGTTCAAGCGCAAAAGCCGGAATCATTAAAACACCGCCCTTTTTGACTGTTGCTTCAATAATATCTTCTAAAATTTCTTTTCTTTTTTCAACATCTTCATGGATGCGGTCGCCGTAAGTTGATTCAATGATAATATAATCAGCGTTATCAATAGTTGCTGGAGGATTTAAAAAAGGTACTGGAGTCGGATAATTACCTAAATCGCCAGAAAACAATATTCTTTTTCCTTCAATAGTTACAAGTATGCTTGCCGATCCTAAAATATGTCCTGCCTCAAAAAACTGAACTGAGAAATTTTCTTTAAAATTTAATTTTTCTTTATATTCAACTGCCTCACACATCTTTAAAGTCTGAACAATGTCTCTTTCGTCATACAAAATTGGCTGATGGTGAAACTGCTGTTCTGTTTTATGAATATGCAAATTATCCAAAAACATTAGTTTAGCTAGTTCCTTTGTTGGATAAGTGCAAAAAATTTTTCCTTTAAATCCTTGTCTAACAAGACGCGGCAATCTTCCTATATGATCTAAATGAGCATGAGTAAGAAAAACATACTTTATACTTTCAGGACTATAAGGAAAAGGTAAAAAATTTTTCTCTTCAGAAAAAAAACTACCCTGCGATAATCCGCAATCAATTAATATTTTTACTTTATTGTTTTGAACTAAATAATTAGCACCAGTAACTTCTTTAGCTCCACCACAGAAGGTAATTCTTATCGAATTCATATTTTTTGATTATAACATAAATTTAAAAAAATAAACAAAATTTAATTAAAATCAAAAACGAAAAAAAAAAGCAATTTTTTGATGCTGAAAATTTAACTCAGTCGCTAAATATCTCTTTTAAATTGACTGAAAATTTGCCAAATCAACCAAATTTTTAAATAAGAACGCCACTGTCAAAGGACCAATACCACCTGGCACTGGGGTATAAAAAGATGATTGCCTTTGAGCCTCAAAAGAAATATCGCCTAAAACTTTCTTTTGGTAGCGAGTAATTCCAATATCAATTAAAATTACGCCTGATTTTATATGATCAGCTTTTAAGAAATGCGGTACACCACGCGCGCAAATAACAATATCAGCTTTTTTAATAAAATTCCAATCTTCCTTTTTAGGGAAAAAAATTTTCGAATTAATTTTAAGCTCTTTATTTAAATTTTCTTTTAAAGCATCGCCAAATATTTTTGAGTTTACCAAAAGCGCCGCCTTTTTATTTTTAAGAATTATCTTAGTTGATTTTAAGGATTCTATAGTAGCTAACACTAAAGGAGAAATAACAGGGCTTTTTTTTGAAAAACCATCAACATCTTTTTTATAATTTATCGCTTGAAAAATTTTGTCAGCATTTAAATGTTGTGGCAGGGGCATTTGGATTAAAATGCCATTGATGGAATCGTTATTATTAAATTCATCTATTTGATTTAAAATTCTTTTTTCGGAAACATTTTCAGAGAATACTTTTTTAAAAAATTTAATACCAAGTT
>JBBIMT010000019.1:0-11978 GCA_037444265.1 bacterium
GATAATGTTTTACAACAAGAAGGGCTTTTAAATTGGGAACACGAACTTTTTGGATTTCATAAATACGATTTTTGGCAGGTAGGCGGACTCGATGGAATTTAATCGGGCGCGTGGCGGAATTGGCATACGCGTACGCTTCAGGAGCGTATGGGGTAACCCTTGTGGGTTCAAATCCCACCGCGCCCAGTTAACTAAAAATGTTTAAATTTCAAAAAAAATAAGATAGCGCCTTAACTTTAAATTAAATAACAATTAATGATTATTATTTAATAATTTTGCACTGTAAAATTCGATACTTCTAAATATTATGACTAAAAAAAATATTTATTCAAAACAAAAAAAATTCTACCAGGTTTTTAACGGGTTAAAAATTTTGCCACTTGGTGGTATGGAAGAAGTAGGGCGGAATATGACAGTGTTTGAATTTCAAAAAGATATTTTAATTGTGGATATGGGTCTTCGTTTTCCCGAAGAAGATATGCCTGGGATTGATTATATTATTCCTAATATTAGTTATCTTAGGGATCGTACTAAAGATATTCGCGCTGTCATTATTACTCATGGCCATTATGATCATATTGGAGCTATTCCTCATATTATGCCTGAAATTGGCAATCCGCCTATTTATACTGGTCGCTTAACCTCTGGTATTATCAAAAAAAGACAAGAGGATTATCCAAAAAGTGGTCAATTAAATATTTTTACTGTCAAGGCTCGCGACAAAATAAAAGCGGGTATTTTTGAGGTGGAATTTTTGCATTTAAATCATAATATTCCTGATAGTTTTGGTTTGGCAATAAAAACTCCAGTGGGAACTATTATTCACTCCGGCGATTTTAAAATTGATTTAAATCCAATAGGACAAGAACCAGCTGATATAGCAAGACTTGAGCTTTTAGGTAAAGAAGGAGTTTTGGTTGCCCTTTCAGATTCAACTTCAGTTGAGGAGAGTGGTCATTCAATATCAGAATCAGAAATTCGAGCAAACCTTGAAGATATTTTTAAAGAAAATCAATCAAATAGAATTATCGTAGCTACTTTTGCTTCTTTGATAAGTAGGATTCAGCAAATTTTTGATTTATCTGGAAAATACGGTCGGAAGATAGTTATCGATGGTTATTCAATGATCAATAATGTTGAAATTGCAAGAAATTTAGGTTACTTAAAACATTCTTCTGATATACAAATTTCCTTTAAGGAATCTTTGAAATTACCCAAAGAGAAAATTTTGATTTTATGTACTGGCGCGCAAGGAGAAGGAAATGCCGTTTTAATGAAAATAGCCACAAAAGAGCATCCTTTTATAGCAGTGGAGCCTGGCGATGCAATTGTTTTTTCTTCATCTATTATTCCAGGTAATGAAAGAACAGTTCAGCGGGTTAAAGATTTACTTTATCGCCAAGGGGCGCGTGTTTATCACTATAAAATGATGGATATTCACGCAGGTGGTCATGGTAGACAGGAAGATTTAAAAAAATTTATTGAACTAACAAGACCAAGATTTTTTATTCCGATGCATGGCCATTATTATATGTTAAAGATGCATGCTGAACTTGCTCATCGAGTTGGTATTCCCTGGAGCAATATCCAAATACTAGATAATGGTGATATGGCTTTAATAACTGAATCAAGCATTACAGCTCAAAGAAATGTGTGTGATGCTTCATTTGTAATGGTAGATGGTCTTGGTGTTGGAGATGTTGGGGAGATTGTGTTGAGAGATCGCCAAAAAATGGCTCAGGATGGGATGTTTGTAATTATTGTGACTCTTGATTCAAAAACAGGAAAAATTCGCGATAAAATTGACATTATTTCGCGAGGTTTTGTTTATTTAAATGAAGCTAAAGATCTTCTAAAGGATGCGCGTAGAAAAATAAGAGAGATAGTAGAAAAAAGCGCTTCCGAAGATCATACTACTGATTGGGTTTATGTGAAAGATAATTTAAGAAATAAAATGGGATCCTTTCTTTATCAACGCACTCATAGAAGACCATTAGTTTTGCCTGTAGTAATGGAAGTATGATATAATATCAAATTGTTATCATTAAAAAGATTTTACTAATATTTTTCACAAATAGTCTATTTTCGATAATCGTTCACAATATTATTATTGACCATATGGATTATCGAGCTAAAAAACGAGTTATTATTGCGTTTATCTATATTTTATTGTGGTTTGGATTTTTTTTCTTAGTTTGGCTTTTTGTAAAAGGTCCTTCGCCATCATGTTTTGATGGTATCAAAAATCAAAAAGAAACTGGTATTGATTGTGGAGGACCATGCAGGCCATGTATTAGTGAAATAGCTAAAAAAGTTGATGTATTAAAAACTGGATTTATTCGCACCATAGCAGGTAGAATTGATGTCTATGCTCAAATTGAAAATAAAAATCAAGATTTTGGAGTTGCAGATCTTGTTTATCGCTTTGAAATTTTAAATGAACTTGGCGAAATTATTGCCACAAAAAGCGGAAGAACTTTTATTTTGCCTCAACAAAAAAGATATGTTATTGAACAAAGCATTAGTGTCAGTGGCCAGATAAGCGGGGTTAATTTTTTCTTTGATGAACCTCAGTGGGCCGAACTTAATGATTATCAAGCTCCTAACATTGCTATAAAAGATAAAGTTTTAAGACAATCTTTGCCTGATGAAAATGGTTTTGTGACATTGGAGGGATTAATTATTAATAGCTCTGATTATGATTTTGCTCAAGTGGAAGTCATTGCCATTTTAAAAAATCAATTTGGCGAGATTATCGCTTTGGGTAAAGCTTTGCATAACACAATTACTTCAGGCGAGGAGAGAATTTTTAAAATAATTTGGCCATATATTAATCCTGAGCTTCAAAGTACTTCAGTTGAAGCTTATGCTTTGACTAATGTCTTTAATAATGATAATTTTCTTAAGGCCCATGGAGTTTTTTTAAAAATCGAGGAGCTAAAATAATTTTTGGCTATAAAATATCAAGATTTTTTCGAAATTTAATTTTTTAACCCGAGTTTTAAATTTTAAAAAAATTTTAAGTGATGCTAACTTCATTGGTAAGTCATTTTAAAAAGATTGATTTTTGGGTATATGGCAGTATTTCAATTATTGTTTTTTTATCTTTAGATCAGCTGTATTTCATAGAAAAGTTGCGGGGACCGGAAATGATTTTCATTAAACAGCTGATTTTTTTTATCATTGGGATTATTATATCTCTTGCGATTTCTTATTTTCCCTGCGAAATTTTAAAAACGAGAGGAGTCTTTGTTTTTTTTCTTTATTTTCTATCTTTAATTTTACTTTTTTCGACTTCTCTTTTTGCAAGAGCCAAAAGAGGGGTTGAAGGGTGGCTTGAGTTTAAGTACTTTGATATTCAGCCTGTTGAACTTATGAAGATAACTTTGTTGCTCGTTTTGGCAAAATATTTCGCAACACGGCAATTACAAATATTTCGTTTAAAAACTATTTTCATTTCTTGTCTTTATATTTTGGCGCCAGTTTTTTTTACTGTTAAACAGCCAGATCTTGGCTCGGCGGCAATTTTGGTAATTATTTGGTTTGGAGTTGCCTTTTTATCCGGTATCAAATTAAAACACTTTTCGATTTTTATTTTAATTTTAATTATTTTCTCAACAATTACCTGGGATTTTTTGAGCGATTATCAAAAAGCACGACTGATTGCATTCTTTTTCCCTGAAAAAGACCCTTTAGGAGAAAATTACAGTACCCTTCAAGCTGAAATTGCTATTGGTTCTGGTGGTTTGTGGGGGAGAGGTGAAGAAAATTCTTTTCAGACAGCAGGAGGATTTTTACCAGAACCTCATACTGATTTTATTTTTGCCAGTTTTGTTGAAAGAAAGGGTTTTTTGGGGTCCTTGATTTTATTTACTTGCTATTTTATTCTTTTGAACAGATTAATAAAATTTGCACTTTTGCGTCCTAATTTAAATGAAATGTTGCGGCTTTCTAATTTCGGTAGAATTTTCTCATTAGGGTTGGCTGTATTAATTTTTGCTCATATTTTAATTAATATTGGAATTAACTTACGACTATTTCCAGTAACTGGTATTCCTCTTTCATTTTTTAGCTACGGCGGTTCTCATCTTTTATCTTTATTTATTGCTATCGGAATTTACCAAAGTTTTTACACAAGAGTTCAGGGATTTTAATTTATAATTTCAAAATTTGTTATTTTTAGACTATGTTTAAATTTAATAAAATTCTTTTATTTCAATCTCAAAAAGACTCTCTGGCTATTAAAATTTTACTCAAAGAAGGCAAGAAGATAATCTGTAGCGAAAGGGCAATAAACGCTGAGGATATTCCCCGGGCACTTGACAGAATTTTTCTTTTGAGTAAGATAAATAAATATTATATAAAAAAAGTGCAATTTCAATCCAGAGAAGAAACAAGCGAAATTACTAAAAACATTTTAAAAGCGTTAACTAAAACGATTAATTTTTTATTATTTGTTCAACATCAACGCAAAACTTCAATTAGAAAATAATTAGACACCAAATCCTTTTTATTAAAAGGATTTTTGTCTATTTCTAAAAATCATTAAAAGTGGGAATTACATCCTCATTTTCTATTTTTAAAAAATAAAGAAGTAGAAATAAGGGCATTGAAAATGCCTTGATGAAATTTCTACTGTGTTTTTATGCAAGCAACAAAATCGGGTCTTAAATTTAAGACTTTTTCAAGATTTCCTATAAAAACTATTCCTGTTTCTCATCTTGTTCAAATTCAACATGCTTCTTATAACTGGTTTTTAGAAAAAGGTTTAAAAGAATTATTGGATGAATTTTCACCAATCAAAGATTATTCAGAAAAAAAACTTTCACTTGAATTTCTTTCCTACAAATTAGAAGAACCGGAATTAACCGAACGGCAGGCCATATTTAAAAATAGTACCTACGAAGCTCCTTTGCGTGTTAATTGTCGTTTAACTAATTTAATTACGAAAGAAATTAAAGAGCAAGAAGTTTATTTTACTCATTTACCTGTAATCACGAATCGTGGAACTTTTATTATCAATGGCATTGAAAGAGCTGTAGTATCCCAATTAATTCGTTCTCCTGGACTTTATTTTTCTTTACAAGATAGAAGAAATAATTTTAATCTTTTTAGCGCCCAACTAATTCCTTCTCGCGGCGCTTGGCTTGAATTTTTTACTGAAAATGATGGAGCCATAACAGTGAAAATTGATAAAAAACGCAAACTGCCAGTTACCAGTTTGTTAAGAGCTTTTGGCATTGAAAAGGATGAAGAAATTCTTAAGAGATTTGAAGATATAGACAAGGGGGCAATTTCTTTTATTGAAAAAACATTAAAACTAGATCAGGCGCAAAATCAAAGTGAAGGAAGAGTTGAAGTTTTTAAGAGATTACGACCGGGAGAGATTGCCTCAGATGATAATGCCAATGAACTTTTTGAAAAAACTTTTAGTATCGAAAGATACGATTTGGATAAAATAGGCCGATGGAAGTTTTGTAGGCGACTTAACTTGCCAGTAGAAATTACCAAGATTTCAATGAATGATCGTGTTATAAACGGCGAAGATATCATTTTAATATTGCGGGAAATGATAAGATTGAATAACGATGAAAAAGCAAAAGGCGACGATATAGATCATTTATCTAATAGAAGAGTAAGGCCAGTAGGAATTTTATTACAGGAGAGATTAAGAGCGGCACTAACTCGAATGGAAAGAATTATAAAAGATAGAATGAGCACACTTGATATTACAACTGTAACCCCCAATTCCTTAATTCATTCAAATCCTTTTTCATCGGCTGTTCAAGAATTTTTCGGGACTTCTCGGTTATCACAGTTTATGGACCAAATAAATCCTTTGTCAGAATTAGAACATAAAAGAAGACTTTCAGCAAAAGGTCCAGGTGGGCTATCTCAAGAACGAGCAGGGTTTGAAGTGAGAGATGTTCATCCTTCACATTATGGCAGAATTTGTCCTATTCAAACTCCTGAAGGACCAAACATAGGTCTTATTACGCATTTAGCGGTATATGGTCGACTTGACGAATTTGGATTTATTGAAACACCTTATTTTAAAGTTAAAGACGGAAAAGTTACTGATGAGATAGTCTATCTAGACGCTCAAGAAGAAGAACAATATTGTATCGCTCATGGGGGAGAAATGATTGATAAAAAAGGAGAATTCATTAATGATGTTGTTGAAGTAAGATATAAAGGAGAGCCTAAAATTGTTCCTAAAAAAGAGGTTCATTTTTTTGATGTTTCGCCCCAGCAAATAGTTTCAGTAGCAACAGCAATGATTCCTTTTTTGGAACACGATGATGCCAATCGAGCTTTAATGGGCTCTAATATGCAAAGACAAGCCGTACCTTGTGTATTGCCTCAAGCGCCCTTGGTGGCTACTGGTATGGAAATAAATGCCGCTAAAAATTCCGGGTATGTGACTTTTGCTGAAGGCTCCGGAAAAGTTTTAGAAGCTAGTGGCGGTAAAGTGACAATTAAGTATGATAGTGGAGAAAAAAAGACTTATGAAGCTTTGAAATATGTTAAATCAAACCAATATACTTGCATCAATCAGAATTTAAAAGTATCTAAAGGAGATAGAGTGAAAAAAGGTGATATAATATTTGAAGGTCCAGCAATTAAGGATGGTATACTTTCGCTTGGACAAAATCTTTTAGTAGCGTTTTTGCCTTGGCAGGGGAATAATTATGAAGATGCAATTATTATTTCTGAGCGATTAGTTAGAGAAGATTATTTTACTTCTATACACATTGAAGATTTTATTTGCGATGTGAGAGATACTAAACTGGGACCAGAAATTACTACCTATGATATTCCTAATGTTTCGGAAAGTAAATTAGCCAATTTAGATGAACAGGGTATCATTAGAGTTGGTGCTGAAGTTAAAGAAAAAGATATTTTAGTTGGTAAAATTTCTCCCAAAGGCGAGGTAGAAATGACAGGAGAAGAGAGGCTTTTAAGGGCGGTTTTCGGTGAAAAAGCGCAGGAAGTAAGAGACACCTCTTTGGTTTTGCCACATGGTAAACGTGGGAGAGTGATTGGTGTGAAAATTTTTTCGAGAGATAAAGGTGATAAACTTCAGCCAGGAGTAATCAAGTCTATTCATGTGCAGGTAGCAGTTTTAAGAAAAATTCAAGTAGGGGATAAATTAGCCGGAAGACATGGAAACAAAGGAGTAATTTCTAAAATTTTGCCAGTAGAGGATATGCCATTTTTAGAAGATGGCACGCCAGTAGATATTATTTTAAATCCATTAGGTGTTGCTTCGCGAATGAATATTGGTCAAATTTTAGAAATGCATTTGGGATGGGCAGCACATAAACTAAATTATATCGCTTTAGCGCCTGTCTTTGCTGGTCCAACAGAAGAAGAGATCAGGCAAGAATTAAAAAAAGCAGGTTTACCTGAAGATGGAAAGGTTTATTTACGAGATGGACGCACTGGTGAAAGATTTGCCCAAAAAGTTGCAGTTGGAATGATTTATATGATGAAATTAAATCACTTAGTTGATGATAAAGTACATGCTCGTTCAATAGGTTCGTATTCTCTAACTACACAGCAACCTCTTGGCGGAAAAGCTCAATTTGGTGGTCAAAGGTTTGGAGAAATGGAAGTGTGGGCTTTAGAAGGGTATGGAGCAGCTCATACTTTGCAGGAGATTTTAACTATTAAATCTGATGATGTTGCCGGTAGAGCTAGAGCGTATGAAGCCATTACGAAAGGGGAAAAAATCAAAAAACCGGGCATCCCAGAATCTTTCAATGTTTTATTGGCTGAATTGAAAGGACTTTGTTTAGAACCGGAACTAATAAAAGATAACCCTGAATCAAAAATAACCAATATATAATTCTTCAACATCATAAAATTCAAAAAATTCGAATTTCTAAATTATATTTTAAAAATTCGGATTAAGTTTTAAACATTATGGATTTTAGTGCAATTAGATTAAAAATCGCTTCACCTGAAACAATATTAAAATGGTCTCACGGCGAAGTTTTAAAGCCTGAAACCATTAATTACCGCACTCAGCGCCCAGAAAAAGAAGGTCTTTTTTCGGAAGTTATTTTTGGTCCTGAGAAAGATTATCAATGTTATTGCGGAAAGTATAAAAAACCGCGTTTTAAAGGAATTATTTGTGATAAATGCGGTGTAGAAGTTACTCATTCATCGGTTAGACGAGAAAGAATGGGACATATTAAACTTGCCTGTCCGGTAGCTCATATTTGGTTTTTAAGAAAACTTCCTTCAAAAATTGCTTTGACTTTGGATATCCCTTTAAATGAAATCGAGAAAGTCGTTTATTTTACAAGTTATATTGTTACTTCAGTTGATGAATCTGCTAAAGCTAAAAGAATTAAAGACATTGAAAAAGAATTTGTGGAAGCACAAAAAAAGGCTGGGATTTGGAATAAAAAAATCGAGGAATTGTCACCAGATAAATTAGGCGAATTAAGAAGGTTACAAGAACAGAAAAGAAAAACTTTAGAACAATTACAATCTTTAAAACCTTTAACTATATTATCTGAAGCTGATTATCGGTTATATTCTCAGCTTTATCCTAATGTTTTTGAAGCTGGTATTGGCGCGGAAGCTTTAAGAAAAATATTCGAAGAAATTAATTTGTTCGAATTAAAACAAAAGTTAGAAGAAGATTTAAAAAAAGCCCCTGAAGCTTCTCGTAAAAATATAATGTTAAGACTTTCTTTGATTAAAGGTTTCATTAAAGCTGGTATTAGACCAGAATGGATGTTTATTACTGTATTACCTGTTATTCCGCCAGATTTAAGGCCAATGGTTCAACTTGATGGAGGACGATTTGCTAGCTCCGATGTCAACGATCTTTATAGGCGAGTGATTAATAGAAATAATCGTTTAAGGCGACTAATTGAATTAAGAGCTCCAGAAGTAATCTTGAGAAACGAAAAAAGAATGCTTCAAGAGGCAGTAGATGCTTTAATTGATAATTCCGCGAGAAAAACCAAAACTGTTATGAGTACTGTAGGCGTATCGCGTCCTCTCAAAAGTTTAGCAGATATGTTAAAAGGCAAACATGGGCGCTTTAGAAGAAATTTACTAGGTAAGAGAGTTGATTACTCAGGCCGTTCAGTAATTGTAGTTGGTCCTGAACTGAAACTAAATGAATGTGGTCTCCCTAAAAAAATAGCTCTTGAAATTTTTAAACCTTTTATCATTCAGCAATTAATAAAGAAAGAATTAGCTCACAATGTTAGAGGGGCAGGACATTTAATAGAAGCTGGTATTCCTGAAGTTTGGGATATTTTAGAAGAGACCACAAAAAAGAATTTAGTGCTTTTAAATCGTGCTCCTACTCTCCATAGGCTTGGGATTCAAGCTTTTAAGCCAATTTTAATTGAGGGTCTTGCTATTAGATTGCACCCTTTAGTTTGTACAGCATTTAACGCTGATTTTGACGGAGATCAAATGGCAGTACATTTGCCCTTGTCTGAAGAAGCGCAAGAAGAAGCGCGTAAATTAATGTATGCGCCTTTAAATTTATTAAAACCTTCAACTGGCAGGCCTATCGTTAATCCTAATCAAGACATGGTTCTTGGCATTTATTGGTTAACAGAAATCCCCTCGAAATTTGAAGGCAAAAATAACAATCCTGAAGCATTTTTCAATGACGAGGATGAGGCGATTTTAGCTTGGCAATGTGGCAAAATTGATTTGCGCGAACCAATCAAAGTATTTAGATTAAAAAATTCTTTAAAGCCAACTATTACTTCTGTGGGAAGAATTTTATTTAATGCAGCTTTGCCTTCTGATATGGAATTTATTAACGAGCAATTAAATAAGTCAGCATTGTCAGATATTGTGGGCAAAATAGTAGCCAAATACGATAATGATGTCATTTCCAAAATTTTAGATGACATTAAAGAACTTGGATTTACTTTTTCGACTTATTCTGGCATTACTTGGTCTATGGATGATCTTAAAATTCCTCCAGAGAAAAAGGAAATTTTGTTGGAATCTGAAAAAGAAGCTGCCAATATCGAGAAATTTTATTATGAAGGAGGAATAACAGAGGATGAAAAAAAAGACCATATTATTAGTATTTGGGAACGAGCTAAAGAAAAAATTGCGCAATATGTAAAACCTGCCTTAAAAGAGAGTACTTCTATTTATGCCATTATCGATTCTGGATCGCGTGGAAGTTGGGGGCAGGTAGTTCAAATGGTTGGTATGAAAGGACTTGTAGCGAATCCTTCTAATGAAATCATAGAAATGCCTGTTAAATCTTCATTTAAAGAAGGCTTTAATGTACTTGAATATTTCATTTCCACTCATGGAGCACGAAAAGGAACTACAGATACGGCTTTGCGAACAGCGGCGGCTGGTTATTTAACTCGTCGTTTAGTTGATGTTTCCCATGATGTTATTGTTAATTCGATAGATTGTCAAACTCAAAACGGTATAACAATTTATCGCGATGATTGTAAAGAAACGGGTCAAAGGTTCTTCGATAGGATTTTTGGAAGAACAGCTTTACAAGACATTTTTATCGGCAAGGAGTTAATTTTAAAAGCCGGAGAAATTATTGATAAAAATATAGCTGAAAAGATAGAACAATCAGATATAAAAGCCATCAAAGTGCGTTCTCCAATTACTTGCGCTAATGACATAGGTTTATGCCAAAAATGTTATGGTTGGACCTTGACTAATAATACCTTAGTGCCCCTGGGAGAAGCAGTAGGAATAATAGCGGCTCAATCTATCGGTGAGCCGGGTACTCAACTTACAATGCGTACATTCCATATGGGTGGTGTGGCTGGTTCTTCTGATATTACCCAAGGCCTTCCAAGAGTCGAAGAGATTTTTGAAGCAAGACATCCTAAAACAAAAGCGATTATTTCAACAGTTAATGGTTATGTAAAAGATATTATCGAAAAAGAAAACTCCAAAATTATCAAAATTGAGACTTTTGACGCTGACGCTAAAGAGGATATAGTTGGCTTTAATATACCTGCGAATATGGTTTTATGGGTAAATATAGGCGATAAAGTAGTTAAAGGACAACAATTAACTGAAGGCAATATTGATTTAACTGAACTTTATCATGTCGCTGGTTTTGATGAGGTTTGTCGGTATATTTTGGTGCAGATTCAAAAAATTTATACCTCAAAAGGAGCTGATATCAATGATAAACATATAGAAGTGATAATTAGAAAAATGCTTTCCAGAGTTAGAGTCCTCGATCCTGGTGATACTGATTTATTGCCTGGTAAAATTATTGAAAAAGTTACTCTCAAACAAGAAAACGAAAGAGTAAAGAAACTTGGCTTGAAAGAAGCCGTTGCCGAATCTTTAATTTTAGGAATATCAAAAGTAGCATTGACGACTAATAGTTTCTTATCAGCTGCTTCTTTTCAAACTACTGCTCAGGCTTTAATCGAAGCTGCTATTGAAGGAAAAATAGACTATCTTGTTGGTTTAAAAGAGAATGTAATTATTGGCCGCTTAATACCCTGTGGTACAGGATTTAGAGCTGAAAATCAACAATAAATTATCTATAAAGTAAAAGCTGGATATATTCTTTAGAGCTTTTTGATATAAAAACATCTAATCTGACAATTCAAATCTCGACCAAAAGTAATACCCCCATATAATATATACTAATTCTTAAAAAAGTTTATTTAATTTATCCGAGGCACTAATTAAAATAACCACTTTATAAAGTGGAATTTTTGTGGTATAATTATTAGTATGTTGAAAGAAGAAAAAAATGGTACTGATTTAAAGCAAGCGTCTTTAACACAATCTACTATTGATTCTATTTTTGGTGTTTCATTGTTTTTAGCGGCTTTGATAATTCTTTTAGCTTTTTTTAATTTAGCAGGACCCGCTGGTCAAAAGTTAAATCAGGGGTTAGATTTTTTATTTGGGGCTGGAAAATTTTTAATTCCTACAATGCTTGTTATTGGTTCTTTGTTATTTCTTTCTGGTAAAATTCA
>JBBIMT010000020.1:0-11514 GCA_037444265.1 bacterium
AACTACAACCAGATATGGGGTTAGAATAGTTAATTCAATTAAAGGCGTTGTCGTCGGTCTTATTCTTTTTGTTGCCTCATTTGGTTTTTTGTATTGGAACGAAGGCAGAGTTGATCTTTCAAATATCGCAAAAACCGCAACAGAGATAAATTCACAAACTCAAAATGCTGATCCATCTCTCAATAATAAACTTGTTTCTACAACCGGAATTGTAAATTCAGATCAAAAGATTGGCGATAATCTTTATCTCAAACCCGATAGATACATAGCTGTTGAACGGAAAGTAGAAATGTTTGCGTGGATTGAGAAAAAAGAAAGAAGAAGCAAAATTAATGTCGGCGGCTCGGAAACAACAGAAACTACTTACTCATATGTTAAGGAGTGGACGGAGCGACCGGAACCATCTGGTAATTTCAGATATCCCGAAGGGCATGAAAATCCACAAAAGGCGTTCGATAGTTATATAAATAAAGTGACCGCGGCAAAGGTTGGTATTTATAATTTTGATCCGCAAAGAGTTACACTGCCGAATTTTTCAAAATTACACCTTAATTCTCAAAATGTAATTTTAAGCCCAGAAATAATTTTAGCGAATGACACTTACCTTTTTATGCGCAAAAGCGAGAACGGAACACTTGAGAACCCACAAATAGGCGATTTGCGAATTAGCTACAATGTGCTATATTCCAATTTTGAAGGGACAATTTTCGGAAAATTGAATGGCAACAAAATTGATCCCTATTTTGATAAAGATGGTAATCGGCTTTATCGCCTTTTTGTTGGCACGCGCGAAGTGGGAATTGCCACGCTTCATACTGAATACACAACTTTGCTTTGGATTTTACGACTTGTTGGATTTTTGATGATGTGGTTTGGTCTTATGGCGCTCTTTGGGCCAATAAGCGTATTGCTTGATGTCTTACCAATTTTTGGGGCTGTAAGCCGATCGCTCATTAGCGTAATTACTTTTCTTGTAGCACTCGTGTTGTCCATCGTTACAATTTTCATCTCAATGCTTTTGCATAACCTTATTGCATTAATAGTCGCCCTTGTGGTTGCTATTGGGGGGATTGTCTACTTTTTCGTTTTTTTCAAAAACAAGCGGGCTGCAACAGTAACGGTTGGCACTCAATCAACTTCAACAGCGCCGCCGGTTAATCAACTGGAAAATTATGTAATAGAGTCAAGAGCAAAAGGTATGTCAGACGAAACCATACGGCAATTACTTCTGAGAGCCGGCTGGTCCAACGACGATATCGACAAAGCTCTAGGACAATTTTAATCCGCCAGTTAATTAAAGCGAGGACGGCGTGGGCAGGATGAGGTGTGAGGAGTATGCCCACGCCGCCCGAGCGCAAGGGTGGAAAGGATTGGCTCGTCTTTGGGTCAGTAAAGATACAAAACTCGCAAAATTTTCTTTCCTTTTTTAGAAAAATTTTGCGCGCGCCCTCTTAAATGATTTTGGAAATTTTGCGAGTTTTGTGACGCCGCAAGGCGGCGAGCCGCTGATTGGGTGGCGCTCCTGCGGCGCACCACTTCTCATCAGCAGAAATTTTTGGTAAAAGTGAGTTCGAGTAAAGTCATATAATCACACCGAAACCAGATTTTGAGGTTTTTGGGAAAACTATTTTCGTAAGCGGCTAGCAGAGCCGCCCATCAATTTTTTGGCTTCAATTCAAAGCCGCTTGGCGCGGCGAGCCGCACCTCGCGACCGGATAAAAAGAGATTTAACATTACTTGCGATTTTTTAGTATTTGCTTGCCTACGAAAAGAATTTTTGCTACAATGAAAATATACCCAACTGACCGATTACTTATTTTAATGGCCGTCTTAGTCTAACTTGAGCAATCAAGTTGGGTACAACTAGAGCGGACATCTGAGTTTTCAAAACTATGGATAAGATTACACCATCGCAAAAATTTTTTTTGTATTCCCGCAAGTCCACCGATGTTGAGGACAAGCAAGTTTCAAGTTTTAATTATTGAAGCGCAGGTCACAGAATTACACGCCTTTGCAAAAAATGAAAATCTTGAAATAGTCGAGAAGTTTGCGGAAAAACAATCGGCCAAAATTCCTGGTCGTCCGATATTCGGCAAGATGTTGGAGAAAATCGAAAAAGGCGAAGCACAAGGAATTTTGGCCTGGCATACGGAAGATTAGCGTGTAATTCTGTTGATGGCGGAAGAATTATCTATCCTTGGATTGCAGGCATATTCAATCGACCAAGTTTCCAACGCTATAGTTCAAGAATACTCCGCAAGGCAAGTTCATCCTCAATATCGTCTTCGGGCAAAGCAAATACTACATTGACTCATTAACTCATTAAGCAAAAATGTCCGCAGAGGGCTACGCCAAAAAGTGAGACGGGGATAATATCCAGGGCCTGCGTCGATAGGTTATCTTAATATTTTAATGACCCGCGTATAAAGCAGGTTGTTGTGGATAGGAAGAAATCTAAAATCATCAAATCCGCTTTTGAGTTTTACAGCCAAGGCGATAAAACTTTTGAAGATATGGCTCACTTTTTGGCGCAACAAGGCATCATGAGAAAAAGCGGCAAAATCTGGCACATAGACCGAGTAAAATATCTTTTAACCAATCCTTTTTACTACGGACATTTTCGCTACGCTAAAGAAGTTCACGAAGGCAGCACGACCCAATCATCGCAAAGAAACTTTTTGATCAAGTGCAGGAAATTTTGGAACAGAGAGGACGACCGGAACACAAAACCAAGAACAAGCCGCAACCTTTCTGCGGGCTACTCCATTGTTTTTGCGGCATGATGATTATCGGCAAATACAAGGTTAAGAGACAAAAGAATGGCAATGTCCACGAATATGTGTATTACTATTGCTCGAGAAAATTCAAGACCATCAAATGCAAAGAACCTTGTATTCGCCAAGAAGTGTTAGACGCACAAATCTCCTCTCTGCTTCAAAAAGTTTCTTTGCCGCAGGATTGGACAGCAGAATTGAAAATTATTTTAAAGCGGGACAAAAAAATCCACCCAATCCTGCGCTGTTTTTGTTTAAGAAGCGCAAAGTAAAATCAACGAAATAAAATTAAAATTAAAACTCCAGCGACTTCTTGATGGATATTTAGAGCAAGACATTGAACGCGAAACTTATCGTGAGCAAAAGGCAGTTTTGTTATCCGAAAAAAAATCTCTGAAAGAACAAATTATCAAACTTGAACAAAAGCAGAATAATTAAGTCGAACCGATGAAAAACTGGCTAAACTACGCTCAAACTCTCACAAAAATCGCAAGTGATGGCAACCTTTTAGAGAAAAAGATTGCTGCCAAAGAAGTCTTTGGGTCGAACTCTTTTTATCCGGTCGCAAGAGGCGCCGCTCGCCGGTGCGCCGAGCGGCTTTGAATTGAAGCCAAAAAATTGATGGGCGGCTCTGCTAGCCGCTTACGAAATAGTTTTCCCAAAAACCTCAAAATCTGGTTTTGATGGGCGTTAAAGGGATCGAACCTTTGGCCTCACCCATGTCAAGGGTGCGCTCTACCACTGAGCTAAACGCCCATATATTTTTATCTTGAAAATATTCCCATCAACTCCCCTTTATCCAGGATATAATCTTTCATCGCCTTTTCAAGTTCTTGACGACTTGCTCCTTCTTTTAAATCAAGCATTTTACTTAAAGCAAAAACTCTAAAAAAATACCGATGAGTTCCCGATGGTGGACATGGTCCCCGATATTGAACTACACCAAAATCATTTTTACCAAGTGTCGCTCCTTCCGGTACGCTATTTTCTACAACCTCACCCCTATCAGGACTAATATTCCAAACAAGCCAATGATTCCAAGTGCCCATTGGTGCATCAGGGTCATCTACAATTAACACCAAACTTTGAGCGTTTTCAGGAATATTAGAAATACTTAAAGGCGGATTCACATCTTCACCACTGCAGGTGTATTTTTGAGGAATTCTTTCGCCATTTGAAAAAACTGAGCTTGTAATTTTTATCATATTAAGAATTTGGAAATGTAAATTTTTATTGCTTTTTTGCACAAAAAGAAGGTATCCAATAATAACAATGACCAAAATCAAAATTATTATAATAATGATATTTTTCATAAATTGGGCATGCCTGGACTCGAACCAGGGACCCCGGAATTATAAGTTCCGTGCTCTAACCAACTGAGCTACATGCCCTTTATTTTTAATCTATATTATTTATAAATTAATGATTGAAAACAATAATTTATTTATGATGATTTCTAATTATATTAACTATCTTGTCAATTATTTTATCAAAATTCTCTTGAATTTCAAATCCAGCAGCTAATTGATGACCTCCTCCACTTAATTGCTCAGCAACTTCAGCTACATCGATATTTGAATTAACTTTTGTCCTTAAAGAACCCCGAATAACATTTGGCTCCTGCTCAGTTAAGGTTAAGGAGATTATAGCATTGGCAGCGGTATTTATAAAAGAAGCAAAACCGCTTATTTCTTGAAATGTTTGATTGTATTGCTTAAAAATTTCGTAAGGAATACAAGTGTATATAATATTATTTTTAAAGTCAAATTGCGTTAATCGCAGAGCCTCAGACCAAAATTTTAAATTTGAAATGTTTTTATCAAAATTATTGATAAAATTTAAGATTTGCTGAATAGAAGCGCCCCGCATAGTAAGATCTTTAACTGCTTTTAAAGTGCTTGGCGATACATTGGGATTTTTAAAAAAACCAGTATCAGTTAAGATACCGCTTAAAAGACTAACAGCCATATTTTTTGAAATATTAATTTCTGCATTTTTAAAAAAATAATATAAAAGCTCGCAAGTGGATGAATATTGAGAATTTATCATTTTTAAAATTCCTCTTTGATTTTTATTTGGTAAATGATGATCAAAGGTAATGATTACATTTTCATTAACTTCTTCTGAAAAGTCAGTTCTTTTAAAATCTGAATAATCACAAGCGATAATCAAATCGAAATTTTTATTAAATGTATTTTTAATAAGAGAAAAATAAGGTAAAAATTTAAATTGTTGAGGTATTTCCCCAGTGATAAAAATTTGGCATTGTTTTTTTATTGCGAAAATAAAATCAGCTAAAGCGCTGACAGATCCTAAAGCGTCTCCATCAGGATTTTTGTGAGTTAGTAACAATATATTGCTACTTGTTTTGATTTTCTGATAAATTTCATTTATCATTTTCAACTAATTTTATTTTTTGATCAATTTCCTCAAAATGCGAATCTAATTTAAAAACAATTTTAGGTGTATGTTTGATATTAATAAGTTTGTTTAATTTACTTTGAAATAAAGGAGTAATTTCGAGAAGATGAGATAAAACTTCTTGATGTCGATTAAAGGGATATATACTAACAAAAACTTTCGCCCACTGCAAATCTCTAGATACTTCCACTTTGGTAATAGTTATAAAAATACCAGGGTCAAAATTTGTCTCCTCATTAATAAGAGTATTTAATTCTTTTTGTATTAAATCTTTTAATCTCAATATCCGAAGCTTATGTTCCATAAATATTATTATTAATTTGAGAAGTTTAATAAAAAAGCTTGATGGATTGATATTTTTTTGTAATTTAATGTAAATTGTTTTTAAGTTTAACAAAAAAAGTGCAAAAAAAATTTTCAAGCACTAAAATAATAATTTATCATATCGTCGGTTTTTCTTGTTTTTCTATGAAAATATTGATTATTTGTCCTTCTTTTAAATTCACTAAACCTTCCCCTGCAATACCACATAAACGGCCTTTGAGAACCTCTTCAACGTCTATTTTGTCTTGTTGAAGTCCAATGATTTTACCCTTGGTGGACATAACTTCTTTTGAGGCTAATTCGTAAAAAGCACCACGCGTTACTTTACCTTCAATAACTTTTCCGCCAAATAAAATTTTATCTTTACTATCACGAAAAACTTTTAATATTTGCATTGAACCAATGATTTCTTTTGTTATTTTCACGGGCAATTTTTCTATAATCTTTTCTTTAATAGCTTGAAGTAAATCGTAAATTACATCAAATGAAGCTATATAAATATTCAAGTTACGCCCTTTAAGCTTAACTTGGGAAGGAATTTTCACTTGAAATCCCAAAACTTCTGCTTTGAACAACATTGCTTCTTCAATATCAAGAGATGAAATATCACCCAATGATGCGCGGATAACTTTTATTGAAACATAAGGATTTGCGAATTTTTCGATAGAACTTAATATCGCATTTAACTGGTTTTGTTCTCTTGCTTTAATAATAAGAAATAAAGTATTTTTTTGGTTTTGACTTGTTTGAGATAAATTATAAATATTTTTTTCAATATTCTGTTGTCGGTAATCTTTTTTTATATTTTCGAAAATCTTTTGAGCTACTTCTGCTGATTTTACAGAAACGAATTTTTCTCCTATAAAAAGTTTGTATTTTAAACAAGAAATTTTCGCTGGCATCGATGGCGAAATTTCTTTAATTAGATTACCAAAGCTATCTTGAATAGAAACAATTTTATTAATTCCCGACGGAGAAACGACAAAATCTCTTAATTGCAAAATGCCGTCTTTGACTATAATGCCTGCACTGATGCCATCTAATGAATTTACAAAAGAAGAAATAACTATACCTGAACCGTTTTTATTTTTATCAGCTGAAATATTATGCATTTGTGCCATCAAATCTATGATTTCCAACATTTCTTTAACTCCTTTGCCAGTTTTAGCTGAAATTTCGGCACAAGGCACATCACCTCCCCAAATATCCAAAATAATCCCAATTTCCGCAAGTTGTTTTTTGACTTTATCAATTTGGCTTTCTTTTTTGTCTATCTTATTTATCGCTACTAAAAATGGCAAATTATAATTTTTTATCTGATTATAAATTTCAATCGTTTGTTCTTTTACCCCTTCATCCCCTGCCACTAACAATACAGCAATATCAGCTGCTAATAAACCGCAAGCGCGCGCGTCTTTAAAAGCCTCATGTCCTGGTGTGTCAATAAAAGTAAAAATTTTATTTTCAAACTCGATTTGAAAAGCGCCAATATTTTGAGTGATGTGTCCGGGTTCTTTTTCGGCGATATTTGATTTTCTAATATAATCTAAAAGAGTAGTCTTGCCATGATCAACATGGCCCAATATCACAACAACTGGTGGTCGCGATGTGATATTTAATGTTTTTTCTAAATCAATTTTTTCCATAAATTTCATAATAACAGCATTTTATTGAAAATCAACAATAAATGATAAGAATTCGCTTTTTTAAAATAATTCAATAAGCGAAGTAAATTTTGATAAGATTAACCCTCCACTAAAGGCACGAAAGCAAATCCTTCATATTCTTTTTGCAAAAACTCGTTTTCGTTTATTTTATCAATCACAAAAATGCTTTTATCAACGGGAGAAATAATCCTTCCTCCGATTTTTAATTGTTCTCTCCATGCTGATGGGATTGTTTTTAAAGCAGCGGCTCCAGAAATAATTTTATCGAAAGGAGCTTCTGCTTGATAACCTTTCGTGCCATTGGCATTAATTATTTTGACAACTCCTTTTTTTAAAAAATTGTATTTACTGACATTATCTATTGTCAATTGAGCAATTTCAGGAATTAACTCAAGCGCAACGATAGTATTTTTCTTTAAAGTAATAGCAGCTAAAATTGCTGTCTGCCAACCAGAGCCTGAACCTATCTCAAGAATTTTATCTCCTTTTTTAGGTTGAAGTTTTTCAATCATAAAAGCAACGGTAGAAGGTTGAGAAATCGTCTGTCCAAATCCAATAGGTAAAGGTTCGTTATCATAGGCAAAATCTTTATATTCAGACAAAACAAAATCAGCTCTATCTATTTTTTTAAAAGCTTCGATGATTTCTGGAGTCTTTAAATAATTTTCACTAATCAGATTATCAATAAGGCTTCTATATGTTTTTTTCATAAAAATATTTTTTTAGAATTTTTTTAAATACTTTAAAAATAATTCCCAAGCCACAAATTGCAAACTATCAATAACGCCTTTATTTAATAATTTTGCTGCCTTTTTGATTGAAAAACAATGCGCTGAAATTTTAAATTCGTCGCCTGATGGCTTTCGATTTAAAAAGTCAAGTTCTTCAGCAAGGTAAATATGTGCTTTTTGACGCACAAAACCATGTCCTAAAGACACGACTTTTAATTTTTTCCATTTCTTGGCGATGGCACCGACTTCTTCTTTAAGTTCTCTTTTGGCAGCCAAGAGAGGTGTTTCGCCTTTATTAACTAACCCGGCAGGTAGCTCATATGAATATTTTTTAAAAAGATAGCGATATTGCCTAACAAGCCAAACTTGTTTTTTATTATAAAAAGGAATAAAAATAACAGCGTCATTTCTCTCTACAATATAATAAGTACCTTTTCCCCCATTAGGATATAAAAAATCCTCCTCATAAACTTTAAAATAAGGACTTTTATATTTTAATTTTCTTTTTATAAGTTTCCATTCTTCCATTTTAAACTTATAGATGGCAAATCGCAATAAACAATTGAAACTAATTCAAGTCGGATTTTCGTTAACGAATTTTTGCCAATAGGTAACAATCGATATATTTTTGTCCTTTTTTTATATGTTTCTTTAAAAAACCCTCAACAACAAAACCATTTTTCTCTAAAACTCTTTTTGATGCTGGATTAAAAGAAAAAACATAAGCATAAAGTCTTTTCAATTTAAATTTTCTAAAAGCGAAAGAAGAAAAAGATTTCACTACTTCTGTCATTATTCCCTGACCCCAGTAATTCTCTTTTAGCCAATAACCAAGTTTTGCTTTATGTTTATTTTTAATAGAATACAGACCCACGGCACCGATAATTTTTCCTTTATTCTCTATGGCAAATATAAAATTTTGGGGATTCTTTTTTTTATATTCAATCAAATTCTTTTGAATAAAATCTTTGGCGTATTTTATTATATAAGGATATGGCACAGCAGTTAAGGTTTTCGAAATCTTTTTATTGTTTAAATTTTTTACAAGCGCAAATTCATCGCCTTTTTCGAAAAATCTGATAGAAAAATTTTTCTTTTTAATAATAGTTTTTTTCATCTTTCATTTGAAAATATATTTTAAGAAGTTTTTATTATTTTATTATTAAAGTAATGAATTAAAAAATGACAAAATACAAATATAAAATATTTACCATCCTTTTTCTTCCATTGTAGCAAAAAAAAAGTTTCGCTGTCGAAACTTTCTGTAAAAAATGATGGTTTTCTCTCTCTATCTAATAAAGTAGAAATTGAATATATGGATTAGACAGCGGGAATGCTCGTAAATATGAACTAAAATAACAATGATTGAAAAATGAGGATATAATTTTTCATTGAAAATAAAGGCATTTTTTTAATAAAGACTAAGGTTTTGCAAATAAAAATTAATCTCTCCCGCTGTCTTAAATGGTTTTTATTTCCTAATCCATACACAGCAACTTCTACTTTTGAAAATATTAAATTATTAAAGTACACTTATAAAGTCTATAATTTTAATCAAATACTATTACATCACTTTCTTCATTCTTTGCGTAACCGTATCTTTTAACTTTTTTATCGCATGCTTCACACAAAAAAATTAATATCACGCTATCTGTTTTCTGGAATCTTTTACTATAAAATTCTATCTCAGTTATTATATTTTGCAATACCCTTGAGCTGTTTTTAATTTCATATACTGAATACTGAACTTTACGGCCAAATTTCTTTAAAAATTTAGCAAATTTTGTTCTTTCTTTATCATTTGTAAAATCATATGAAACTAAAATCATAAAACTTTACCGTGAAACTTTAAACTCAGGAAACGGTTTATTATTACTATTCATTATAAAACGATAAAACCCCTGAACATAAGAATAAATCTTTTCATGATTTTTCATTATGGCTTCCAAAAATACCAAAGCATATTTTTTACTTTTTTCAAAAGAGATAACCGCTCTGCCATTTTCGTATTTGAAATCTTTTTCATTATAAATCTTAAGATGAAATATTTTTAAAACTTCCCATCCACAATACATCTAAAAGGTTCAATAACATCACAAGAAAGTGATTTTCTTTGGAAAAAAAAGTTTGTGGTAACAGCCTTTATATGTATCAAAACCAAATAAATTAAGTAAAGCATCAATAAAATTAAAAAGCATATTATAACCCATATCTAAAAGAAAATTAGGTACATCTGGTTTAACACGAGGCATTCTCGCAAACCAGTTAATATCTTTAAAATAGATACTGAAAAAATCCTTAGAGACATTACCCTCTATGCCGCGAAGCGTATCCATTCTTTTTGCTTTTTCTATTTCTTGGATAATTTCTATTTCTTCTCGCGGCATCTTTTTGTTTTGAGATTTCACCAACCGATACTGATTCTTGATTTTGTTAGCAACGATATTTTTAGCAATGCGCATCTCTTCCGCTTCATTCAAAGAATACTGACGCATCCTTAAAAGATAGTTACCTTTAGCTGCGGAATTAATAGAAGCACACAGCTCAAAATTATTTTTTTAAAAAAAAAGATATTCCATATTCCATCCCTCGTCTAATAAGTTCGCTGGTAATAGAGATATGACCAAACACGAAAACGCTAAAAACTCGATGACAGGATACCTGATTTACGATTTTCCCATCTTTTTCAAAAATGATATTGTCGTTTTTAAATTTCAACTTGTTAGAAACAATCGGCTCAGTTTGAATAAATAAGATCTTTTTTTATTTAAAATCAGGCAAAGTAAGCATAATAACTACCAGCTTAAGGGTCCATAAAACTTTTATCACATTTAGGACAATGATGATTTAATAATTCTTGTGGATTGAACGACAAAATTTTTTGAATTATTTTTTCAAATTCTATTATCTTTTTTTGAGTTGGTATAGAAATTTCATAATTTTTATTATCTTGCAATGATCGCAAAATAAGTTTTTTAACGAAATATCCCATTTCTGTAAGACAAAAATATTGAGCGCACAATTGGTATTTATAGCCTTCGTAAATTTTTTTAATTTTGGTTTTTCGTTCAATAAGAGTCTGTGTTTCTTTATCGTAAATATCAATTTTCCCGCAAATCCTATACTTTTGACTATACACATTAGCGCCAATTAAAAAACGTTTTGCGGTAGAATATATTTTCTTGTCTATTACTTTATGATTGATTTTTCCTTTGATTTGTGGCTCATTATGAAAAAGCGCTTCTGAAAAGTCTTCATACATACAGTGCAAATACAAAGATTTTGGACAATACAAAAAATCATTTATTTTTGAGATTTGAATAAAGAATTCCATTGACTTTGAACAAATTTATCCCATTTTTCTTTTGTAATATAAAGGTCTAAATTCTTTTGATCATCATTTTGATTTTTTTTAATGGTTTTAAGAATAAGTATTCCTTTACAGGCAATATTGTAAGCACCAACTCCATCAGAATCGAAATTTTTCATATTTTTTTTGAATTTTCAGTAATAAATTTTTTTCAAAAATATCAAAGTTTATTTCAGATTCTATTTTTAATTTTTTTCTTCTTTGCCATTTTCATTAAAAACCACTAT
>JBBIMT010000021.1:0-11511 GCA_037444265.1 bacterium
TCAGATAAAATTGTTAGAGTAGAAGGAAACAATCAAGATTTAAAAACTCTTGCCGCTGATACTGCTTTAAAGGTTGGCGCGGGACATGCTTTTTTTATATTTTTTACTGGCGCCTTTCCAGCGCAAATTTTGCCTGCTATTAAAAATATACCGACAGTGTGTCAAATTTTTGTAGCCACAGGGAACGATCCTTTAGTTGTCTTTATTGCTGAATCTGCAAAATCTCGCGCTATCATAGGAGTAGGTGATGGGCCGGTAGTTGATTGTATTGAAAATAACAATCAAAGAAAGCAAAGATATGAAAAATTAAAAGCATTGGGATTTTAAAATAAAAAAATAACTAACTTTTTTAAAGAGAAAAAATAAAAACAAAATAATTTTAATATTCAAATTAAATATTGCGGTGAAATTTAAAAAGGTGTATAATTATTTAAGTAAAATTAAAATATCATTTGTGACTTTATATAATAATTTTTTTATAAAAACTAGCTCTTTTTTTCTATTAAGGAGGAAGGACTAGTTTTAAAAATATGAAGAAAAATTCAAAAGTGAAAATAGCTTTTATATTGTCTTTATTTATTTTTCTTTTTTTAATCAGCAAAATCACATTTAGTCAGAATGTTCCTCCACCACCTGGTATTTCAACTTTTTCTATTCCTTTGAAAACTGGCTGGAACATGATTTCAATTCCTGTGGATCAGACGCAAGAGACCTTAAGCAGCCAACCAAGAACTCCTGTTTTATCAGATATAAAGGGCTGCTCCATAGGCGCAATATGGGAGTTTAGTCCTTCAAGCAACACCTACATTCAACCTGCTACTCTTTCTCCAATGAAAGGATATTGGGTTTTTAGCGAAAATGATTGTAATGCAACAATAACTGGAAAAAGATCTTATTCCCTTTTAAATCTGACTTCAGGATGGAATATGATTTCTTCTAAATTTTCATGGAATCAAATTAGCGAAACTGGCAATCCTCGTTGTAATTTAATTTCGCCTATTTACTATTACGATCCTTCTAGAAGCAATTATATTACTGTAAGTACTAATACCGCACTTGAGGACAATAAAGGATACTGGATTTATGTTAATAATAATTGTTCTCTTAAAGAGCCTTCAAATTTTTTAACTTGCCCAAATATTGTTTTTCCAGAAGTTATGCCACCTGAGGGATGTCATTATGAATATCAAAGAGATCAAAATGGATGCGTGATAGGCAGAACTGTTGTCTGCCCTCCTTCATCTACTCAAACTTATCCACCTGTAGGACTTGGTAATGTTGTAACAGACAGAAATCTTCTTTCTCCAGTAATTTCAAGCAGTGAAAGTTCTTTAATGCAAAGTGCGGTAAAAGACCATCTTCAATATTACAATAATATGATTTACTTGCCAGTATTTGATTTAAATCGAGGAGAGATAAAGCTTTATGCTTTTGATACTGGCACTAAAAAATGGAGCTGGCCTTATAAAACATTTACTTTTGAACAGAAGCCAGGTTTATTTAGAACTTTAAAAGAAAAGGATAATTTGTATTTTGTAATGTTAGGAGGTACTTCAGGAGGTATTTTAAAATACAATATCACTCAAAATAAATTCGAAAACTGGAAATTGACTGTTGGGTCGATTATTTCGCCACAAGCTTTAGTTTCAGTTTATAACGATGATATTTATCTTGTGGCTAACAAACAAGACCTTTCTCGAACTAAATGGGTCGGCGGAGGTGAAGCTGGATCGAATAATTTAATTTATGTATTAAAATTAAATAAAACAACAGGCGAATTTGTGTATCAGTATTCAGGTTCTATTTCTAACAGTTATTTAAAAGAACCATCTACGCTTCTAAAAGGTAATAATGTTTTAAATGGGGAGATATACTTTATTACATATTATCAGGGATATTATGAGTACATTATAATACTTAATACTTATAATATCGCTCAAAAGCGATTTTATCGAGAATTAGAAGTATCTTCTAGCAGAGAAAATAATTTATTTAACATATTAAATACGGCTCAATTTATCTTTAATGGCCAAGAAAAAATATGGGTTTGTAATCAAAATCAATGTATAACTTCTTCTGGACAAATAGCGGCAAGATATAATAGTGGTGTGGGAGCTAGTAATATTGATATTTACTCTTTATATTCATCAGGTAGCGCTTTCCAATTATTAAAAAATAACTCTGCTATTGCTTCCTATGAGTCTTATTTAAATAGCACGCTGCAAAATTTTTATGGGAAATATTGTCCAATTATTGGTGATAATATGTGGTGCTTGGTCAGAACTTCCGATAATAAGTTAAACTTCGTGATTATAGGTATAAATTAAGAATTTAATAAATCCAAAAAGTTTAAAACAAGCCTGAAAAAATTTTCAGGCTTGTTTTTTATAAACAAAATTAATTTTTTGTTTAATTTGAACTCATTTAATTTTTTCTACTATTTTAAAATCTTAAACCTTTTATCTAGCTGTGGATAAGTTAATCTTTCTTTCTTGCAAAAAAATCGTTTGTGGTATATAATGGTATAAGGTGGTAGATTGTGGATAATTGTGGGGATAATCTACTTGAGGTGTGGATAACTCTTGAAAGGACTGAAATTTACCCCCACGCCTGCTTTTTTATCAATGGTTTATATATAAGTACTTTTTGGGTAGGAGAAGTACTTATAAATTCAACATAAGTTAAAAGTTAGGCGTGGGGGCTACGGTTGTAAATAAGTTCGGGAAAAATATTAAAAATTGAAGCTTAAAAATACGAGCGATTGAAGTTCAACCTTTTTCATTAAATTTTTTTATTATTTAAATTTTTTTATCGTGTTTATTGGCGAATTTAAATATACTTTAGATAATAAAGGGAGATTAGCCTTACCGGCTAAATTTAGAAAAGATTTTTCAGAAGGAGCAGTGGTGACTCGTGGTCTTGATAATTCTCTTTTTTTATTTACTAAATCTGAATGGGAAAAATTAGCCCAAAAAATAGCCGCTTTGCCGTTAAGCCAGGCAGATGCTAGAGCTTTTTCAAGATTGATGCTTGGCGGAGCTATGGATATTCAACTTGATAAACAGGGTCGTCTTTTAATACCGGAATATTTAAGAAATTACGCTAAAATTTCTAAAAAAGTAGTAGTCGCGGGGGTCTTTAGCAGAGTTGAAATTTGGGATGAAAATCTTTGGAATGAATATAAGAAAAATACAGAAAGTCAATCTGATCAGATTGCTGAACGACTTAGTAATTTGGGTATTTAAAAATATTTTACGAATTTAAGATTTTATTTTTTTAAAAAAAGGAAAAATTGCAATTTAAAAAAATTTAGTTGTTGTCGATTAAAATTTATTCAACGTAATAAGATTATAAAATTGTAAGGCACAAAATATGTTTTATGGGAATTTTTCATCAACCTGTTTTATTAAAAGAAATGATTAAAATTTTAGATTTAAAAGAAGGAAAAAATATCATTGACGCTACTTGTGGTGCTGGTGGTCATACAAAAGAAATTGCAAAAAAAATCTCACCTTCGGGTAAAATATTGGCGATTGATTGGGATCAAAATATGCTTAAAAAGGCTAAGGCAAATGTAGCACCTTACCAAAAAATGATTATATTTAAACAAGGAAACTTCGCAGAGATTAAAAACATAATCAATGCTAATTATAGTTTAAAAAAAAATAAGTTGGCAGGAATTTTGTTTGATTTTGGCTTTTCGATGGATCAAATCAAAGCTTCAGGGAGAGGATTTAGTTTTTTAAAAGATGAACCCTTAGATATGAGGTATGATTTAAAGAATAATCTTACTGCTGAAAAAATTTTAAATAATTATTCTTTTAAAAAATTGTCAGAAATTTTTTTAAGATATGGAGAAGAAAAAAAGGCTCGACAAATCGCTAATTTAATAATTAAGTCTCGAAAAGAAAATGTAATCAAAAAAACTAGTCAATTAAATGAAATCATTTTTAAAGTTTATTCCAAAAGTTTTTATAAAATTCATCCAGCGACCAAAATTTATCAAGCTTTAAGAATAGCAGTGAATAATGAGTTAAATAATATTAAAAAGGGATTGTCTGATGGTTTTGATATTTTATCTAGTAATGGGATTTTAGTAGCAATTACCTTTCATTCGCTTGAAAGTCGATTAGTGAAAAATTTTTTCAAAGAAAAACAAAAATTAAATGAAGGAAAAATATTAACCAAAAAAGCAGTCAAACCAAGTCTTCAAGAAATTTCTTCAAACCCGGCCAGTCGTTCAGCAAATCTTAGAGCAATAATGAAAATTTTGTAGCAAATGTAAAACCTAGCTAAAAAATTTTCGATTATTTGTATTATCAACGATGACTATCAAAGTTGGAAAAAAAAGACAATTTCAATCAGCAATGATTTTGAAACCATTTAAAGATAGTTTTTGGGTTGTCACTGGTCTTTTGATATTTTTTGCTTTTGCTTATATTATTAATTTTAATATGGCGCTTTCAGCAGGATTTGAAATTAGTAAATACCAAGAATTATTAAAAACGAAAACGTTAGAAAATAAAAACCTTATCCAACAAATAACAATCGAACTTTCAAAAATAAATATTGGTGATTTAGCAAAAGAGTTAAATTTAGTGCCAAGCGAAACTATTTCATACTTAAAAGAATCTCCAAAGGGGTCATTGAGTTTATTGCCGGATGACTCTTCTTTCGATTTTTAATTCGCGCTTTTTAAAAAAATCAAGTAAATGACAAAAGAAGAGATTGAAAAAAAATTAATTTATAATAAACGTCTCAAAATCGTTTTTATTTTTTTTATTATTTTAATTCCGGTTTTAGTTGGACGACTTTTTTATCTTCAGGTTATTAAAACAAAATATTACGAAAAGGAAGCTGCAGCACGTAGTCAGTTAAAAGAGCTAATTACTCCTTTAAGAGGAGAAATTTTTGGTACCGGGCAGGGAATTTTAGGCCTTGCTCCTTTAGCTATAAATAAAAAAGTTCATAATGCTATTTTAAGCACTTATAACTTAAAAGAAGAAGAAAAGGATGAGCTTATTAAAAAAATTGTTGCTATTTTAAATTTAGATGAAGAAGAAGTAAAAAAGAAAGTTGAAATCAAAAACGATTTTTATATAAAACTTAAAAATAATATTTCTGAAAAAGAAAAAGATGATATTTACGCACTAAAAAGTAAATATCTCTTTATTGAAAGCGATTTTCAAAGAAGCTATCCGATGAATGAGGTGGCGGCAAAAAATCTTGGTTTTTACGGATTCGATATTGATAAAAGATCTGGTAAATACGGTCTTGAACAATTTTATGAACAAAATTTAAAAGGGAAAGAAACCTTGTTGATAGGCCAAAAAGATGCTTTAGGTAGGGTTGTTCCGATAAATTTTTTTCAATCTTTTCAAGGTATCGATGGTAATACGCTTATCACAAGTATAGATATTAATATTTCTTTAAAGGCCCAAGAAATTGCTCAGTCTCTTGTAAAAAAATGGAACGCCCAAAAAGCTTTAGTCGTCGTTTCGGATCCACAAAGTGGGCAGATTTTAGCCTCTGAAGAATATCCCTCATATAATCCCAATAGTTATAATTTAGTTTCTGATCAGAGAATTTTTTTAAATGGTTTAGCTCAAGAAAGTTTTGAGCCCGGTTCTATTTTTAAGCCAATTACCGTTGCGGCGGCACTTGAAAAAAAAGTTATTGAACCTGACTCTACTTATAATGATACTGGCGAGTTTAAAATAGGAAAATATACGATTAGAAATTCTACTTTAAAAGCTTACGGGAATCAAACAATGACTCAAGTACTTGAAAAATCATTAAATACAGGAGCAGTGTATATGCAAAAGTTAATAGGAAACGCTGATTTTAGAAATTTTGTTAAAAAAATGGGTTTTGGGGAAAAAACGGGCATTGATATTGCCGGAGAAATTAAAGGTAATATCAAAAACTTAGAGAGTGATATTGAGGTGAATTTCGCAACTGCTTCTTTTGGGCAAGGTATAACTGTTACTCCAATTCAAATTATTCAAGCCATTTCAGCCATTGCCAACGGTGGATTTTTAATCAAACCCAGTTTTTTAGAAAAAATTAAAACTTCAGACGGCAAAGAATTAAAAATTTTAAAAGATAAAAAAAGAGTCATCTCTGAAGAAACAGCTAATAAATTAAGCCAAATGCTAACTCAAGTAACTGAACAGGGATCAGGCCGACAAGCTAAAATTAAGGGGTATTATATCGCTACTAAAACTGGAACAGCACAAATACCAGCACCTGATAAAAAAGGCTATACTGATGAAACTATTCAATCAGCGGTTTTCTTTGGCCCAGTCCCTAATCCAAAATTTTTAATATTGATTAAATTAGATAGACCTCAAGGGGTTCGTTTTGCAGAAACATCTGTGGTACCCTCTGGTGGTCAACTTATGAAGTTTTTATTTGATTATTATCAAATTCCGCCAAATACTCAATAATTTATCATATTTTTGATATTTTTTTAGTATTTCTTATGAATTTGAAATTACAAGCTGTCTTTTTTATTTATAATGTCCTGATATAACTTTTGGCTTGCTATATAAAAGATTTATGCTAAATTAAGCCTGGTATGGTTTTTGATTTTATTTTACTTTTTTTTGGCAGCGCTTTTTTAAGTTTTTTAATTGCTTTTTTAATTGAACACATAAAAAGCCCTGATTTTTTAAAATTATTCACTAAAAGTGCTAGGATCCAGGATATTCATAAAGGCGACATTTACCGTATTGGTGGGATTATTATCTTTTTTTCAATTTCGTTATTATTATTTTTTTACCCTGATTTTCCAATAAAAAAAGAGTGGTTAGCGCTTTTTATCAGTGCTTTGATTTTAGTAATTGGCGGCGTTTTAGATGATATTTTTGATTTAAAACCAAAATGGCAATTTTTATTTCAAGGGGTTGCTACTTCAACTTTTATTGTTTTTGGCAATATTAAAATTTCTTTTATAAACGCGCCATTTTTAGGACAGATTGTGTTTAATGATTTTTGGGGAATTTTGATACCTTTTATTTTGATAATTTTTTTCGTAAATGTTTTTAATTTTTTAGATGGGATTGATGGGGTGGCGTCAGGAGTGGGTTTTTTGGCTTTTTTATCAATATTTATTATTAGCCTTTCACTTCCAATTAAACAAATACCCCCGGCTATTTTCGCTCTTATAATGGCTGGAGTGCTTTTTGGCTTTTTGTTTTTTAATCAGCCACCTGCTAAAATTTTTTTAGGCACAGCTGGGAGTAATTTAATCGGTTTTTTGTTAGGTGCTCTTTCGATTATAGCCGGTTCAAAAATTTTAACTCTTTTGATAGTATCTATTTTACCGGCAGTTGATGCTTTGATGGTTATTGTACGAAGATTTAAAAGAAAAAAAAGCATTTTTAAAGCAGATACTTCTCATTTACACCACATTTTATTTAAAAAGGGTTTCACCCCTCGAAATATTTTCAATTTTTACATTTTTTCTACAGCTTTCTTTACAATAGGGGCACTTTTTCTACAAAATTATTTAAAATTTATTTTTTTTGTTTTTTGTGCAGGTGTTATTTTTTTAGTGATTAACAAAATGGAAAAAGGCATTAAAAATTAATTATACTCTACCTAAAAAAGTTAGAAAATGACGCGTTGACTTTATCGCATTTTTATACTAAAATTGCGGTATGCAAGAAAATTTTAAAGACAAAAATGAACAAAATGAAAAAAAATCGCCCATTTCACAGGCTGTAAATTTTGTTTTTGAAATTATTAAAGTTCTTGGCATTTCTTTAGCGATTGTGCTGCCTATTAGGACATATATTGTTCAACCATTTTTTGTCAGTGGAGAATCGATGGAGCCTAACTTTACCAATTATGAATATATTTTAATAGATGAGTTATCATATCGTTTTCGGGAACCACAAAGAGGAGAGGTGATAGTTTTTAAATATCCTTTAAATAAAAAAGATTATTATATTAAAAGAATTATCGGATTGCCAGGAGAAACAATTAAGTTCGATAATGGAAAAATAGTCATTGTAAAACCAAATGGAGAAACGCTAACTTTAGATGAGTCAAGTTACCTTCCCAATCCTGCTCCGGTTAGTTTTCCAGAAATTACTTTAGCTGAAAATGAATTTTATGTGAGAGGAGATAACCGTATTCGTTCTTTTGATTCAAAAGACTGGGGTCCGATTAAACGAGAAGATATTATCGGGAGGGTATGGTTAAGAATTTGGCCTATTAATAAAGTACAGGCTTTTCAAGCTCCTAATTATAAATAACAAAAAATATGGAAGATCAAGATTTAGAAATAGATTTAGTTTCAGAAAAAAAATTTCAACAAGAGAAAAAACAATCTAAAATTATTTTTCAATCTCCTCCAGGAATGCATGATATTTTGCCGGATGATTTTTTAATTTTTGAAAAATTAAGATCCATAATGTTTGAAGAGGGTTATTCTTTTGGATTTTTACCAATAGAAACTACTATTTTAGAGCAGACTGCTTTATTTGAAAAAGGAGTGGGACAAGGTACTGATATTGTTGAAAAAGAAATGTATAGTTTAACAACTAAAGGAGGAGATAAGTTGACTTTAAGACCTGAGGCGACTGCGGGAATCATGAGGGCGTATTTTGAACATGGTTTTGTGAATTTGCCTCAACCGGTAAAACTTTTTTTAATGGGTCCAATGTTCAGACATGAAAAATCTCAGGCTGGACGATATCGAAGTTTTCATCAGTTTAACCTTGAAATTTTAAATTCGGCTTCTCCAGCTTCTGATTTTGAAATTTTGCAATTAATCTACAATATTTTTTATAAACGGCTCGGTTTAAAAGATATTATTTTCGAAGTATCAAATGTCGGGGATAAAAATTGTCGCCCGGATTATGAAAAAAACCTAAAAAGTTTTTTAAAAAGCAAAAAAAGCCAACTTTGCCAAAATTGCAAAAAAAGAATTTCCAAAAATCCAATGAGAGTTTTCGATTGTAAGGAAGAAAAATGCGCTCGGGTGGCTTCGCTTGCGCCTAAGATGATTGATTATCTATGTAAGGCATGTTTTAAACACTTTAAGGATTTTTTGGAATTTTTAGATGATTGCCAAATTCCTTATAATTTAAATCCGACTTTAGTCAGAGGTTTAGATTATTATACTAGAACAGTGTTTGAAGTGAAAAGATCGGAAGAGCATAAAAATTTTGAAAATTTGCCTAAGCTTTCTATTTGTGGAGGCGGTAGATACGATGAATTAGGTAATATTATTGGTAATAAAAGAATACCAGCTGTTGGTTGTGCCGTGGGGATTGAACGATTAATTGATGTTTTGAAAAATCGTAATTTTCAGGTATCCAATTTTTATAAACCTAAAGTATTTTTTGCACAATTAGGTTTTTTAGCTAAAAAGAAAAGTTTTAAATTATTTCAAGAATTTTTAAAAAATAAAATTCCATCTGCTATTGCCATCGATAAAGATAGTTTAAAAAGCCAATTAAAATTAGCTGACAAATTAAAAGTGTCATATACTATTATTTTAGGTCAAAAGGAAGTACTTGAGGGTACAGTTATTGTGCGCGATATGACATTTGGCTATCAGGAGATTATTTCAGAAAAAAAAATAATAGATTATATAAAAAATAAATTAAAAAAAGCCAAAAATTCAAGTTGAAATTTTTATTTACTTTAAATTTTTTCGATTTGTAATTTAGCAAAACTATTTAATTTTATTATTAAAATGTTATAATTAAACAAAGAAAGGAGTGTGTGAAAATTTTATGGTCGATGCCAAAAGAAAAGCTAACGAAAATGTCGCCGCCTTAATTAGAAGATTTTCCGAGTATGTTAAAAAAAGTGGGTTGGTCGATGAAGTTCGACAATCAAAATTCAGAGTAAAAGAAAAAAGCAGACGTCTTAAAAGAAGAGCGGCGTTAAATCGTTTAAAAATTAGGTCAGAAATAGAAAAACTTAAAAAATTAGGCAAATTCGATGAAATTAAACAATAAAAATTTTATTTTATTTTTAGCAATTGGAATTATTATTGGGGCGATAATCAAATTAGCCGCGCCGTTTTCTTTTTTAAATATCGGCATGGTCAAGACTTTCAAGATAAAAAATTTAAATTATTCAAGCAGCGCTTACCAAGGAAGCGGTAATTCTAGTTTAGTAGGCGGAGCTTGTGGCAATTAAAATGAATATTCAAGACTTATCCAAGGCTGACAATTTAAATAACAAAGATATTCCTGGAAATTCCAGCTCCGATGTTTTGAACTTTTCTTTAAAAGATAACTCTTCAAGTATTAAAAAAAATTTTTATTCTGATGAAGAATTAAACAAGTGGAAAATTATTGCTTATTTTTTTATTGGACTTTTTGTTGGGTCTTTATTGGTCAACTTTATTCCGCCTTTTGCGGTACCGGTGAGCGTTTTAAAAAGTAGCAATCTTATATCTTTTTCAGGCACTTCTTGGATAAAAGTTGATCAACCGTTGTTTAATGCTTATATATTAACTGATAAAAAATGTGCTACCTGTAACCCTTCTCAAATTGAGCAAGTCTTGCGTTCAGTACTTTCGCCAACAGTCCAGACAAAAATTATTGATTTAAACGATAGTCTTGGTAAAAAATTAAGTACCGATTTTGCAGTGTCTAGTTTGCCAATGGTTTTTTTTGATGACAGCATTAAAGGTTTTAAAAATTTTAATCAACTTGAACCATTATTAAATAAAAATGGTCAATATTATAATTTAGATATATCAATATTAGGAATATCTCCTGATATATTTTTTCAAAAGCCAACTATTACTCAAGATCATCCTTCGCTTGGATTCAAGGATGCCCCTTTAACGATTATCGAATTTATTGATTATCAATGCCCATTTTGCAAAAGATTTGCTGAGCAAACTTTACCTCAAATTAAGCTTAACTATATAGATACTCAAAAAGTAAAAATTGTATTTAAAGATTTTCCTTTAAATTTTCATGAAAACGCTAATATTACAGCTCAGGCAGCTAGATGTGCTAATATCCAAGGAAAATTCTTACAAATGCATGATTTACTTTTTTCTACCCAACCTGAGTGGTCTAATTTATCAAAGGATAAAATTCAGGATTACTTAGTCAATCTCGCTTCAAAAATCTCTTTAAATAAAAATCAATTTAAAAAATGTTTAAACGATGAGAAAATTAAAAATTTAATTTTGGAAGATTTACGAGAAGGACAAGAAAATTTCAAAGTAAGCGGAACTCCTAGTTTTTTGATCAATAACCAAGGACTATCCGGAGCTTTGCCCTATGAAGAATTCCAAAAAATTATTGACAATCACCTCAAAAATATTAATGCTCAATGAAAATTAGATAAGTAAAATAAATGGATGAAATTGTAATTTGTAATTTTACAAAAAAGAAGTTCGCCAGGAGTTTTTTTTTAAACATTTTCAAGCTTGCTAAATCTCATTTAAAAGAAAAAAAAAGATGTATTTTATCAATTGTCTTAGTTGGTAAAAAGTTAGCTCAAAAACTAAACAAAAATTATAAA
>JBBIMT010000022.1:0-10434 GCA_037444265.1 bacterium
TAAAGACCAAGGCCTAGGAAAGTTTAAAATGTATAAAGGACCAGAGAGAAAATTTAATCGACGATTAAATAAAACTCGAAGAATGTCAGAGTACGGTTTGCAGTTTGTTGAAAAACAAAAATTAAAAATGTTGTATGGTTTGCGGGAAAAAGATTTAAAAAATTATTTTTTGAAAGCAAGAAAAGTTTTAAAACCCACTGAAGAAGTGCTGGCTTCATTGCTTGAGGCGAGACTTGATAATGTAGTTTATCGTTTAGGTTGGGCAAAAACAAGAATTCAAGCACGTCAAATCGTTAATCATGGACATATTTTAGTTAACAAAAAAAAGGTTAATATTCCGTCTTATCAAGTAAAAAAAGGTGATAAGATCGAAATTAAAAATAAATCTCAAGCGAGTCCATTGTTTTCTGGATTAAAAGAGGCATTAAAACAACACAGCCCGCCTCTTTGGCTCAAAAGAGATGAAGATATTTTTAAGGCAGAAGTATTATCTGGTCCAGAAGCTAAAGATTTTACTGAACCTATTGATATTAAACTCATTGTAGAGTTTTATAGGAGATAATTTTTAAAATTACCCGCTTTAAATTTAAGTCGGGTACAAAAAATTATGTTTGGCATTACTTTACCTCAGCAACCTAAAATCGAAAAAATTTCTCCAAATCAAGCAATTATCGAAATTGATGCATGTTTTCCCGGATATGGTTATACTTTAGGAAATCCTTTAAGACGCGTTTTATTATCATCTTTACCTGGCTCGGCTATAACTGCTTTTAAAATTAAGGGAATTTCACATGAATTCAGTACTATTGATAATGTGGAAGAAGATGTCATTCAGATTATTCTTAATTTGAAAAAGATTAGATTTAAATCTTATACCAATGAACCAGTGATCGGAAAAATTTCAGTCAAAGGACAAAAAAAAGTTTTAGCTAAAGATATCGTGCTTCCTTCTGATATAGAAATAATTAATAAAGAGGCGCCCATTGCCACATTAACAAGTTCCAAAGCTGAGTTTATAGCAGAAGTTTTGATCGAAAGAGGTATTGGTTATGCAACAGCTCAAGAAAATAAATTAAGAAGAACTGTAGCCACAGATATGATTAATATTGATAGTATCTTCAGTCCCATTCAAAAAATGAATTTTCGAACTGAAGATGTCAGAGTAGGAGCTAGGACTGACTTCAACAAGTTAATTTTTGATATCACCACCGATGGCTCAATTTCTCCTGAAGAAGCATTTCGTTATGGTGTCGAAATTTTAATAAATCAATTTGAAGTTTTTTTAAAGGAAGATAAACCTTCAAAAGTTGCTGATAAAACAACACAAAGTATTAATGAAGAAGAATCTAAAAGCAATGGTAAAATTTTAGCAGCTCAGATTACATCTGCTGATGTAGAAAATTTAAAGATGTCGACCAGAACAATTAATGCCTTAAAAGCTAATAAAATAATAAAAATAGAGGATCTTATAAAATATAGCGAGGAAGAGTTATTAAAACTTGAAGGAATTGGACAAAAAGCAGTTAAGGAAATTAAAAGGAGATTAGGTAGGGTAGGTTTAGCCCTTAAATAAAATTAAATTACTAAATGTTTTTCAAATTATGAGACATAGAGTTACCGGCAGGAAATTTAGCAGAGAAAAAAAAGTAAGAGAACCCTTTTTATTTAGTATTTGTAAGGGGCTCATTGATAATGGCGAAATTCGAACAACACTTGCCAGAGCAAAGGAAATAAGATCGATTATTGAGAAATTTATTACAAAATCAAAGAAAGATTCAATAAATTTAAGACGGTATTTAAGTGCTCACTTCCCCCCGGCTACTATTAAAAAAATAATTTCACTAGGTTCACTATACAAAGAGGTAAAGGGGGGATACACCCAAATTTTAAAAATACATAAAAGAAAAACAGATGGAGCTCAAATGGCAATTATTAGATTCGTCAATGTTAATAAAAATCAACAATTAAACGATAATCTTAATAAACAAAAATGAAAGAAAAAAATCAACAAATCAAAGAAATTATCATCGACGCCGCTGGTAAATCTTTGGGCAGAGTGGCAAGTTTGATTGCTTCAAAATTAAGAGGTAAAGATAGTCCTTATTTTAAGCCCAATGTGATTTTAAAAAGACATGTCGTTGTTTTTAATATTGATAAGATAAAAATATCACCAAAAAAACTCAAGCAAAAATTTTATTGGCGTTATAGTGGTTATCCTGGCGGTATGAAGATAATACCTTTAGAAAAATTTTTTAAAAAGGATCCCAGATTAGTTTTAAAGAAAACAGTTTACGGGATGTTACCTAAAAATCGATTAAGAGCAAAATTAATAAAAAATTTAATAATGTTTAATCAGGAAATTATTAAATAATATGTCTGATTCTTCTAAAGAGATAAAATATTTCGAAAGTGTAGGTAGGCGCAAAGAAGCAGTGGCTAGGGCTAGACTTTTTTTACAAGATAGAAATGGAGATTTAAAAGAACTACCGGCTGATTCTTTTATCATAAATAATAAATCGTACCTTCAATACTTCCCAAAGGGCGAGCTCCAATCATTAGTGTTGGCGCCATTGGAACGATTGAAATTGATCAATAAATTTAAAGTTTCTATTAAGGTTAAAGGGGGAGGGATAAAAGGACAAGCTGAAGCTATAAAATTAGCTGTAGCGCGAGCTTTAATTAAATTTAATCCAGATTTTAAAGCGGAACTAAAGGCTTTGGGTTTTTTAACCCGAGACCCGCGAATGAAAGAAAGGAAAAAATATGGTCTAAAGAAAGCGCGCCGTGCACCTCAATGGTCGATTAGATAATTTTCTTTTTTATGAAATTTCAAAAAAGTAGCGATTATTTTTTAATCGAAGGTCCAGCGAATCTTAATGGTCAAGTTATATTAAGCGGTTCCAAAAACGCTTCTTTTCCTGTTTTAGCCACTGCTATTTTAAGCGATGAAGATATGATATTTGATAATGTTCCTAAAGTTAATGATGTGCTTCTTTTTATCAATATTTTAGAAATAATGGGCGCTAAAGTCAGTTGGCTTCATCAAAACAAATTATTAATAAATTGTAAAAATATTAATCCTAAAAAAATCGATCAAAAACTTATTTCTAAGCTTCGCGGCTCCATAGTTTTAATTGGTCCTTTGTTGGCAAGATTTCATTTTGTAGAAATTAGCGAACCCGGAGGTTGTTATATTGGCGTTAGGCCAATTGACACGCATATTAATGCTTTTTCTGATTTAGGAGTTAAAATTACCAAAAAACTTATTTTTGAAAAAGGAATCGCCAAAGGTTATCGATATCTTTTTTCTTTAGAGCCAAAAAATTTAAAAAAAGAGGTGATGCTGGAAGAATTTTCGGTGACCGCTTCTGAAAATATTATTTTGTTTGCATCCGGCACAAATACAGAGATAAAAGTTTGGGGTGTCGCAAGGGAACCTCACGTTGTTGAACTTTGTAATGTTTTGTCAAAGATGGGAGCTCAAATTTCAGGAATTGGTTCAAATGAACTTAAAATAAGAGGAAAAACAAGACTTAATAATGTGAAACATAAAATTAGACCAGATTATTTAGAGGCTGGAACTTTTGCGATTGCTTCGGCTTTGACAAGGTCAGAGATAATTATTAAGCCTTTCCCCTACGATGATTTAAAAGCAGTGTTAGTTGTTTTTAAAAAGATGGGGATACCCTGGGCTTTTGAACCGAAAACTCAAGAGTTTATGATAACTAATGTTTCAGCAATTAAAGCAACTTCTATAAGAACTGATATTCATCCAGGTTTTCCAAGTGATCTTCAGTCTCCTTTTGCGGTTTTAGCAACTCAAGCCCAAGGAACTTCCATTTTGTTTGAGACTTTATATGAAAATAGATTAAAATATTTAGGAGAACTACAAAAATTCGGCGCTAATGTTATTATCGCTGATGCGCATCGTGCTTTAATAACCGGTCCAACGCCTTTTATCGGCACTGAAATAGAAAGTTTTGATATCAGGGCTGGAGCTACAATGATTTTAGCTGGTTTAATTGCCAAGGGCAAGACTTTAATTAAAAATGCTCAGCAAATTGATAGGGGATATGAAAATTTTGATGGCAAATTAAAAGCTTTAGGAGCTAAAATAGAAAGAATCAATGCAAAAATTTAAAGTTGGATATTTTTATATTAAGCGAATAATTTTACTTTAAAATATGATTTTGCCAAAAATTGGAATTGATTTAGGGTCATCTTACATTCGTGTTGCGGTAGCAAAAAAAGGTATAGTGGTAAGTCAGCCTTCAGTGATTGCTATTGATAAAAAAAGACAAGTTGTAGTTGCAGCAGGGGCTAAAGCAGCTGAGATGATCGGCAGAGCTCCTGAAAGTATAGAGGCAGCAAGACCTCTTGAGCATGGGGCTATAGTTAATTTTAACTTTGCGAAAACTTTACTCGATGAAGCTTTAAAATTAAGTTTGGGAACTCGTTTTTTCTTTAAGCCAGAAGCAATAATTTCCGTTCCTACTTCAATTACTACCGCTCAGGAAAGAGCAGTGATTAAATCGGCAATGTTAGCAGGTATAAAAAATGTTTATCTTTTAAAACAATCAGTCTGCGCAGCTTTGGGTCTTAATATTTCTACCGATGACCCAAAAGGGAGGTTGATTGGTATTTTAGGCGGTGGTGTGAGTGAAATTTCAGTTGTGTCCCTTGGTGGCATCGTTGTTAGCGAATCATGCAAAATTGGTGGCAGAGATATTAATGATTTATTGTCTAATTATTTTACTCAAAAACATAACATTCATTTGGGGGACAGTTCAATAGAAGAATTAAAAATTACTTTAACTTCAGCTTATATTTCTCCGGAAGAAGAGGAAGATGTTATCGAAATTAGAGGCCGTAATGTAATTTCTGGACTTCCTCAATATATTCAAATTACAAAAAAGGATTTGTTATCAGCTATTTCACCGGCAATTCAAACGATTTTAAAGACAATAAAATTAGTCTTACAAGTTGTCCCTGCAGAATTAGCTGGAGATATAATGGATTCTGGTTTGATATTAACTGGAGGAACCGCTTTATTAAAGGGCTTGGCGCATTATATTAGCGCCTCAACTAATATACCTGTTTCGGTGGCAGATGAACCGGAAAATTCAGTTATAAAAGGTATAACTAAAGCATTGGAACAATTCGATCGACTTAAAAATTATCCCATTTCTTATGGTTATCGGTTTTAACGCAAAAGCAGCTTTTACAAAAAATAGAACAGGTGTTGATGAGTATGTATTTTGGCTCATTAAGACATTGATTAAATACCCGCTAAAGGGAGTAAAATTTATTTTTTATACAGATTATTTACCTAAAGATAAAACCCTTTATGATTTTTTTGGGGTTCCAATTCCAAAATTTATAGAAATTAAAGTTTTGCAATCTAAATATTTATGGACCCAAGGTCGTTTAGCAATAGAACTTCTCAAAAATCCAGTAGATGTTTTTTTTACTCCTACACATGTTTTACCTTTATTTGCGCCTAAAAAATCTATTGTAACAATCCATGATTTGGCTTATGAATACTACCCAGAACTTTATAATCCTTTTTCGCCTTTTGGCCTTCATTATTTAAGATTCGTAACAAAATACGCTGTTAAAAAAGCGTCAAAAATTATCGCTGTTTCTGAAAACACTAAGCAAGATCTTATTAAATTGTATCAAGTTAACCCTTCGAAGATTTTTGTTATTTATCATGGCGTGCCGCAGCTTAAAAATATTAACAAAGAAAGTGAAGATATTAAACCTTTAAAATTAGATACGACACCTTATATATTATTTTTAGGCCGAATTGAACTTAAAAAAAACTTGAAAAATTTAATTTTAGCATTTAATTTGTTAAATGATAAATTAATTTCCTTAAAATTTAATCCTGTTAAATTAGTGCTCGGTGGTTTACCTGGATATGGTTATTTAAAAATTTTGAAAGTTATTCAACAGAGTCCTTATAGGGATAAAATTATTTTGACCGGTCATTTGCAAGGAGGTCAAAAAGAACAAATTTTAAAAAAAGCTTCTCTTTTAGCGCTTGTCTCATATTATGAAGGGTTTGGTTTGCCTATTGTTGAGGCTCAAAATGCTGGTGTTCCTGTAGTTTGTTCTTCAGTGGCTAGTTTGCCTGAAATTGCAGGCAGAGGAGCGCTTTTTTGTCCAGTAAATGATATTGAGGCTATGCAGGATTGTTTTTTTAAGATTCTTACCGATGAAAATACTAAAAATAGACTTGTTAAATATGGTTTTGAAAATGCGAAAAATTTTTCTTGGGAAAAATGTATAAACGAAACCTTAAATGTTTTGTTAAATTGATAAAAAATATAAAATTTATAAAATTATGTACAGCATAATAGGCCATCAGATTCAAAAAAAAATTTTACTAAATCATTTTAAAGAAAAAAAAATTTTCCCCGCTTATTTTTTTTATGGCCCTTCAATGATAGGTAAAAAAACTTTAGCCTTGCAATTTGGTAAATCAATCGTTGGTAATAATATTTTAAATTTAAAAGTTTATGATTTTAATACTTATTTAGAAGATTTTTTTTCTGTTGAAAAATTCCAAGAAATAAAAAAACAATTTTATTTGAGTCCTTTAGGAAAATCTTTCAAAATAATTATTTTCGATAATTTTGAGTATTGTTCAGAAATTATTCAAAACGCTCTTTTAAAAATCATCGAAGAACCTCCTGAAAATAATATTTTTATTTTTATTAGTCAATTTGACATTGTTATTCCTACTCTGGTGTCAAGATTTTTTAAAATCAAATTTAACGCTCTTTCAGATAAAGAAATGGAAAATTTCATTCAGGCGCAAAATAAAAATATCGAAAGCAAAATTTTACAAAAAATCATGATTTATTCTGGTAAAAAACCAGGTCTGGCGCTGCATATGTTGACAGATTTAAATTTTTTTAAAAAAGTAGATATCTTTTTAAATAATTATTTAAAAATTATAAACGCTCCTCTTGTAACGAGACTTAATTTTTTTGAGCAATATTTAAATACAGAAAATAAATCTCAAGCAATTTTATTTCTTGATATTTTACTTGGTTTTTTAAACTACTTAATATATAAAAATCCAATCTTTGAATTTACTCAAGAAGCTGAGTTTATTTTAAAAGCAAAATCAATTATAATTAAAGATAAAAGCGTTTCGTTCAAACTTTTAATTGATGCATTGGCTTTTAGAACCCTGCCTTAGTTTTAAATTTAACGAATATAAATTTGGATTTGCATTTTAATTTATAATTTTTTCGTTTTGTATGAATTTTGCTTTGAAAATAATTATTATTTTCATTATCATCTTAAGCGTTGTGGCGCTTATTATTACTGTCTTGTTTAAACCGCAAAAAGAAGTGCAAACACAAGCTCCAGGAGTTTTATTTGTTTCTCAAGATGGAGGTTTTTCTTGGTCTGATGTAATGGATACTAAAGTGAAATTGCCTTCGCTTTTTAATATTTCAAAGATTGTGGCTTTTAATTTGAATATTTTTCTTTTAACAAAAGAAGGAACCATTTATTTATCTAAAGACAAAGGATTAAGTTTCGAGAAAATGCCAATCGATAAAGTTATTGACTTTGCAATTTTCCAAGACGATTTTTCTTACATCTACTATTTAACATCTACCCCTCAAAATCTCGCATCGATTAGGAGCCTTAATTTAAATAATAATGAAATAAAGGAATTATATCGTCCAATATCGCCAGCTAATGGCTTACGTATTTTCGCTTTAGGGTTGAGTGAAATTGTTGTTTTTTTAAGCGATGGCCAGGTAATAAAATCAGAAGATAAAGGAATTACTTGGCGGACGATTTCTTTTTTAAAAGAAAAAATTTTAAAAGTTTTTTATAACCAGAAATTTAAAGCCTTTTTTTTGATTTCTAAAAATTCTTTTTTAAGATCAGATGATGGCCAAAATTATCAAAATTTAACTGAATATTTAACTAATTTCGAAAGATTTAAACATAATTTTACTGCTTTTTGGGCGCAAGATGATATTTTAATTATATCAAACAATGAGCTTTTTATTTCTAAAGATGGCGGCTACAATTTTACTCGAAAAAAAATTGTTTTATCTAAAAGTATTTTTTCAATTAACGGCATTACCGAAGTTAAATATAACAACAAAAAACACATAATTTTATATTCGCGATTTAATATTTATTTAAGTGATAATGATGGTGTAAGTTGGCGTTTAATAAAAAATCCAAGTAAATTTTTCATTAGTATTATTACACCGGATACACAATCTTTTAGTGAATTATATTTAGGAACTAGCAAATGATTAATATCCTCAAAATTTAATAAAGAATTAATAATATGATTTTCGATCAAACAAAAATCAAAGAAAAATTTAATGCGGTCATTTTAATGCTTGAAGAAAAATTAAAAAATGCTGCTGTTTTATCGGCAAGTCCGGCGCTTGTTGAGGATATCCAGGTTAAATATCAAGGATATATTATGAAATTAAAAGAATTATGCGCCATAAGAGCGCAAGGACCAAGGACTTTAATTATTGAACCTTGGGATAAAAATATTATTAAAGATCTTATTTCTGCAATTTTCGAAGCTAATATTGGAGCTACGCCAGTACAGGAGCAAGATTATATTCGTCTTTCTTTAGCGCCTATAACCGGAGATGATAAAGAACGTATTGTAAAAAGACTAAAAGAAATAAAAGAGCAGTCAAGAATTAATTTGCGTCGTTTAAGGGAAGAATTTATAAAAGAATTCGAAAAAGCGCAAAAAGAAAAAATTATTTCCGAGGATCAAAAGTTTAAATATAAAGATGCGCTTGAAAAAATAGTCAAAGAATATAACCAAAAAATCGATGAAATTACAGAATTAAAAATAACTTCAGTGTTAAATGCTTAGTAATTACTTTTTTACTTTATTTTTAATCCTAATTTTGGCATTTGAAGGGGTGTATTTTTTTATTTTTTCCGATGAACCAGAAAAAATAATTGCGTCAAATGCAACAGTTGATACACAGGAAAATTTTATTCAAGGCGATTTTTTTGGCGTTATTTATCAAGACGATGACAGTATTTTTGATATTCAGTCACACTTTCCTAAGGTTGAAGAATTAAAGGTAGTTGAAAGAGATTTGAATGGCCCTTGTTCTGAGATTAAATTTGGAAAATGTATTGAAATTGATATATCAGATCAAAAGTTCTACACTTATCAAAACGGTTTTTTAATTGGGGAATATTTAACTTCAACCGGTGCACCAGGCCGTGATACTAAAATAGGCCGTTTTCAGGTGCAATCGAAATATGAAATGGCGCACGGTTACATAGGGGGAGTACATTATAAAATGCCTTATTGGTTAGGTATTTATTATGCTGGAGAAAGCGAAAACGGGATACATGAACTTCCTTATATTAATGGCGTAAAAGAAACCAGAAAAGATTTAGGTAAGAGAGTTTCTCATGGCTGTGTTAGACTTGATGAGGGTGTCGCTAAAAAGGTTTATCAGTGGGCCGAAATTGGTACTTTAGTAATAATACATAACTGAAGGCATGAGCAAACAATTAGTTATACTTTTGATGTTGAAATATTTTTGATTTTATTTTAAATCTTTAAGCTAATTGAAAAAGTATTATTTCGTTTGTTAGTTTGAATTTTTGATAATTTTTTAATTTAGTTTACGCGATAAAAGTAGTATTGATTATTTTTAACTTATGAAAGCAAACCCTGGTAAAAAATTGGAAATCCAATTAAATGATAAAATATATCTTCGTTTTCCTATAAAGACTCATATTATCACTGACAAAGATGATATTTTAAAGGTGATTCAAAAATATGTTTTGCCATTTTATAAAAAAGGAGATGTTGTTTTCATTTCTGAAAAAATGGTTGCCATCACTCAGGGACGGGCAATAAAAATTACGGATATTCAACCATCATTGTGGGCGAAATTTTTATCTAAGTTCGTTTATAAAAATCCTTACGGTATCGGCATCGCAATGCCTGAAACAATGCAGTTGGCGATTTCAGAGGTTGGTCTTTGGCGAATTTTACTTGCTAGTTTTTTTTCTTTTATTACCAAACCCTTTGGTATCCGTGGCGTATTTTATTTAATTGCTGGTCGAGCTGTAGCCGGAATCGATGGGCCGGTGCCTTATGCTTTACCACCTTATAATCACTATGCTATTTTGGCTCCCAAAAATCCTCGAAAAATAGTAAATCAAATTAAAAAAAAACTAATGGTTGATTGTGCGATCGTTGATGCTAATGATTTAGGAGTGGAAATATTAGCTGCAAGTCCAGGAGTTAATACAAAAATTCTTCAGATGGCAATTAAAGATAATCCCCTTGGGCAATCTTCAGAACAAACTCCAATTGGCATTTTGCGTCTTAAGGAGTAAAACATTGAGTAGATTCTTGAAAAAAAGCGCTATTTAAACTATACTTTTGAA